>DATBFX010000634.1:0-4953 GCA_036558305.1 Thermomicrobiales bacterium | reverse complement strand
GCAATCGGCGCCGTCCCCTCGAAGTCGAAGGAATTGCCGTTGAATTTTCCCTTCAGGGCATCGATCGGCCCTAGCCACCACGTCCACAACGCCACGAGTGCCGCGGCCGCGACGATCGCAATCGCCAGCCCGTAGGCGATCTTGGCCGCCAACCAGCGGCGGCGCGTCACGCTTTGCGTCCAGGCCAGACGGTAGGTGCCGTGTTCGAAATCGAGCACGATCGGCGCCGCAAGCAGTAATCCGACCAGGAACGGCAGGCACAACAGCAGCACCATCTTGATCCCGCGCAGGGTGTCGAACCGCCGGAGGAAGGCATCGGCGGCGAGGCGACACCCCGTGTCGTCCGCGTGCATCGCCACGCAACGGGGTAACCCCGCGTCGTGATAGGACGAGATCATGGTGTGACCGTTCCAGAGGACAAACGTCGCGACGAGAGCAAGCGCGACGGCGCCGATCAACGACTCCAACCGGGACTGGCGCCAGGTCAACCAGATCATGCCGCAGTCTCCTTCTCAGGCGATCCGTCGCAACACCCACCAGACGGTGACGGCGAGCAGGATCGCCGAGACGCCGAGGAACAGCGCCGTCTCAAATCCTTGGAACGTCCAGAACCGACTGGCGGGGTGGTAGACGAGCGTGTTGACGATGCTGTGGTCGTGCAGACAGCGATTGAACGCATCGTCGGCGCCGAGCCGGATCGCCCGCTTTTCGCCGCCCCCGCCGGCGACACCGGCGCAGTCGCGCAATGCGTTGTCGATCGTCGCCCGACCGCCGGTGGCCGAGAACCCCTGGTCGATGATCCAA
The DNA here is from genome assembly GCA_036558305.1 of Thermomicrobiales bacterium. Classification (GTDB taxonomy): domain Bacteria; phylum Chloroflexota; class Chloroflexia; order Thermomicrobiales; family UBA6265; genus DATBFX01. Next base: position 4,149 of record DATBFX010000634.1, on the reverse strand, counting down.
CTCCCGTCCCCGAACCGACCGACGGCCGCCGCTGGAGTGGGATCGGTCGGATCCCAGGTGAGTTTGATCGGGTTGAGGTAATGCGGCCGCAATTGAGAGATGACGCCGAGGCGGGCGACGAGGTAGACCACGAGCCCGATCCCGAGTGCCGGAACCGTCCGTCGCAACACGGTGCCGATTGCCAGGCAAACGGCGAACGAGAAGACGACGTAGGCGAAAGGCACGGTGCCTTCGAGGTCGAAGCCGTTGCCGTTCAGTCGGCCGTCGATGGCGTCGAACGGCCCGCGCCACCAGCTCCAGAGGGCGACGAGCGCCGCCGACACGACCGCGGCGACGACCAATCCGTAGCCGATCTTCGCCGCGAGCCAACGACGGCGCGTCACGCTTTGGGTCCAGGCCAGCCGGTAGGTGCCTTGCTCAAGATCGAGCAGCGTCGGAGTCGCCAGCAACAGCCCGAGCAAGAAGGGGAGGAGGTTCAGCCAGCCGACCAGTCCGTCCAGATTGCCAAACCGGTTCAGAAAGTCGGCGACGGCGTTTTGGCAGCTTCCATCGCCGCCGTGTGACGCCACGCACGCCGGCAGCCCCAGGTCGTGATACGAGGCGATCATCGTGTGGCCGGTCCAGAGCATGAACACGGCGACAAGGGCCAAGGCGGCACCGCCGATGAGCGATTCCAGGCGCGATTGACGCCATGTCAGCCAGGTCATGCCGGCACCTCCGCCAATGGCTGGGTCAAGAGCACCGGCGCCTTCTCCGGCGGGCGACCGAGATAGCCGAGCACGATCTCTTCGAGCGGCACGTCGTTGACCTGCCAGGAGGCGTCGAAGAGGTGCCCATTCGTGCGCACCAGGAGCGAGGTCTGCCGCTCGGTATCATGGGCCTGGACGACGTTGTGGATGCGGTCGACCGCGGCGGGATCGCAGCGAGGGCCGGTCAGCAGTTTGTGGGAGGCGACGACCCGCTCGATCTCACCGGCGATCTGGACCCTGCCGGCGGCCAGGATCACCAGGAAGTCGCAGACCCGTTCGAGATCGGCCAGGATGTGGGAGGAGAGGAGGATCGTCAGCCCGTCCTCCGCCGCGGCGTCCATCAGCGTTTGCAGGAACTCGCGGCGGGCGAGCGGGTCGAGCGAGGCGAGCGGTTCGTCGAGGACGACGACCGCGGGCCGCTTCGCCAGCGCGAGAACGAGCGCGACCTGCGCCTGCTGGCCCCCGGACAGCTTTCCCGTGCTCTTGTCGAGGGGGATACCGAGGCGCGTGAGGCGCTTCCTGGCGAGCTCGTCGTCCCAGCGGGGATTGAGCTTGCGGCCCATCGTCAGCATGTCGGCGACGGAGAAGCGGCGGTAGAGCGGGTGGTCCTGCGCCACGTAGCCGATGCTGGCCAGTGTCAGCGGGGCGTTGTCGCGGGGTGATCCCCCGAGGACGCGGATCGCGCCGCTGGTCGGCTCGATCAGGCCGACGGCGAGTTGGATCAGCGTCGTCTTGCCGGCGCCGTTGGGACCGACGAGTGCGGCCACCGTGCCGGTGGGGACCGCGAGGGTGCAGTCGCGTAAGGCCCATTGCTTGCCGTAGCGTTTGCCGAGTTCGTTCATCTCGATGGCGGAGGTCATGCCACCTGCTCCTTTGGCGCTTCGCGGAGGGTGGCGGCGACGAGGGCGAGGATGCTCTCGCCGTCGAGACCGGCCGCGATGGCGCGAGACAGCCAACGATCCAGTTCGAAGCGGAGGGCGGCGAGATCGGCGGCGGAGGGACCGGGCAATGCCCGGATGACGAAGGTGCCCTGTCCGGGTCGGCCGCCGATCAAGCCTTCCAGTTCGAGCTCGCGGTAGGCCTTGGCGACCGTGTTGGGATTGATCGCCAGGTTGGCGACGACGTCGCGCACGGTCGGCAGTTGATCGCCCGGCCCGAGCAGCCCCACCCGCAAGGCGTGCTTGACCTGCTGGACCAGTTGCAGGTAGGGCGGGACACCGGACCGGTTGTCGAGGTGGAAGTCGATCATGGTTCCTCCACGGTGGCTATCCCTATTCGTCTATTATACTAGTAAGATAGTAATTTGATTCCGTCGCCGTGTCAAGCCCGTTTCCCCGCCGGTCGAGTCTGGTACCCTACCGATTCGGTGCGGCTCGAACGCGGCTGGGTGTCGGTGCGGCCGCGATCAACCTGGAGGGGAAGGGAAGATGAAACTGTTGACGTTTCGGGAGGGGGACGTCCTCAAGTTGGGTCTGCGCGTCGATGCCGGGGTAATCGACGTCGCCGCCGCGGCCGAAGCGCTCGGACTTCAGGGCGTGCCGACGACCATCGATGCCGCGATCGCCGGTGGCGACGAGGGGTTGCGCGCGCTCAACGAGTTGACCAGCCGGGCGGCGATCGCCCCGGCCGGCGAACCGTGGTTGCGCGACGAGATGGGGTTGCGGTACGGGCCGTGTGTGCCCCGACCGGGCAAGATCGTCTGCATCGGGTTGAACTATCGCAAGCACGCCACGGAGACGAATGCGCCGATTCCCGAGGTGCCGGTCGTCTTCTCGAAGTTTTCCAACACCATCGCCGCCAACGGCGAATCGGTGCCGTTGCCGACGGTGGCGCACCAGTACGACTACGAGGTCGAGCTCGGGTTGGCGATCGGTAAGCGCGCCTCGCACGTGAGCGAGGAGGAGGCGCTCGGTTTCGTCCTCGGCTATTTCACCGCCAACGACGTCAGCGTGCGCGATCTGCAGAGCCGGACGAGCCAGTGGCTGCTCGGCAAGACCCTCGACAAGTTCCTGCCGATCGGGCCATGGTTGGTGACAGCGGACGAGGTCGGCAATCCGCAGGAGTTGCGGCTGCGGACCTGGGTCAACGGCGAACCGCGGCAGGACTCGAGCACGGGCGACATGATCTTCTCGGTGGCGCAGATCGTCAGCTACGTCAGCCGGTACTTCGCGCTCGAACCGGGCGACATCATCGTCACCGGGACACCGGAGGGCGTGGCGATGGGGCGGCCGGACAAGCCATGGCTGAAGCCGAACGACGAGGTCGTCGTCGAGGTGGATCGGCTCGGGCGGTTGACGAACGTGATGAGCACCTAGGCGTCAGGCGTCAGGCGTCAGGCGTCAGGAACGGCCCCCACCCCCGGCCGCCACCACACCGCACCCAGGGGGTTCCCGGTTCCCGGTACCCGGCCCTACGCAGGGGGAGGGGAGAACGAGTGAGCGGCCGGGGCCATTGGCCGCCGCAGCGCCGGTGGCCTTGCCTGGGCGGCACCCAGGGGGTTCCCGCTGCCTGCCCAGGCCCGCCCACCCGTGCCGGGAGGCGACCGCTTCGATAGATCTAATGTTCTTTTTGGGTGGCTGTCAAGTCCGATGGCTGGGCAGTTCGGAGGGTCGTTGGGCAAAGCAAAACGCCGACGAGTTGGGCGCTTGCGCGCGTACCCCGGTCGGCGTCTGCTCCGTCGCCCGCCTCGCGATCCGAAGACCGCTCCGCGTCCGACGTGCCCGTACTCTACGCCCGTACGTACGCTGTGTCAAGGGGGCACAGCGGGCTTTTTGGGGCGAGCGCGGGCGGGGGTTCGTCCTCGGGTTGGCGGAGGGCAGGGTCTGTTGAGGGGCGACGGTTCGCGGTCTATGATGGCGGCCGGTCGGGTTTGGACGAGGGGGGACGGACGATGCTGGAGAGGTTTGACGTGGGGACGTTTTCGCCCCATCTGGACGAGCCGTTTCGGATTCGGGTCGGGGACGCGGATTGGGAAGAGACGAGATTGGTCGAGGCGACGGCGTTGGGCGAGGACGCGGCGTCGGGGGGGCGGCGGACGCCCTTTTCGCTCGTCTTCCGGGGGTCGCGCGATCGGGTGTTGCCTCAGCGGACGTACCGGATCGAGCACGAGGCGATCGGGGAGTTCGACCTGTTCCTGGTGCCGATCGGGCCGGATCGGGATGGCATGCGGTACGAGGCGGTGTTCGGGTAACGGCGATAACGGGCGCCACTCCATGTATCGCGGCCGGCGCAGGCCGTTAGGGCAGGGCGAGGATGGTTTGCACCTCGAAGCTTTGGGCCAGCGATGAGACGCGGTAGCCGAACTCGCCGGTGAGGTAGCCGGTGGCATGCTCCAGCGTGTGGCCGGCCGCCGCCCAGAGCCCGCGGTGGTACTCGAAGGCGATCGTCGGACGCCACCGCC
>DATBFX010000633.1:0-27530 GCA_036558305.1 Thermomicrobiales bacterium | reverse complement strand
GTTAGCTCGATTTCGAGGAGGTCGACCGCGTCGACGACCCAGTCACGGCGGGCGCTCCCAGTTCACGGAATGCCGTCGCGTCGATTACCTGGGCCAGAAACGCTCCCACGACCCCGACCTCGAACCCGGCGATCGACGGTTCGACCGCCCGCAGCTCGACCGGCGCTCCCGCATTCTCCGCCGTCAGGAATTGGTCGAACGCGCCGACGACCGCATACGGAGCCGTGAACCCGCCCGAAATGACTAGCTGCAGACCGGCAACCGTTCCCGTTCCCGTCGACAGGTTCCCCGACCCCGCAGCGATGAAAACGGGAGCCTCGGAACCGACGATCCCGAGCAGGGCGTAACCCGTCGCGACGTCGGTAGCCAGGGTGTCGGCCCGGCGTCCAGACGAGTCGTAAATCTCGCCCGCCGCCTGCGTAATCGCAGCGATCCAGCCCGCGAGGTCGTTCGACGCAACGGGGATCGCCGTTCCCGCGATCGCTTCCAGCGCGGCGCAGGCAACCCCTTCCGTTGTGTGAGCGTAAGCCTCGGCCGCGAGGTCGAACCAAAGCGCCAACGCGTCGGGGTTCGACCAAACGACGTCCTGCCATGACAGGTCGCCCGACCCGCCGTAGACCTTGGCGTTCGCCTCGCGCATGGCGACCGTCATTTTCTGGCTGGGCAGTTCCGTCTTTTCCGCCGTCTGCTCGCCGACGATGGGCCGCTGGGTGATTTGCGGGTACGTCACTTTCCCAGCGGTAAGCGCGATCGACCGCGACGCCTGAACGACCGGCCTCGACTTGTCGATAACGTCGATTAGCTGCGCCAAATGCTGCGACGGGAGCAGGCCTGGGATATCGGCGGTAAGGGTGTTTGCAACCGCCCTGGTCAGACGGTCGCGGGCAGCCTCCCGAGCTGACGGTCCCCCGGCACGGGTCGCGATCGAATCGAACCGCGAAATGAGTTCGTCCCGCGCGTACTGGCCGAAGTTCCGATAGACGAGTTCGCCGCCCTCTGATTCAGGAGCGGACGGGGTCGACGTCGGGGTCGGTTCGGGGCGACCCGCCCGCGAAAGGACCGCGCGAGCGTCGCGCGACGACTGCCGCGCCTCCTCTAGGTCGAGCAGTTCCCCGATTTGCGGTTCGAGTTCTGCGAGCCGGGATCGCTGGCGGGAAATCAGTTCCCGCTCAGAATCGGACGGGTCGCGGTCCTCGCCTTCGGCGCTTTCGAGGATCGCGTCGATGTTCTCGTTCACGCGTTCCCGCTCGTCGACGAGGCGCTGCAAAACTGCGTTAGGCGGCATTCCTATACCTCCGTCGTGACTCGGATTCGACGGGGTGCCGCGGGTCCGGGGTGCCGCTAAAGCGGGGTGCCGGGTATGCGGGGTGCCGTTCTGCCCGCGTAGGTTACGCCCGGATTCCGACGTTTCGCAAGCGGTCGCGCTGCGACTCGTCGACCGTAGGGATTTCCAGGGCGGTAATCATTTCCGCTTTGGAACGATGAGCGGTAACGAGCGCCGCCGCATACGACGGGGTTCTGCAGAGGGAAACCTCGTCCAAATGGCAATGCTCCCGAACGACCGTACCCTCGGGAGTACGACGCCACCCGCCGCGGCGCAGGTCGGCGAAACCGATCGACAGGCCCGGGAGGATTCCCTCGTCGACGAGTTCGAGCGCTTGGTCGCCGATCATCCCGCCGAACACCCGGAACGTTCCGTACAACCCCGAGGTTTCGTCCGACAGTTCGACCGCCCTCCCGATAATGTCGGCCAGGCCGTCGCGGTGTTCGTACCGCAGTTCGATCCGGTTCGGCGCTTTCAGGTTGCGAGCGAACGCGCCCGCCTCGAATACCTCGAAATAGGCGGGACCTCCGGCGTCCTGAACGCGGGCAGCCTCCCCATAGGGAACGCAGCAACCTTCCAGCGTTCGCCCGTCGTCGCCGTGGCGCTCTAGGCGCAGCGTGAATGTTCTATGCAGAATCGGTTCGTTCATCCGGTTACGACCTCCAAAGCGGGTGGTTCGGCGGGCGACGGCTGGCCGACCGAGGGTTTCGCCCCCGGCGGTTCGTCGATCAGCGGCAGCGCTTCCCCTTCCGACAGGGGCGGGAGGTCGAACACGGCAGCCCGGTATTCGTCCTCCGTGACGACCCCGTCCGCGAGCGCTTTCGAGTAGATCGTTTGTTTCGCCGCGAGGTCGGGCGAGAGCAGAATCGACGGGTCGAACTCGACCCATGACCCCGACGGGACCCAGGTCGACAGGTGAGACTCGACCCGATGAGCGGCGGGGTACAACTCGGCCCGCCACCATGTTTCAAAAAGCATTTCGGGGTTCGAGTAATTCAGCCCCCCGGCCTGCTCCATATTCAGCATGAACGCGGGCACCCCGTAGGCGGCGGCAATCTGTTTCGCGTCCCATTCCCGCGACTCCAAAAGCATGAGGTCCTTGGGGTTGAAAGCGAATTCTTTATAGGCGACGTCTGGCGGCAAAACCGCAGGAGCGCCGTTCCGTTGCCCCGACCTCGACAACCATTGCGCCTGCAGCTCCTCGGCCTGTTCCTTGGTCACCCGGCGCGACGGCTGCAGGACCGCCCAGGGGATGCCGCCCCCGTTGTAGACCCCCGCGGCGAACGCTTCCGCTGCCGCCGCCGATGCGACATTCCCCGCGTACCCTTCCAGCGCTGAGGTCCCGCGTAACCCGCCTTTCGGGTCGCGGGTGATTTGCAGAATGTCGTCGGTAGCGAACCGCGTTTCGCCGATCCTGTAGGTACGCCCGCCACGGGGATTCGCCTCGACAACGACTTTCGCCGGGTCGAGGACCGTCCAGGTTTGCGGGTAGCCAGTCTGATAGCGCGACGTCACCCATAGGAACGCGTCGCCCCAGGCGTACATTGAATAAGCGGCAGCGAATACCGCCGACCCGATCCCGCCCGGAAACCAGACGGGGTCAGGGTTGCTCACCCAAAGCGGTTGATAGCCGCCACGGAAACGGAGCGGCATCGTTCCTATCTGCTGGGAAACGAGCTGTAGACAACGCGCGACGACCCCCAGCCGCGACGCCATCCCAGGGGAAACCCATGCCCCCGATTCGAGGTACCAACTAATCGAGGTCGGGTGCAACCCGGCGAGGTCGGGGTCGAGCGCTGCAGCGGCGTAGAAACTCTGCCGTTGTCGCTCCCGACGGCGACGCAGTCGCATGGGGTCCTAGAGTCGCAGGCGGCAACCGAAACCGCAATGGGAAATCATTTCCGCTAGTGGCGGTCGGGATTACCGGCGACAATACCGCCCGTGTCATGGCAACCCGTCGGCGACAGTCTCGCCGCCAGAGGACCAAAACCCCGCCTACGGCTCGTCGAAATGCCGCCATGGGCCGGATGGACGACGACGAGCGAATCCGCCAGGGCGATCCGCTGGATAGAGAAATACCTTCCCGTTCCCGTTGGCTACGGCCAGGGCCAGCCGATGAAACTGGCCGGGTTCCAACGCTCGATCATCCGATCCCTGTACGACAACCTCGCGACGTTCGTTTCGATCCCCGCCGCCAACGGGAAATCGACGCTGCTCGCAGCCGTCGCCGTCGAACGACTCTGCAGGGGCGACGCCTACGTCGAGGTCGACGTTCTAGCGACCAAGCGGGAACAAGCGGCAATCATGGTCGAGGCAGCGAAACGGTTCGTCGAAATGGTCCCCGAACTGTCCGACCGCTGCGTTTGGTACGCAAACCCGGGCATCCTCGAATTCAGGCCGACCGGATCGCGGCTAATGGCGCATCCCGCCCGACTGAGCGGCCTACAGGGGTTGAACTTCTCGCTCGCCGTAATCGACGAAATCGGGTTCGCCGACGACCCGCTCGTCGAGGCGCTAATCGCCCGGCTAGCGAAACGACCTGACGCCCGGCTCATCGGGATCGGCACCCCCGGATTCGACCCGAACATTCTGTACCGACTGCGAGAGGAATCCTTCGCCGGGTCGCTTCCCTCGGGCGTTTCCTACGTCGAGTTCAGCGCCCCGCCGGGAGCGGACCTCCACGACCGCCGAACCTGGGCGCAAGCGAACCCAGCGCTACGCGCCGGATTTATGACCCCCGCAGCCATAGCGATCCAGGCCGACCTACTGCCGGAACGCTCATTCCGCACGTACCACCTGGGCCAATGGGTCGAACAGACGGCTGGCTGGCTACCCGACGGCGCATGGAACGACTGTCCCGACGTCCTCCCGCCACCCGACGGGACCGAGGTCGTTATCGCCGTCGAGGGCACCTATCAGCGAACCCTCGCAGTCGTCGGCTGCGGACTAGACGGGTCCGTGTTCCATTGTTGGTCGGCGCAGGCCGCCCGCGACGACGAGCTGAAACGCGTCCTCGACGCTTGCGCCGACCGCTGGGAGGTCGTCGAGGTCACCCATCCCAAGCGAATCCGAACCGGCCTGTTCGCCGACCTCCGCCGCGACGGGATGCCGCTGCGACCATGGGACACGGGAGCCGACGTCGAGGCCGCGAGCGCTAACGAGTTCCACCGCGCGATCGTCGACGGACGACTGACGCATGACCATTCCCCGCTAATCGCCGACCATGTAGACCGGATGGCCGTCCGAACCATGGTCGACGGGTCGATCCGACTCGCCCGCCCCGAAACAGGGGAACCCTGCGACGCAGGCCTCGCAGCCCGGGCCGCTTGGTACCGGGCCGGGCAACTCGCAGCCAACGCCAGCGACGAACCGCTCGCGATCTACTAGCGTCCGAGGTTCCCCCTCGGGGTCGCCACGGGTGCCGGGTATCCGACCCGGCTGCCGTCGTTCAGTCGGTAACCGCAGCGCCCCGAGGGGGCCCTGCTACGCGGGCGCTCAGCACGGCTTCTCCTCTGGTGGGTGGGGGAGCAGACCCAGCCGCGAGATCGTGCAACTCGCAGTAGAGCTGGTTGTACGCTGCGGCCAGCCTCCGCTCGGGTTCGCCTCTGGCCGGGTCACGCGAGAACGGACGCTCAGCGGGGTAGTCGTTGATCGCCGCGAGAAGTTCGTCGGCCAGCGCATCTACAGATAGCACCGCTTCCGCGCCTCGGCCCACCCGTATACCTCCTGCTCGATAGGAACCGTGACCCCTACAGAGTAGCCCCACCGAGGACGCCGCGGTCGTCGACGCCCAGGCCCGCCATAACGTCGTCATCGTCGACGACTGGACGACCTACACAGACGACCTCGACGAGGCGGTCGTCGCTCACCGCGCGAGCGGCCAGCGGGCCGTCGTCGGAATGCCCCTCTGCGAGCGCTGCCACGAACACCCCATGACGACCGTTCAGGAGTACCGCGACGACGACAACCCGGCGCATTGGCCGAACCTCGTTACGCGCCGCTGCGACCGCTGCGCCAAGGACCTCCGCGATTACGTCGCGGTGCCGCGGATCGCAATGACGATCGTTCACGACACAGGACGCGAGGGTACGACCTGCGACGACTGCGGGGCACCGATCGCGCTAGGTGACACCTGCGACCATGCCGGGAGCCAGGATCGCGGGGCGATGCCGGGACCGTGACAAGCCTCGACCTCTAACCCCGCGTAAGACGACGACCCGCCCATCCCGGCGGGTCGTTGTCGTTCATGGGGTAGCGGCAGTCGCCGCCGGGCGCTATGGTCCCCCCGGCCGTCAGACTTCCCGCTTCCCTTGCGGTCCTGACGACTGACGACAGCGACGGCCCGCCGTCCTGCGGGCGGGCCGTCCGCTACTCCCCAGCCAAGACGACCTCGACCCGCAACCGGCGACGCTCAGCCTCGCGCAAAGTGTCGAGCGTCCCCGTCGAAACGCCATCCCAAAACGCGACGACGAGGTCGGGCCGCAGGTCGAGCATGGCACGGTTACGGATCGGCCCCGCCGACCGACCGAACCCCAGCCAGTCGGCTGGCAGCTCGACGACCTCGAACCCAAGACGACGAGCAACGATCCCGGCCCGAACATCGGCACCCCTCGCCCCGCCGTGAATGATCGTTGTTCCTCGCGGCAACCGGCCCAGCCGCTCCTCGATCGCGTCGACGTCGCGCCACGACCGCGACCCACAGACGAGGACCTTCACGGCGAAAAAATTTCCGGCCGAAAAATTTTCCCGGCCTCGCGTTGTCGGCGGCGACAACGGAATTTTTTAGGCGGGCCGAACTGCGGAGAGTGCCAGTCTCCGACTCTCAGTAAGACTGTCGCCAACGCTGGCAACGGGTCGCGAGCTGTCGTCACCGCTGGCAACCGATCCCTAGGGGCGCGAATGGATCGCCCAGCGTAGGTCGCGCCACCAACGCCGCAGCCGCCGGACGACTCGGACGCCCTTCACTAGTGCGGCCCGGTCGGGATGATCCAGACGAATAGCCAGACGAACAGGGCCAACGCGACCGCGAGGAGCGCCAGCCCTGCCGCCGACCTCACTCGGGATGGACCTCCCGCCGCAGGTCGGGGTCGCTCGACGCAGCGCCCGCATCCCAGGCCGCTTTGTCGACGTCGGACGGGTGGAACTCATCCCGTAGCGGTTCGTTTTCAACTCGTGAGACAACGACGACGAACCGCCCGTATTCGTGAACCGTCAGGATGGCGAACGCGATTGAGTCGCCGTCGCTTACGTCGTCGAGCAGGTGGCGAATACGGGTTCCCCGACCGCGCGAGCAGACTGTCGAGGACGACCTGGGAGCGGGGGACCTGTCGCCGCGTCGGGTTCATCGTCGCTGGGTTCCGAATGCGAACTCGCGTCGCAGCATGGCGGCGGTCACGGGCGAGGCAAAGTGATAGCGAGCGGTCACGTTCGCCATAACCTCGATCATCGCGGCATCGGGGAGCGCTTCCAGGGTTCGGAACTGCGACGCCTTGACCTTGGCCCGGACGATCCGCAGCCCGCTATCGCTCAGCCCCCAGGATTTCTGCCTATGGGCGGGTTGGTTCGGGCGCTGCTCGATCATCCCGAGGCGCTTCATCCATGACAACCGCTGCGCGATCGGAACCTTGTCGTCGCCGAACCCCAGCGCCCGGGCTAGGTGTTCGGTGTCGACCCAGCCGTCGTCATCGGCCTCGGCCTCGACTTTCAGCATTATGTCGAGGTCGCGGAAGTCATACATGCTCGCATGACGTCGGGTTCCGTTTCGGCTGGCCATGGGCTAGACCTCCGTTAGCTTGTAGATATGGCGGCGGTTCGACGGGTCGACCCTGTCGAGTCTGATAACGCCCCGCTCGTTCAGGACGAGAATCGCCTTATTGAGTGTGAACTCTGACATTCGCCGGGCGAACGCCTCGTCGCGCATGATCCCAGCGCCATAGAACTCCTCGCTCCCATAGTGGCGGCGTAGGAACCGCTCGACCTCGTCGACCTTCTCGTCGGAAACCGCGACCTTTCCGCTCACGTTCCGATGACTGTCCTTGCTCCACCTCGGCTTACCGCCGTTCGAGCGGCCCGGGCCGGGTTCGGCGGGGTCGGCTGCCCGGATGATTTTCGCCAGCCGGTTTCGATCCTCGCGGGCCGCTGCTAGTTCCTGTTCCTTTTCCGTCACGGTCGACTCGGCCGCTGCGAGCGCTCGTCGAAAGACGTCGAGCGCCGCTTCATAGTCGACCTTTTCGAGTTCAGGCATGGTTGCTCCCGTTCGTTGCGGATTCGAGTTGCGCCAGCAACTCCTCGACTCTGTTCTGCAGTCGCCGCAGCTCGTCGTCGCGTTCGTACCCGTATTCGAGGTACGCCGCGGTAACGTCGAGCGCTGCCGCCAGTTCTCGAATGACTCGAACCGACGCCATCCGATGATCGGCCTCTAGCCGTGAAACGTGAGCGTACGACACCCCCTCACACTGGCTAGCGACGTCGCGTTGACTCAACCTGCGGGCCTCCCGCAACCGGCGCAAGCGCTGGCCAAACGACTCGCCTCCATAGACGCGGTCGTAATAGGTTAGGTCGACGACGCTGCGGCGAGTCGTCACAGGCCGTAGGTTGCCAGTCGGCAGTCGTTTCCGCAACCGGAAGTCATTTCCGCTTAGCCGCTCGCTTGGCTGCAGCCCGGACCGAGGAGTTCGAGGAGCGCAGCCCGCGGCGAACGATCGTCGCCCGCGACCCGCTCGTCGTCTTGCGCCCCGCGTAGCTCAGCGCCGCCCGGAACCGCTTTGCCGTATTGATCGGATATTCCCGTGTTTTCGGGTAGGCGAACTGCGACGCGGGGAGGCGCTTCACCCCCTTGGCAGTCGACTTTTTCCCCGGCCTCGGTTGCGGTCGCTTCCTCGCTTTGGCCATCCTCATCCCCCTAGGTCGATCGCGCCGGGCCATACCCGCCGGTCACCCGTCGCCGCTAGACGGGACCCCAGGCGAGCGCCACGGCTGCAGTTACAGGAGCGGCAGAGAGGGCGCAGGTTTGAGGGAACGTCGGTTCCCCCCAGCGCCAGCGGTCGAACATGGTCGACCGTGTCGGCATAGCCGCCACAGAGGGCGCAGGTCCGACCGTCGCGAGCGAAAACGACCTCGCGCAGCCGACGCCAACGCCGCGCCGACCTACGCCTCGCCATCGTCCCGTTCCCTCTGTCGTTGTTCGTGCAAGCGAACCCATTCCTCTAGCCGAGTGACCTTGTCCCGGGTTCGGACGAGCGCCACGGCGAGCGCAGCGATAGCAGCGGCCAGAGTGCCGCTTGTCGCGACGAGGTCGCCCGACATTTCAGACGTTCACCGCTTGGCGGCTGGGGGAGCGAGGGAGAATGCGGCCATTCATCCCGCCCAACCGCCAAGCGACCTGTTCGCCCCTACTCCTCGCCCTCGCCCTCCTCGTCGTCAGACGGTTTCGGCTCGTCGGGTGAGTCTGGCGGCTGGGGCGTTTCAGTCTCGAACATGCGAACCCCCTTTCGTTCACGACGATAGCGCCATCCCTTCATAGATCGTTAGTTGCCCGTTGCGCTCCTCGGCTAGTCGAGCGTAACCCGGGTTTAGCTCGATCCCGATAGCGTCGCGCCCGAGGTCGCGGGCAACCTTCGCGGTCGTCCCCGAACCGAGGAACGGGTCGAGGACCGTCCCACCTGGGGGGCACCCGGCGAGGATGCAACGGCGGGGTAGCTCCTCGGGGAACGGCGCGAAATGCGCCTCGGGATATGGCTGGGTCGGGACCGACCAAACCGACCGCATGTTCCTTCCGAGGTCGGGGTCGCCACGGGACCCGCCACCCAGCCCCGCCGCTTTCCCGACCTCCTCGCCATAGGGCGTTAGGTTCCCGTTCCACGGTCGCGGCGTCGACCTGTCGCTGAACGGTTCCCTGACCGCGTCGGGGTCGTAGAAATAGCGCCGCGAGCGGGCGAGCAAAAACACCTGTTCGTGAGACTTGGTCGGCCGGTCCCTCACCGACTCCGGCATGGCGTTGGGTTTCGACCAGACGATTTCAGCTCGCAGGAACCAACCGTCGTCCTGCAGGGCGAACGCGACTCGCCAGGGGATACCGACGACGTCTTTCGGCTTCATCCCCGCGACCGCTGGGCGGCGACGATCGCCGCGCCCCTGTTTCGCAGCGCCGACCGGACGACCTAGCCGCTCGTTCATCCCGACGACCCGCTGGCCGCTCGACCCCGTCGCGTAGCAATCCCCGAGGTTCAACCAAACGGTTCCGTCGCGGCGTAGCACCCGGCGAACCGCTCGAAAGACGTCGACGAGTCGGTCGACGTACTCCTCGGGGGTCGCTTCCATCCCGAACTGTCGGTCGACGCGACGAGCGCCGCAGCGCCCGCAGCGATCCCGATAGAACCGTGACGATTCCTGCGTCGCCTTGCCCCCTTCCAGCGTCGAGGTCGTCGACCCGTAGGGAACCGAATGGTCGCAGCCATCCTCGCCGCCCGCCCATGACCCCGTCCCGTAGTCACGTAGACCCCAGTACGGCGGCGACGTCACGACGCAATGAACCGACTCGTCGGCGAGTTCGGCCAACCCGTCGAGGACGTCGGCGACGATCAGCCGAACCCCGATCATTCCGCCGGGCCTCGCATCCCCGCTCGTTCGAGCAGTTCGACGAACGCCATAAAGTCGAGGACCGCGACGGGGTGTTTGCCGCCGTCGAACGCGACCCGGTCGCCATGCTCAGCGATAACGAGCAGCCAGGGTCGACGATCCGCCTTCCCGTTTCGCCGCGCCTGCGCGACCCATGACTGCCGGAGTTGATAGCGGGTCGTTCGCTTGACCTCGACCGCGAAGCGGCAGCGCCCGTCGTCGTCCGACCCGCGGGCGTACCCGCCCGGCCCGATACTCGGGCGTCGCTCGACCCCCAGCGCCCGGCAAATCCGCCGTTCGAGGTCCTTCCAGGCGACGCCGCTCATGCGCTCCCGTTCACCTGCTCGACGAGTCGTTCGACGACGTCGGGATCGCGTATGCCGAACTCCTCTGCGATGACGACCGCCAGCCGGTCGCGCGGATAATGATTGGCGCTCCCGTTTCGTATCCACGCCTCGACGCGGGCGATGTTCCTCGGGTTGGTCCCGAGTGACCTCGGTTTTCGGGGTAGAGGGATAAAGGGTGTTTCTTCCTCTGCCTCTGCCTCTCGACGCGCACGCGAGGCGCTAGCGAGTTGATAGCGCTCTAGGGCTAGCGCTTTGCTAGCGACAATGTCGAGGAAACCCGCAGCGGTAAGCCGTTCGAGCTGAACGCTCGTGACTCTGAGGGCGAGGCGTCCCGATAGGTCATGGGTGTCCGCCGTGAGCGTTCCGTGAGCCTTTGCGTACTCTATCCAGAGTCCATGGAGAACGGCTCGCGTACCTCCTGGGAGCCGTCGGTACTCATCGTTCGAGGTTAGATCGGTGTGGTTTTTCACCCATGGCGGCGTCCGTTTGGCCGGGTCGTAATGCTGGAACCGCCCCCAATTCCGAACGACGATGAACCCCGAATCAGTCACCGCGACCGAGGCGGTTTTCGAGCAGGTCGATTAGCCGCGAGGCCTCGTCCGAAGTGAGGTCGGCCGACGACTCGACCTGACGCTGCAGCGCGAAGGTTGCGAACGCATGACGACCTTCCGGCGTCTTGATATCGACCTCCCCGTAAAGCGCCATTAGCTTTCGCCGCTGGGCGTCGCTCATTCGGTCCGTAACGCCCTCGGGTACCTCGGACGCCTGGTTACCTTCCGGTTCCCCTTCCGGCGCGTCAGGGGCGCTAGGGGCGCGTTCCGACTCGTCGGGAGCGGGTTCGCCCGGGAGCGGGGGCGTTGGGACCCCCGCCTCGGGCGTGATAGCGGGTTCGACGGGAGCGGTCACGGTCGCGACCGCAGCTCGACGTCGCCGCTTGGTCGACAACTCGGCTGGGCGGTCCTCAGCGCCCGGCGCTTGGTCGACGTCCTCTAGTTCCTCCGTCGCCGATAGCCCCCCGATCGCGTCGGCGAACACCCCTCGCGCCAGTTCAGCGGTCGCCCGCGCGAGCAGCATTTGACGCGGATACAGGTTCCACGCCGGGCGACCCGCGAGTTTCGCTCGACGCGCGTCGTCCATCGTCCAGGTGACCCGACTCGTCTGGTCAGAGTCGCGCCGCTTCCCCGCGAGCGTTACCCGGGTCGCGGTCGCGTCCTCGATCCAGAGGTCGTGACCCGCCGCGAGGATCAGCGCCCGCATAGCCTCGGCAGCCAGCGTCGGGCGACCCTCGATAACCGCGATTTTCGCGAGCGCCTGCATCGGTGCCAGCCCGACCTCGTCGCCGTACAGGATTGCCGCGGTAATCGCAGCCGGGTTCCCCCGCAGCGACTTGGGAACGAACTCCGTATTCGCAACCGCCTTGGCCAGTTCGACGGCGGGTTGCATAAGCGCGACCCAGTCGCGTCGTGGCGGCGGTTCGTATGGCGCAAGCGTCATGCAACCGACCTCCTCGTCGGGGGTGATAGAGCGGGCCAGACGAACACGGTCCGCGGCGACTTGACGAACCGCGCGACCTGGGCGGCGTACAGGAACGTTCGGAACGTTTCCGGCGACGTATCGACCGGAACAACGTCGTACCCGTCCGCTCGCAGCCAGACGCAGCCCGCCTCCTCGACCTCGGGTAGCGGCTGCTCCCGTCCGTCGACGTCGAGGAAAAATTCCGCGTAGCGGTACGCCGCTAGCTGCAGCGCCGCCTCGGGCCAGACGCCAGACGTTCCCGTTTTCCAGTCGAGCAGCCACAACCGACCGTCGCCCAGACGCGCGAGCAGGTCGAGGGTTCCCATGTAGTTCCAGGCCCGATTCCCGACGACCGCCTCGACGACGATTTCCTCGGGTTGCCATTCCTCGACGAACGTAAGGTAGGCGTCTACGTGCCCGATCAGCGGGTCGGGAACGTCGACCAGTTCGCCGGCAGCTAGCCGATGCGCCAACCGATGAATTTCGGTTCCCCTGACCGCCGCCGAATCGCGCCCGATGAACCTCGCGCGTTCGAGTGTCCGCAGTCGTTCGGCGACCTCCCGCTGCCCGAGTTCGTCCCAATGGTTGACCGCGTAGGCGGCGGTTTCATTCGCCGCCCAATTGATAAGCGCCGGTTTCGGAACCCCGTTCGACAGGATCGACGTAACCCCGTCGACGGGGCGACCGTCGAGTTCGTATGAGTGACCGCGACCGCGTTCCAGCCGACGAGTAGCGCTCATCCCCAGGACCCCCAACGCGACGTCGCGACCCTCGCGATTTCCTGCAGCGCCCTCGCGATTTGCTCGACCGCCGTAACGAGGTCGTCGAACCGCCGAATAAGGTCGTCGGTCGTCACTAGCTGGCCAGCCATGCCGCGACCTCGGCCTCGTCGCGGGCGTTCAGCGTCGCGGCGCATTCCGTCGCCTGCTCGACGACGCGTTGCCGGGCGAACTTCGCGCGACGCTCGCGCGGCCAGAAGTACGGACCGCGTGAAAGGGTCGTCTCCGTTCGATAGCTGGCGACGACCTTCCCGTAATCGGTATCGACAACATGCGCCGACAGGCCCGGCGGGTCCGCGCCGCCCCGCTTGGCGCTCGACAGGTAACCGGAAACGCAAATCACTTGGTAGCGCCTCGGGTCGTCCTCAGTCACAACCGAACCTCCCGTCCCGCGTTCAGGGTCGCAAGGACCGCGCGACCCTTCGCGGTCAGGTCCCAAACGATCCCGTCGCGTTTCGTGAACGGGTCCCGCTGAACCGCGACCCCCTCGACGAGGCCCGCGTTTTTCAGGTCGCTAACCCGCTTCCAAATCCCCCGCCGACCCGACTGCCGCTCGACCTGCAGCGCCGTCCGCGGGTGTTCGCCCAGCGTCGCCAGCGCTACGTGTTTCGCGCTGCCCGTCCGCAGGAGCGAGGTCGATCCCTCCTCTGCCTCGGTCGCCCGGCCCGACCGCTGCGACGTCGACGGGTCGCTCGTCCGGGCATGGGGAACGTCGACGACCCCGCCGAAAATGTCGAGTTGATCGACCGTCACCTGCAAACCCATTCGCCGCCCCGACCCCGCGAATGCATCCAGCCCGCAGCCAGGGCGCTCGCGTACGGATCGAAAATCGAGTAGCGACCGAACGGCGTCGAGCGCCAGGTCGACGGAAGGAACTGGAACAGGCCCGACGCGTCGCTCGAACGGTTACGCGCGTAGCGGTACAGGTGGCTTTCGCATTGCGCCTTGCGCCAGAGTTCCGAGCAATGGCCATAGACGACGCAGGCGAGGCCTATAGCGGTCGTCGTTTCCGGGTCGTAACGAATCGCCCGGGTAAGCGACCGTGACCGCTGCAGGTAGCGGGCCGCGATCGAATGCCATTGCTCGACGTTCCGGCCCTGCAGTTTCCGGTCGACCTCGACCGTTGCCGGGTCGGTCGTCGTCGGTTCGTCGATCGCTGCAGCTCGTTCCCCGTCGAGTGAGCGAATAGCGAACGCCATCCAGACGCCCAGCGCGACCGCCAACGCGTAGAAAACCAGGCGCGTCATGCGACCCCGAAAAGGGGGCACAGAGGGGGCACAACGATTAGAAACGACCCCCGAGGGCGTCTAGACCCCGCTAGCGCCCCCGAGGGTTTCCCCCTGCAAAACCCCGTTTTATCCCGTTTTACCCCGTTTCGCCGATCAGCGAAAAACAACCCCGTGGAGGTTCGATCCCTCTCATCCGCATATCGCAAATAGCAGGGATTTTGCAGGCGGGCAGAATCGGAAGGGGGCACAACGGGGGCACAACGCCCGCGGGTGCCCCCGACCGTCACTTGCGGGCGACCTTCCGCGCGACCGCCCGGGCGCTGTCCCAGCCATCCATCGCGGCCAGTTCGACGTCGGTTTCCTCGTCGATTAGATGCCCATAGGTTTCCTGGATCCGCTGCAGACTCGTTCCCATGCGGCGGGCAACCGTCAGGGTCGGGATGCCGTTGGCCAGCATTTCCGACGCGTACAGGTGGCGCAGGTCCTTGGGCGGGAAATAGTCGACCCCAGCCGCCTCGACCGCGGGCGTCCAGATTCGCGCGAGGAACTTGTCGCTCGACAGATAGCCACCCTTCCAGCCGCGGGCCGGGACCTCGCCGCTCGTCTTGCGACGCTGCGAGTAATAGCGTCGCGACGCGACCCTCGCGTTACAGGTTCGACACCCGGGCGTCCGGTCGGCGAACCCGCAGCCGCAGCCACGGCAGCGGTTCCAGTCGCCGCCACGGGGAGCGGGGAACAGGATCGCGGTATCGACCCGCGGGCGCATCCCCTCGAACGCGTCGACGACGAGCTGACGCAGCGGTACGTTCCGGCGCTGCGCCTCAGACTTAGACCCGTCGGGACCGAGTTCGAGCAGACGGCCAGACGACCAAACCCGCCGAACCTGCAGTACCCGGGATTCGAGGAACAGGTCGCGCTTTTCGAGCGCCAGGAATTCCTCGATCCGCAACCCCGCCCCCGCGAGGACGATCGGCGCTGCGGCGTAGCGGGAATCCATTTCGTCGACGATCGACCAAACCGCCTCCCAGGTCGGGACCTGGACCTCGCGCCGACGCGGTTTCGGGTTGACGACCTCGACGAGCGGGTTCGAGCGGACCCAGCGGTTCCGTACCGCCTGGGCGTAGAACTGCCGACCCGACCGGATGACGTCGAACGCATACCCGGGCGGGAGCGTCTTTCGCCACGTAGCCCATTCGTGCGGTTCGACGCTGGCAGCCAGCCGGTCGCCGAACGCGTCGACGATCCTGCGACCGTGAGCGGCGAGTTTCCCCAGCGTCGGCGCGTCGGCCTCATGCGCCTCTAGGTAACGCTCGATCATCGTTGCGACCGTCAGGCCCGCCTCGCGTTCGAGGATGAGCGCCGACGTCGTTCCCTTCCGAACCGCGTCGACCTCGGCCAGCCGGTCGAGCAGCCATGCCTCGGCGTCGCGCTTAGTGTCGAACCGCTTTTTCCGCTTGCGCGATCCGCGCCCGCCCTCGCGATAGACGGCCTCCCAGCGACCGCCCGGGAGTTGCCGAACCGAACCGCGTTGCCCTCGACCCTCACCCATGGCGGGCGGGTCGTATGCTGCGTCTTGCATCGGAACCAACCTTTCCGTTGCCACGGCCCGGGTCGCTTGTCGACGCCGGGCCTTGTATGTCGTCGGAAAGGGTATCGGGGGCACGGGTCCATCGCTGAATAGCTTCCTCGACGTCTGAGCGTCGGAACCGCAGCCGACCGCGAGGGGTTCCCCCGAGGCGAACGAACGGGAGTTTCCCGTCGAGCGCCCAGTCGACGACGGTTCCCATTTCGACCCCGAGCAGGTCGGCGACCTCGCGGGCTTTCAGGAGCGGGTCGTTCACGGCGATCCCGTCCGGGTCCCCCCGTCGGACCTCTCCCTAGGTAGGACCCGGACGTTTCCCGCAGGTCGCGAGTTCGCCTCCGTCGAGGGCGGTTGCGAACTCTCATACTCGCCGACGTCGTCGCGACGATCCGACAGTTCGACGGCGAGCAGACCGAATGCGATCCCGGCGACGATCGCCACGAACACGGCGAACCAAATCATCGGCGGGCTGCTCCTCGTCGGTAGCGCTGCGACTCGCGCCAGTTCGAGCGCTTGCGGGCCTGGGTGACGATCCCTAGAACATGGGCGATATGGCGGTCGCGGTCGCGGTAATCGGGATCGACCGCGGCGTCGATCCGCTCGCGGGTCCCGTCGGGGTTGGCGCTCGTTTTCACCCGGCGGGCCTCGGGGAGCGCCGCTGCAGCTCGTCGAGTCGCCGGGCGTCCGATCGCGCGAGCGGTTCGTCGCCGATCAGCCATGGGACCGTCACGCTGCAGCGGCCAGCGATATCCCGCAGCCGCAGCGTTGTCGGAACGTGACCCCGCTCCCAGTTTCGGACGGTCCGAACGGAAACCTCTAGCCGGTCGGCGAACTCCTGCTGGCCAAGGTCGCCCCGGCACAGGCGGATACGTCCAGCGAATGCAGCGCTCGTTTCCCGCATGACAGGAACGGCGACCGACCTCCTCGTCGTTGACGGACTAGGTCTAGGTCCGGGCCAGGGGCGGAAATCCGAGGGTCGGAACGGGCGTTCCCTCATCCTCCCGAACACCCTTCCCTAGCGGCACCCCGCCTCGCGGCGGGGGTTATGGGAACTGCGGCAAGCGGTACCGTTGCACACAACCCCCCGGGGTCGTCAAGTGCGGATTGCCACCGCCTAGAAATCGGCTGCAAACGCGCGAAAGTGAACGGTCCCGTCACCTTTCGGTGTCGGTAATCGTTTCCGCTAGTTCGCCACCCGCACGAACCAGACTTGGGCGGCGTCGTACCGTGACCGCTGGCGGTCCATGACCTGACCGCCGTTCGAGTTGTTCCCGGTCGAGGTATTTCCCTCGATCGCCCGCCAGCTCGTCGCGTTCCCTTCCTTGAAAATCCCGATATGGTCCGCGCCCCCGCCGTCCCAGTCGTAACAGACGAGGTCGCCCGGCTGGGGTGACGACGTCAGGGTAAGGCCGCGCCGACCGGCCTGGGCGTCGCTCACGACGTAGGGAACGTACGCGTAGTAACTCCCCTTGGCGAACGACTCGGACCCGGCAGCGGTTCCCGCCTCGAACGCCCAGGTAACGAACATCGCGCACCATGGTTCCCCGTTCATCCCGTACCACGACCCGAACTTGTTCTGGTTCGACCCGGGCGGCGACTCGCAGTAGCCGACCTGACCCTGCGCCGCTGCGAGAGCCTGCTGGCGGATCGTCTTACCCGACCCCTGCTGCTCGTTCGCTTGTTTCAGGAGGTCGAGCGCCTTTTCGTCGAACGCGTATTCGTGACCATGGGGCAGACTCGGCGGGATCAGCGCCCGGCGCAAAATCTCGAACCCCTTTTTCGACAGGTTCCCCGTGTCGTCGAGGCCGGGCGTCTGGCGCTGCAATCCCTCGACGCCGGAGTCGGCGACGCTGCCGCTCGTCCCATGGGCGAACTCGTTCGTATACGCCTGGGAGAACTGCTGCCATGGCCAGCGACCCAACCGGCTTACCGCCCGCTTATACGCCTGGACGTCGGGACCGTCGGCGGGGGTCGGCTGCCCCGGCCAATCGGGAGCGTAAAGCGAACGGGGGAAATCGACCTTTGGCCCGGGACCCTGTTCGTATGGGTACTGCCACCATTTCGATTCGGTCAGGAGCGCGATCGCCTCGGGCGTGAACGCGGGTTCCCCTGCGTTCGGTAGCCCGGCCGGGATCAGCGCCGTTCGCAGGACCTGAAAGACGTTTTTCCCGAGGTTGCCCGTATCGTCGAGGCCCGACTGTCGCTGAATTCCCTCGATCCCCGAGTTCGCGACCGTATTGTCCTTCCCATGGGCGAACCCGTTCGAGTAATCCTCGTCGAACTGGTTTTTCGGGGCGGGCCAGCGGCCGAGTCGACAGACGGCGATTTTGTATGCCCGGACGTCGGGACCGTCTGACGACGGTTCATAGCCGCCGCCGATATCGGGCGGGTAAAGCCAGCGCGGTTGCTGGACCGCTGGCGGGTTCGGGTTCGTCGGGTAGGGGAGTGTCCACCAGTCGGGCGCTGGATCGTCGGCGAGCGTCAGGGTTTCGAGCGAATCCCAATCCGCTTTCGTCCCATGCTGCGCCATGAATATGGACAGGTTCCGCCCGATTCCCGCGTCCGTCAATAGTCCGACCCATTCCTCGCCGTCGATCCGACCTCGCAACCCCGTATAGAGGCCGATCATCATGTTTAGCCGCCCGGCGGGAACCCCGACCCGCGTCCAGTAGGTCGAGCAGTTCGCCGGGAGGTAATCGGCGTAATCGTTGTAATACGCCTGCGGGAACACCCCGCCGCCCGTGTCGAGGAACGAGTCGACGTCGATTTCGTAATCCCAGCGTTCAGGATCGGACGGCGACCCCAGCGTCGTCAGGTGGACCGGCCCGGACCAACCGCCATCCCGAACCCCGCTCACGTACGGCCATAGCCCGGCGTTACTGCGGGTTCCCTTCGCGCAGGCCTCGATATCGGCCATGACATGTTCAGCGCCGAGTTCGATCGCCTGCCGACCCAGCGCCAACCCGTCACGGTAGAAAACGTCCGGGTCGGGGTTGTCATGGTCGCCGTAGGTCACCCCCCAAACGCCGGGCGACAATCCCGCAGCTCGCGCCGGTTCGAGGTTCCAGTCGTACAGGAGCGTTCCGTCGACCGCCTCGAACGAAAGCCAGCGGTAACCATGGCCGACGAGCGCTGCGAGGTCGTAAGGCGACTGCTCGTTCGTCAGTAGACCCGGCTGGGCGTACAACTCCGCATAGGTCGCCAGGGTCACTAGCTGACCCGCCGCGGGCGAACCCGGATGATCCGGTTCGTATAGTGATGATTCGCCTGCGACTGGAAGTAGCGCAAGCGGATATCGGTCGACGCTGCGAGGCCGGTTCCCAGAATCGTGAACCCGATTTGCGAGTTCGCAACCGCAGCGACGTAGGCAATGCTCGCAATGCTCGTCGCGGTTCCCAGCCACAGGCCCAGGAATCCGGTCGCGTTCGCAACCGTCGAATAGACGCTCGACATAGCCTCGACGTCGTAATCGCCCGGACGGGGGACCGTGACGAGCGGGCCAGGGGTTGCCGGGTCCAGCCATTGCCCGGTCGTCGCGCCGATCTGAACGTCGCTCGCGTCGGCGCTGGCCAGCGCGTCGCCGCCGATGAACTCCCATTTATAGGCCGACGTCGACCCGGCGTTGTACCGGAACCGCCATTGGTAGGTCGGGTTCGTGAGCGAGTCGACCAGGATATGTTCCTGCCCGTCGCTGGGCGTCGCGGGGAGCGTCGTTCCGTACGACGGCGCAGCGCCGCTGGGAGGATTCGCCCAGCGTAGGCCGGTCGCTTGCGTCGGGTCGACCGTCAGGATTTGGCCGGTCGCGCCGACCGGCAAACGAGCGACCGTGTCGGCAGCGGTCGCGGCGATGAGGTCGCCCTTAGCGTCGACGAACCAACGGCCGATCATTTGGCCGTCGAGCGCCAGCGCCAATTCCTGCATATCGACCGGAACGTCGGCGGGGTCGGCCGGTTCAGGGTACGGCAGAGCGTATGTCGGGGTCGCTCCCATTCGAGGCCTCCTCTCGATTCGTTGCGAGTAACCGCAACTCTGCGTCGGCGATGAGTTGCGGCAATGAGTCGAGCCAGTCCCGGGCCATTCCCAACCCGTAGAGGACGACTGGCGCTTGCGGGAACTCGTTCACTGGTTCGTCGTCGTCGAGCTGAACGAGCGAAAAATCGACCTGAAACCGGAACGCGACGAGTCGGCTCATTGGAAGTCGATCAGCCCAAGGTTTTCGAGTTGCTGCGAAACCGAACGGGCGATATCGAGGGCGTTCCCCGTGTCGGAAACGACCGGCCGACCGATGGGGGAGCGACCGAAAAACCCCAGCGCGTTCGCCTGGGCACGGATCGAATCGCTATTGGTCCGAATCTGCGGCGACTGAATCCAGCCGCCGCCATTGATATCCCCGCTCGACGAGATTCCGGTTCGGGCGGTCAGGACGCCGCCGGCGATTCCGCCGCTCCCGACGTCGAGCGACGCGCCCCCGATCGACCCGGAAACCGACAGGCTGCCCGTGAGCGCAGCGCCCCGGCAAAACAGGTCGCGGCAGCGAATGTCGGCGCTCGCGCCCATGGTCAGGTCGCCGCCGATCGACGCGGTTCCCGAAATCGACAACGACGACCCCGACAGAGGACCGGCAGCCGATGACGTCTTGGTCACGGTTCCAACCGCCAGGACGAAATCGTCCGCAACGACGACGTAAACCGGATAGTTGCCCGCCGCTCCCCCGAGGCCCGCGTTCGCCACCTTGGGGACCGTCAGGGCGACCCCCTCGATTTCGACGTTCAGGTAAGCGTTCGCATTCTGGCCGGAGTCGGGGAGCGCCTTGGCGACGATCAGCCGCAGCGGGGTTCCCTTGTCGAACGCCGCACGTAGAACGTTCGCCAGCGACCTAGTCGGCGGCGGGGTCGGAGCCTCAGAATTCTGGATGACGTCGAGGGCGCTACTCATCGGGTAAGCGCCTCCCGGCGTCGCCGACCCTTACGCGCTTCCAGCCATGCCGACCGCCCGTAATAGACCCCGAACGGTCGTCGCGGCATCGGAACTTGACGCTCGCTCGACGCGGGGGTGAATACCGACCGCGTCGTTAGCTCCTGCGCCCCCTCGGGTCCGAGGTCGAGCCGGATCGCGTCGACCGTATGCAGCTCGTCGCGACCGTCGACGAACCGAACGCGGATTGTGTCGCCGGGTTCGAGCGCCGGGTTCGGCGCAGCGGTCAGGACGAGCGATCGCGTCAGGCCTAGCTTGGTTGAGAGGAGCGCTTGCGCCGCCTGCTGCGCCTGGGTCGCAGTCTGAACCGCCGACGACTGCTCGATCCTGACGACCCGCCCGAACGGACCGCCCCAGTAGGTCAGGGATGACGGGTTGTTGTCGACGACGAGCGCCGACACGGGAACGTCGCTCGCGTCGGCCTGACCCTCGACGAGGACGCCGTTATAGATACCCGTCCGGTCTAGCGCCTCCTCAGCGTTCAGCATGACCCCTCGGTCGCCCGTGTCGATCAGCCAGACGGGAGCGGTCAGGTTCCCCGACGCCCCCGTGAAAACGAGCTGGACGGGGTTCGGCACGGTAAAGACGTAGAGGAATTCATAGTCGACCGAGGTCGCGGTAACGGGTTTCGACAGGGTGATTTGGTCGGGACCGTCGACGCTACGCAGCGTCGTCCCGGCCTGCGCCCCGGGACCCGTTACGACCATGCCCGGGGTTAGGTCGGTCGTGTCACTGATTTTCGTCAGGACCGGCGACCCTGCGACCCCGCGAGCGTTTTTCTGGCCGCGCGTATTGACAGGACCGTTCAGGGTGATTTGCGAGGCCGAGTCGATCGTCAGGATGCGACGACCCGGCGGCAGGCCGACCCCGTAAACCGTCATCCCCGAAACGAGGTCGCTCGTTTGCGACAACCCCGTGACCCGCGGCGAGTCGTCGGTTAGCGTCCCATTCCGCGTTATCGAAATCGTCCCGGGAGCGCCGTCGAAAACATAGTTCCCGTCGGCGTCGAAATACGCCTCGCCCCCGATCGACTGCGCGAGTTTCGTCAGGGCGTCATCGCGGTTCCCCGAGTAGAACGTATCGGTAATGAAAATCGGCGGGTCGTAAATTGTGTGGTACGCGATCCCGCCGCCGAACACCCCTGATACGACCTCGGCTGCCGCCGCCGCGACCCGCTTCCCAGCGACCGCAAAGGGAGCGGTAAACGGTTCGTCCCGAACCTGCGCCATCCGGTCGGCGAGTTCGATCGTCGCTTGGTCCTCGACCGTAAGCCACGTAACCGACTCGACCCGATAGACCCCGAGGCGGGCGTATTCGCTCGTCCCGTCAGGGAAGCGAACACCGCGACTGATAGACGCGTACCCGCCGAGGGGGAGCGCTCGCAGGTTCACCCCGAGGTCGACGCCCGCCTGCAGCGACCAGGGGACCTGTACCGACCCGTTGCGGCGGATGACCGCCGTTCGGTCGAAAGTCAGTTCGCCGCCGATGACGGGAACGTTCAGCCAACCCGTACCCGGAAAGTAGAGGTCGACCGTCGCGACGATCGAATGCGACTGGCGCAGCGCCGCGAGGAACCGCTGGCTAACCGGCCTCATACGTCGTCGGGGGGCCAGGGAACGACGTCGTAAGCGCCCGCGACCGTCGTATCGTGAACGACCGCCTCATACGTTCCCCGCGCCGCTTTCAGCGCTGCATAGGACGCGTACCCGTTGCGAATCCCCAGGTAGGACGCCAGCGCCATCGGGATAAACAACCCCGGGTCGGGCCGGTCGACCTGAACGGCGGAAATCAGGAACCGACGCGCCTGGTTCGTCGCGAGATTTACGACCCGCTGCTCGCGCCATTCCAACGCCGTGACGTACAGGTTCCCGATGCCGTTTTCGGGTGGCGTCCGTAGCAGGATCGGAACCCCGTTCCCCAGCGCCGCCCGTGCCCGCTCGCGTTGGTCGTCGGTATCGGTTAGGAGCGATACGTCGAGTTTCGGTGCCCGGGCAATGTCGGACGTAACGATCGGCGTTCGCCGGTTCAAGACGTAGTGAACGCCCGTCGTCGCTTCATAGTCGAGTTCGTCGAGGCGTTCGTACGTCACCCGCTGCGAGTTCGACGGAACCGCAATGTCGACGACCCAGGTATCCGAACACCCCAGCGCCGGAATCGTTATCACCTTGGTATCGGGTGGCGACTGCGCCCCCGACGCGTCGGCAACGATCGCCGTATAGGTGAGCGGCACCCCGAGCGGCGCTTCATAATCGCGCAGGATCATCGGGTTACTAGAAAACGTCGCCGGGCTAGCACCCCGAACGTACGCCTGCGTTCCCGACGGACCGACCCGCGACAGGAATAGCGACGTCGTCCCAGACGGAACCAGGACCGTCGCGACGACCGTGTCGAGCGGCGGGTCGAGCGCCAGCGTCAGAGTCGGTTTCGCGATCGTCGGGTTTACGCTCATCGCGCGACCGATCCCGCGAGCAGCGTTCGGGCGACCCCGAGGTTCGACTGGACGATTTCGGTTCGGACCATGCCCCGCAGCTCCTGATTCCCGAGGAAAACTCGGACCTCGACGTTCCGGTCGTCGACGATCGGCTGCAGGAGCGTCGCTGCGCCCCCGTCGCCAATGCCCGGGATCGCCGACGCGAGCGCCCGGTCGACGAGGCCCGAGTTCTGCGTGATTCCCTGGGCGATGCCAGCGACAACCTGTTTCCCGACCTCGTCGCGCATGACCCGCGACGGAGAACTGATTTTTAGGCCCGACTTGATCGCCTTTTTCAGCGCCGCGACCAGTTTGGTAGCGGCGGCGGTTACCTGTCCGATCGACTTTTCCAGGCCCGACGCGAAACTCGATCCGAGCAGGGTCCCGGCGGTTCCGAGGTCGATCCCGAAATCCTTCATTAGCTTGTTGATCCGCGTTCGAGCGCCCTGGGCGGTCGCATGACTCGACGCTAGGTAGTTCTGCAGACTGGTTAGCGCTTTATCGAACGCCTGCTGCTGGACGTACTGGGTACCCTGCAGCGCCGCGCGTTCCTGTTCGGCTTGTTTCTGCAGCGCTGCAGCTCGAATGTCATAGGTCGCTTGGTCGTAGGCCTGCTGCGCCGCCAGTCGTTCATCGTCGGTCGACGCTGCCGCCATTTGCGACTGGGCGGCTGCTAGCGCCTGCTGGCGCTGCGCCTCAGCCCGGGCAGCTTCCATGTTCGCCAGTTCGATTTCGGCGGGGGTCTTAGCCGCCTGCTGCGACGCGCCGAACGCCTGCTGCAGATAACCGCCGAGTTGCGTCGCAGCGGTCGACAGGGGACCTCGGGCCGCGCGGATTGCAGCGACCGCCATATTCGCTGCCGCCTGCTGCGCCTTGGGGATCGACGCGTTTATCCCGTTGGCGAACCCCTGAACCGTGTCCTGCCCGAACGAGTAAAAGACTTTCGACGGCGACCCGATCCCGAGGATTCCTTTCGCAGCGTTCATCGCGCCGTGAGCGACTTTCGACGCCGCCGACGCTGCAGCGCCGACCATGGATTCGATTCCATGGACGAACCCCAAAACGAGGTCGCGGCCAGCCGAAACCAGCCAACCGGCGGCACCGCTGAACGCGCCCTTTACGGCAGCGACGATCGCGCGAGCGGCAGCGCCCGCAGCGCCAACCCCAGCGCGGATCGCGCCGACGAGCGACGTCATGGCGCGACGGACGACCCCGACGATGGCTGCGAACCCGGACGAAATAGCGCCACGGATCGCGCCCAGGACGGCGGTAATCGCTCCCTTTACCGCGTTCCACGCAGCGACCGTCGCCGACTTGATAGCCGCCCAGTTACGAATAACGAGCGCCAGCGCGATCCCCAGCGGCCCGGCAATGATGGCGACGAGGAGCGGCCAGTTCGACCGAATCCAATTGAATACGGCCGTAACCGCCGACTTGATCCCGTTTACCGCAGCGACGACCGCAGCTCGAACCGCGTTCCAACCCGTGATAAGCGCCGCCTTGACGGTCGACCAGTTCCGAACGAGCAGGTAAAGACCGACACCCAGGGCGGCGATGATCCCGATAACGATGGCAATGGGAGCGAGCAGGCCCGCCGACAACGCCGCCGATACCGCGAGCGCAGCGTTCAGGACGACGAACGCCGCTGCCAGGGCGAACACCGCGATAACCAGCGCCTTGAACGCTGCCGGGTGTTCAGTCAGGAACTTGGTAATCGCAATGAACGCGGGGGCTAGCTGGCTAACCATTTCCCCAGCCAGGTTGCTGAACGATTCCTTTAGCTTGTTCACCTGACCCGGAAGGGTGTTCCCGACCGCTTCGGCCGATCCGCCGAACTCGCGATTCAGTTCGGCCAGAATGATTTTCTGCGCCTTGAGAGTGTCGCCATGTTTGACCAGGGTCGCTATCTGTTCCTTCTGCGCCGCCGTGAACGACACCCCGACCCGCTGCAGCGCGGTAATCCCCTTGACGGGATCGTTCAGCGCCTTACCTAGCTGGATCGCTGACGTTTTCGTGTCCTGACCTAGCGCGACCGACATATCGAGCATGGTCCGGGTCGCCTGGTTGAAAATGTCGTTCCCCTTCCCCGCCACGTTCTGGACCTTGGTAAACGTGAGCAGGAGGTTTTCGCCCGACTGAATCGCCTCGTCATCCATCCCCGACTTGTTCATTAGCGCCGTGGCCATCCCCTCGATCTGTTTCGCCGATACCCCCGCAGCGCCGCCGGTCGACTTGAGGACCGCTTCCGTCTGAGCGCCGACCTTGGCCGCTTGGCTCATTTCGTCGATCCCCGTTTTCAGCCCGACCGCGAGCAGCGCCAACCCGCCAGCGCCACCCGCGACGACCGCCGCTTTGCCGACGCCCTTTAGGTTCTGGCCGAACGACTTACCGCTATCGCTGGCGTCCTTGAACCCTTTTTTCAGGTCGTCGGTAACCGCCTTGAATACGACATTGATAACGGGGGAACCGGCCATCGTTACCGCTTCCTCTGCTGCGCCTTACGAATCGCCCGGGCCTGCGCCTTGACGTCGTTTTCCGCGAAGCGCCAAAACGCCTGATACTCGGCGGGCGTCAACTCGTCGACGTCGCGCGGCGTCATTCGCCAGTAGCGGCAGAATGCGGCGAGGTTGTCGGCGGCGACCCGTTCATAGGGTCCAGCGGCGCAGCGTCGGTCGCCCGGACCTCGATAACGACGTCGAGCATTTCTTCCCAGGCGATCGGATGACCCGCCCGGCGCAGTTTCAGCCAAGCGAGGACGGCGAACTTGTCGTCGGTGTCCTCGTCACTGATTACCTGCGTGAACGATCGGCCAAGGATCGCCTTGACCTCCTGCAGCTCGCGGGGCGTGAACCGTGGCGCTGCGACGTCCTCCTGATAAAGCGTTACCTCTGTCGGGGTTTCTAGGGCGATGGCCATTGCATCCCTTCAATCGCTCGTTCAGCCGCCTGGGTGCCCGCTGCGACTAGCAGCGGTTCGGCATCCATCGCGGCCGGGTACAGGAAATTTCCGGTCGGGGAATGGGGGAACCCGCGACCGCCGAACTCGACGTACTGGGCGTAAGCGACCCCGTCGCCCATGGCGACGATCGCGCCGTCGCCCTGGTTCCGACTGAGGACCGAGGCGGCAAGTCGTCCGGTTCGGTGGGGCAGCGACGAGCGGATATGCCCGGCCGTGCGGTCGGCGACCTTCCCGAACTCGCTCGTCGCCGTCTTGTCGATCCGACCCGCGAGGATTCTGGTTCCCTCGGCGAGTTCCGCGACCCCCTCGACCCGGACCTCGACCCCGTCCGGCATTACTTACCCGCCGCTTCCTTGGCTGCTGCCGCTGCTGCTGCTGCCGTCGCGGTTTCCCGCTTCACTGGCGGACCGTCGAGCGACCATTCGAGTTCGACTTCGGACGCGTCGCCCGCGTCGCCGTTGATCGGCGCGTAAGGCTGCGGGATGACCAAACCCGACCATGCCGGGTTATCCGGTCCGATCGCCTGCGACTTGTAACCGACGACCTCGAACGCGACTGGTTCGCCGAACGCGACCGCCGCCGAAAGGACGTCCTCCGTCGCGTCGGTATCGAACGACTGATAGAGCGTTGCGACGAGCGCCCATTTCACGGTCCCGGGGTAATCCTTGGACCCGCACATAGTGTCCAGCGTCGTCGTTGAGACGTCGGGCGACAGCTCGATATGGTTCGTAACGCAGGCGAGTTCCTTCAAGTTCGTAATCGTGTCGTCGGTCGAAATTTTCAGGCTGGCGTCGTTCAGAATGAGCGGTTGCGGTTCTCCGGCCATCGGTTCCCCTTCCTTTCCTTTAGACCGTCACTGGGAGGTCGAAAAAGATTCGAGCGCCCAGATAGGTGACGTTTGCAATGTCGTAACGCCGCGGCGCGTCGAGCGTCGCTATCGGCCAGGGATACGGGTCCGCCCGCAACCGCTCGACCGCATAGGCGACGAGTGATTCGAGCATGGCGATTCCCGGCCCAGGTTCGACCCGCGACGCGACCGCGAGGATTTCAAAACGGGCGGTCCACAACCCCGACCCGTTCATTCCAACCCCGATCGACTGCGGTTCTAGCCAGGGGTCGCCCCACAGGAGCATTAGCGCAGGCGGCGAAAGCGAGTCGACGACGTCGACGAGGACCGTAGGGTCCGAATCGCTGGCGGGTTCGAGGGCGGCCGCAGCTCGCCCCCGAACCTCGTCTAGCGCCAGCGTTCCCGCCACCCTAAGCGATTCCCCATTGCCGTTTCAGCGGCGTCAGGGTGAACGCGTGTCGGTTGAACCCGTCACGGGGAGCCTGCAGCGCTCCCGTTTGGTCGAACCCGATTACGCCGAACGCTGCGTCTTGCGATTTGAACCATTCGACCGCCCGTAGGACGTTCACCCGATTGGCCAGCGGGTCGCCGGTCGGAATCGGGTCGTCGTCGGGGCGGTCGCAGTCATGGTCGATTTCGACCGCCGCAGCGTCAAGACAAGCTTGCAGCGCCGCCGAGTTTTCCGGGGTCGCCCGGACCCGCAGCGCTGCGGCTAGTTCGTCTGTCGTTGCGTAGGCCATCGTCCCGGGTTAGCTCGATTTCGAGGAGGTCGACCGCGTCGACGACCCAGTCACGGCGGGCGCTCCCAGTTCACGGAATGCCGTCGCGTCGATTACCTGGGCCAGAAACGCTCCCACGACCCCGACCTCGAACCCGGCGATCGACGGTT
>DATBFX010000632.1:0-5450 GCA_036558305.1 Thermomicrobiales bacterium | reverse complement strand
TGGGTCTCGCACCAACCGGCCACCTTGCGCGCCTCGGTCAGACCGCCGACGTTGGAGACGTCGATTCGGGCGAAGTTGAGGACGCCTTCCTCGACAAAGGGGGCGAAGGCCCATTTGCTGGAGAACTCTTCGCCGATGGCGAAGGGGATCGGGGTCATCGTCCGGAGTTGTTGGTAGGCCTTGTGGTTCTCGGCGCGGATCGGTTCTTCCAGGAAGAAGAGGTTGACGTCGGCGATCTTCTGGCAGAATAGGGCCGCTTCGGCGACGGAGAGGCGGTGGTGAAAGTCGATCGAAAGCTCGACGCCGGTGCCGACGGCACTGCGGACCTCGCGAATCCAGTGGGCAGCCAGATCGAGGGAGTCGAGCGGTTCGTAGACGGCGCCGTCGCCGGCTGTCCAGTCGGGATCGGGCATCCCGGGACCGAAGCGGAGGACCTTCCAGCCCTGGGCGGCAAACTCCTTGGCGCGCTCGACGACTTCGGGACCGGTCAGGGAGCCGGGGGTAGCGAAGCAGGGGCAACTCTCGCGGCAGGCGCCGCCGAGGAGTTGGTAGACGGGGACACCGAGCGACTGGCCGAGGATGTCCCAGAGGGCGATGTCGATGGCGGAGAGGGTGGCCGCGACGATCTTGCCGCCCTCGAAGTAGGCGCCGCGGTAGCACGTTTGCCAGACGTGTTCGATCCGTCGCGGGTCCATCCCGACCAGGAAGCCCGCAAAGTGCTCCAGCATCCCCTGCATCGCCAACTCGTGGCCGGAGATGCCTCCTTCGCCGACGCCGCTGAGGCCCTCGTCCGTCTCGATCTTGACGATGAACTGGTTGCGATGGCCAACCTTGACCGGGAACCCCTTGACGGCGGTGATTTTCAACGAACGTCTCCTTCCGTGAGCCAGTAGGCGGTAGCCGGTAGCCGGTAGTGTCTCAGGTCAGGCCGCCTTGGTGGTGAGGGTCAGGGTGCCGTTGCCGAGTTTGGCGTTGGTCAGTTGGAGACCGTTGGTGGTGAGGTAGTCGTTGACGACGTTTTCCAGGGCTTTCCCGACCTCGCCGGCGGGCAGGAGAGTGGTCATGATGCCATCACCGGTCAAGTCGGTCGCCTGCAGTCGGCCGTCGACGGCCGCGACGTTCCCCCGATAGGTGACGTCACCGCCGCCGTTGGAGAAGTGGGCGCGGAGAGCAAAGCCGGTCGGGGTGAGGGTGATCGCGGCATCGTCGACGAAGCCGGTTTGCCCGACTTCGGAGCGGAGGGCGGTGTTGAGGTCGTCCTGGCTGATGACGTAGGTACCGGGGGCGGCTCGGATGCCCGACACGGGTTGGAGTTCGCGCGCGATTTGGGTACCGACGGCGTCTTCGAGCGGCGCACGCATGTTTTGGCGCAGTTGCGGCAGTCCAACGAAATAGCCGAGGGCGCCGGCGACGACGCAGAGACCCAACAGGACGATCACGCCGCAGCAACACCCCCGTCGAAACATTGACCCTCCGTGTGCCCGTATCGGTTCGACCGTCGTCTTCGGCGATTCGCCGTCGATCTGCCGTAGATGATGACCGGCCGAACCGTCGTCTGCAATCCCCGGCGTGATGGGACCGGCACCGCGACTCCAGACGGCCTTTGGTCGCCCCTTGCGCACGCCGTTCCGCGCGCGTAGCATCGGCGGCCATGGACGAGCGGGCAGCGGACGGTGAGACGACCGATGGCGTGTCCGGTGCTGCGGACACCTGGCCCCTGTCCGCCCGCGAAGCCGCCACGGTCCTCGGCGTCAGCGAGCGCACCGTCCGCCGCGCCATCGGCCGCGGCGACCTGCCCGCCACCCTGCACGCCCGCGTCTACCGGATCGACCCGGCAGACGTCGCCCGCTACCGGGCAGGGCACCGGCGTCCCGCTCCGTCGCCGATGCGGATACCCACGGCGCCACCCCGCTTGATCGCGCTCCCTGCACGGGATCCCGCCGTTGTCGCGACGCTCCCGCGGCACCGGACAGAGCTCATCGGCCGGGAGAGCGAACTGGCGAGCCTGCGTGCGTTGCTGGTGCGCAACGACGTCCCCCTCGTGACGTTGACCGGTCCCGGCGGGGTGGGCAAGACCCGGCTCGCGCTGGCCGTCGCCGCCGCGGTTACCGAGGCGTTCCCGGATGGAGTGTGGTTCGTCGGTCTCACCCAAATCCGCGACCCCGGGCTCGTGGCATCCGCGATCGCCCAGGCGCTGGGGGTTCGCGAGGGCCGCGATCGCCCGGTCGCCGACCGACTGGCGGCGTTCGTGGGCGACAAGCGCATGTTGTTGGTGCTCGATAACTTCGAGCACGTGGTCGAGGCAGCGCCGGTCGTCGCCGGGCTGCTCCTTGCGTGTCCCGGGTTGACGATCCTGGTCACGAGTCGCGTGCGGTTGCGCTGCTCCGGCGAGCAAGAGCAACCGGTCTCGCCGTTGGTCGTGGCGGGATCGGTCGAGGGGAACGGCATGATGGTGCCGGCGGCGGTGCGGCTCTTCGTCGCGCGGGCGCGGGCGGTGCGGGCGGAGTTCGCCTTGACTCCCGAAAACGGGCCCGTGGTGGCCGCCATCTGCCGCCGCTTGGACGGGCTGCCGCTGGCGATCGAGTTGGCCGCGGTGCGGATCAAGGTCCTCCCGCCGACGGCGCTCCTGACACGGTTGGAGCGACGGTTGCCGCTGCTGACCGGCGGCGGGTTGGATCTCCCCGCGCGGTTGCGGACGATGCGGGACGCCATCGCCTGGAGCTACGACCTGCTGACCCCGGCCGAGCAAGTGCTGTTCCGCCGCCTGGCCGTCTTCGCCGGCGGCTTCACACTGGAGGCGGCCGAGGCGGTCTGCGGGGGGACAGGGGTCGGGGGACAGGGGACGGAACCACGACTCTCTGACCCCTGTCCCCCGACCCCTGTCCCCTCCGTCCTCGATGGAGTTGCCGCGCTCGTGGATGCCAGCCTGGTACGGCAGGAGGCAGGCGCAGGGGAGGTGCCGCGGTACCAGATCCTGGAGACGGTGCGGGAGTACGGGTTGGAACGGTTGGAGACCCACGGGGAGGCAAACGCGGCGCGGGATGCGCACGCCGCGTACTTCGCCGGCTTGGGCGGCTGGCTGGAGCCGAATCACCTCGCGCCGGGCGAGCGCATCGACGATCGCCTTCGGCGCATCGAGGTCGAGCATGCCAACCTCCGGGCGGCGCTCGGTCACCTGGCCGCCAGCGGCGATGCAGAGGGTGTGCTCTTCCTAGCCGGATGGTTGGCCGTCTTTTGGCACCGCCATGGGCACCTCAGCGAAGGCCGTCGATGGCTGGAATGGGCCCTGGCGCACACCGCCGATGCGCCGACACTGGCGCGCTGTCGCGCGACCACGGGTCTGTCGCTGGTCATCTGGACACAGGGGAGCCCTTCGTCCGCGGAGCCCCTGGCTGGTGCCGGCCTCGCGCTCGCCGAGGCGATTGGTGACAAGGAACTCGTCGCCCTCGCGACGCACATCCTCGGTCTCATCGCCAACGTGCAGCGCCAATGGGACCGTGCCCAACCGCTGATGGAGCGGGCGGCCGGTCTGTGGCACGAACTCGGTCTCCAATCCGACGAGGCGATCGCCTTGAGCGTGTTGAGCGGGATCGCCTTTGGGATCGGCGACACCGCGACGTCCGCCCGGTACGCGGAAGCGTCGCTCGCGTTGCATCGCGCATTGGGCCATCCCTCGGGCGTGATGGCGTCGCTCTGCAGCCTGGCGCGGTTGGCACGAGCGCGCGGGGACGACCGGAGCGCGGCGCTTGCCTACCAGGAAGCGCTCGGCCATTGGGTCGGCGACGGGCAATGGGCAGTCATGAGGGCGCTGGCGGGGCTGGCCTCGCTCGCGGTTGGTCACGACCAGGCCGAACGGGCAGCGACGATCCTGGCGGGGGTCGATGCGCTCCTCCGGCAGGGCGTGACGACGCTCATCCCGGATGACGGCGATGTGGACCGAGCGTCAGCCGGCGCACGCGCCGCCCTCGGCGACGGCCGGTTTGGCGAATTGCACACCGCCGGAATGGCGCTGTCGCTGCACGCGATCATCGCCGAGGCCCTGACGGTCGAGGTACCGGATCGCGGCGCGGGGATCGTCGAAAGGAGCGCCGCTCGCCACGGTCTCACGCCTCGCGAGCGGGAAGTCCTGGCGTTGCTGGCGGCGGGGCTCTCCGACCGGGAGATCGCCGCGGCCCTCTTCGTCAGCCGGCACACGGTCAGTAACCACGTTGCCAGCATCCTCGGCAAGCTCGGGGCGCCGTCCCGCGCGGCGGCGGCGGCCTACGCGGTACGGCACGGCCTGGCCTGAATCGATGCCCTCTCCTTGTCCCACCAAACCCTCCGGGTGAAAGAGCGAACCCACTCCGTGCCAGGCGCGGCGCGCGAGCTGACGATGGCGTCGCGCCGATCCTCGGCGATCGCTTCAGCACCCGCCCGCGCCCCGAGGATCACCATCCGGATGCCGACCGACAAGACCAACGGAGCGGGGTGGAGGTGTCGTCCCGCGAAGGACAAACACGCCGAGCGGGTGGCAGGTGGGTGGGAAGTCCTGGTGGTGCCACGTTGAGTCCACGTGCACGCTGGGGACACGAACCACGGGGCCGCGGGTCGTTTGAGTCGGTAGACGGCAGGGCCTGGTCAGAACCCGGTTCCCGTGGTCGGAAGCGACGAAAGCACGTCCGTGGTTTGCACGACGCGCGCGCCCAACCGGCTCGCTACGATGGGGGATCGGGCGGCAGTGGCCGCTGCCGCCCACCGGCTGAACAGCCGGACGCGAGCATCAGAAGACATCGTTCGACCACGGGACGGCTCGTTGCCCCTCCCGCGAACGTCGTTGCCGTTCCCAAACGGGAGGAGATTCCGATGACCAGTCACCAAACCGACCGCTCCCTTTCTCGTCGCGCCGCGCTGGCCGGTCTTGGCGCCACGGGTCTCGCTGCCGGCCTGGCCGCCGCGCATCCGGTCGCCGCCGCGGAGGCGGCCGTCCAGATGGCCAATCACCCACTGGTCGGCGCCTGGCTGGTCGGCCGCGCGCCCGATGACATCGCCGTCGCCCATTGGGGACCGGACGGGAGCATGACCACGAACCGGCCCACCGTCGGCGTGGGTGCCGACGGCAAGTTCACCTCCAGCGACCCGGCGCTGGGGAGCTGGGTGCCGATCACCGAACGCGCCATCCACTTCGTCTTCACCAACCGGACCTACGACGCGACGGGAGCGTTCACCGGCTACGTCACCGTCGAAGGGCACCCGGTCGTCGGCGACGATGGGATGTCGTTCTGGGACGACGCGGTGGAGGCGAGGGTGACCATCCGCGACGCGAATGGGGTTGTCATCCAATCGTTCGGCGGCGACGGCTCCGTGCCCCCGATCGGCGGCGTGCGGCTGGTGCCGGGCCAGTCCGGCTACGAGGAGATGCTCGCCATGCTCGCGAAGCGGCGGGCAGCAACACTGAAGGTCGGCACATCGTC
>DATBFX010000631.1:0-28249 GCA_036558305.1 Thermomicrobiales bacterium | reverse complement strand
GGGTCGCCCGCTTCCGCCGCCTCGCGCGGGATTACGAACGCCTGCCGGAAACCGTCGTCGGCCTGCATTTCCTCGCCTTCGCCTGCCCGATGGTCCACCGCTTGATCACCGTCGTCGCCCGAAGTCCATAACAGGCTCTAGGGAGAGGTCGGCTTGGTAATGGGCAAGACAGAACCCCTGCATCTGCCCGATGCTGCCGTCAACAGATCCGACGACGATCCGGCTTTCGTTGAGGAGTTCGAGGTGGCTCGTGAAGGGCGGGACCTGGTCGCACGTATATCCCCCCGAGTCGGGGTTAAACGCCGCATTCATATCGAGGTGGAGCACCGAGCCGATTGTGGCGACAGAACCGCCAGCGGTTTGCGTCTCAAGCACGGCGACGCGGGTTTGGAGGTCGTAGACGGCTGGGTGAAGATCCTCCTCCTGAGCCGTCGATCGGCTCCACGGCGCGGCCAAGACCACGGTCGCAATCGCGACAGAGGCGGCGAGGAGTGCGGATGTTCGGATGCCGTTCATCGAACCTCCCCTGTTAGATAACCACCATGCTGCTCCTCCCTATAATCGGGTAGAGCCCCTATGGACATTTTACTCCGTCTTTTCGCCAAGAGCCTGACCACCAGCCTCTTCTCCGTCGTCTTTCCCCAGGCGCCCGCAGGGTTGCAAAACTGCGAATCTCCCAAGTTCGATAGGGCCCGGGTCGATGCCTGCGTACGGGCGAACACGAATCGGTTGACGGAGGAGGAGTTGGCGGTGTTGGACCTGCTGACCAAACCGGGGCCGAGGTTGAGGGCGAAGAAGGAGCAGGTGCGGACGGCGGCGCGGGATTTGTTGGCGGCGTTGAAGCGGGGCAAGTTGGTGTTGGACTGGCGGAAGAAGCAGACGGCGAAGGCGCAGGTGCAGGTGACGATTCAGCGGATGCTGGCGGAGGGGTTGCCGCGGGCGTATTCGTTGGTGGAGATGCGGGAGAAGTCGGAGGTGGTGTATCAGCATGTGTATGACGCATACGCGGGGGAGGGGCAGAGCTTGTATTCCTGGCAAGATGCATTCGTCGGCGAATGAAAGCAGTTACCGGGTGGCGCGAAGAGCTCTCCCGCTTTTGTGTGATATGCTTTGGGATGAGTCGATCCCACGGGGCATGAAGGAGAAGCGCAGTGGTTGGGTCGGTCGTGCGGACGCACGTGGTGATGCCGAAAGAGGTGGTGGACGAGATCGATGAGCTCGTTGGTCAGCGGCGGCGGAGTGAGTTCCTGACGGAGTTGGCCCGGAAGGAGTTGCGTCGAAGGCGGTTGCTGGCTGCGTTTGATCGGGCGGCGGGATCGCTGAAGGATGTCGATATTCCGGGGTGGGAGACGTCGGAGTCGGCGGAGGAGTGGGTGCGCGACCTTCGGCGGGCGGGCACACGCGATCAATGGGCCGAAGCGGAGCGGGATCGGTCGTGACCCGCTATATGCTCGACACGAGCGTCTTGATCGATCTGTCGAAGTCGGTCGGGACGACGCGGGCGCAGGTTCGCGGTTGGATCGACGGTGGCGACGAGGTGGGAGTGTGTGGGATTCAGATTGCGGAGTTCTACCGGGGATTGGCGCCGAGCGAGCGACCGGTTTGGGACACGTTTTTCGCTGAGCTTCAGTATTGGGAGATCTCGCTTGAGGCCGCGCGTCGGGCGGGAACCGACCAGTATGACTTCGACCGGCGGGGTCAACCGATTGGAACGTCGGACGCCATCATCGCGGCGGTGGCGCGGGCGCAGTCGGCGATTCTGGTGACGAACAACGTGCGCGACTTTCCGATGCCGGATGTCCAACTGTTGTCGTTGCGAGGTTCACCGCCGTCCACGTGAGTCTGTTGGAAAGCCGTCATGACAGAGGGAACGACGGGGCGCTTCGGAGCCCGTCGTCGTGCGTGGCGAAGGAGGCTCTCTTGGAAAGAAAGCGAACGTTCATGATCCTCTCCTCGGCCGGTCCCAATCGGGATCCGGCAAAGGGGGCGCGGGAGCAGCGGTATTGGGATGAGCATGCGGCGTTTATCGATGGGTTGGTGGAGGAGGGGTTTATCTTGCTGGGTGGGCCGTTGAGTGATGAGGGTGGGGCGGTGTTGGTGGTGTACGCGGAGGACGAGCGGGAGGTGCGGGAGAAGTTGAAGGTCGATCCGTGGTACGTGAACGGGATTCTCCGGCTGGAGAGTGTCAAGCGGTGGGAGATCTTTATCGATGAGAGGCGCTGAGTTCGCGCGAACTGCTTGTTCGGAGAGAGAGCCTTCGCTGGCGCTCGGGATGCCCGCATGTGCGAGCGCGGCGGCCCGGAGTAGTTCGAAGAATCACGAATGGGTGGCGAACGAACGGGATGTCGTCCCACGCTTGTGTGATATGATGTCTCCCTGGAGTCGTGGCGGCCGAGGAGGTTGGTCGTGGCCACTGGGATGATGCGAACGCACGTGTTGCTACCGAAGGAGGTGGTCGAGGAGATCGACCGGCGGGTCGGACCGCGGCGGAGGAGCGAGTTTCTTGCGCGGGCGGCGCAGCGGGAACTCGAAGCCGAGGACCGACTGCGGGCGTTTGACGAGTTTGTGGGATCGTTGAAGGATGTTGACATACCGGAGTGGGAGACGAGCGAATCGGCCTTGGAGTGGGTGAAGGAACAGCGGCGGACCTGGGACGATCCGTGGGAACGGAGGACTGAGTCCAAAGTCGCGTCGTGAGATACATCGTTGACACGGACGTGCTGATCGACCTCTCGCGGGCGGTTGAGCCGGTAAGCTCGGTTGTTCGGGCGTTGGTGGTGGCGAGACAAGAGGTCGCCATCTGTGTCGTTCAGATCGCGGAGTTCTTCGCGGGTGTTCCTCCGCTGGAAAGAGCATTGCAGGGAGCGTTCCTTCGCGCGTTTGCCTATTGGGACGTGAGCCGGCGAGCGGCGATTCAAGCGGGTGCGTACCGATACGATTTTGCGCGGCTCGGGATTCAGTTGAAAACGCCGGACGCGCTGATCGCAGCCGTTGCGCGGGAGCACTCGGCGGTGATCGTCACGCGCAACGCGCGGGATTTTCCGATGACAGACGTTCGGGTCAGAGTGCTTTGAAGCTGCCCGTGGGGGGCGAAGAAAGCGGGGCGGCCCGAATGGACCGCCCCGTGGTCTTTGACATTCCGGTGGTCGTGGGGATTGCCCCGCGACTAGGCCGGGCTGCCGGGATTTCTGATGTACGGCATACGCGCACCTCCTACGTGGGGTGGATTGGGTGCGGTCCGACGATCGGATGGCCAGGCCGGTGCGTCGCGCCGCGGGGACACGATAGCGATTAGCGGGGCAGACGTCAATGGGTAGGCGGAGGGCGGAGGGCGGGGCTACGTGAAATCACATACGGGGATAGCGGGATCGGGTGGGGTGAAATCAGTGATTGTCACGGATGGCGACGGGGCGGATGGAACATAGGATGGTGACGTCGGCGGCGAATGGTTCCGCCAGAGGTAAGCGGAGAGACGACGGTCTGTGTGACCGAGAGGAGACGACGGTGGTTAGTGGGTTCGAGCAGGGTATCGGGCAGGTTCTGATGGGTGTGGATGAGGCGATGGGGAAGCGGTTCGACCGGCGGCGGATGCTGCGGGTGATGGCGACGGCCGGCGCGGCGGTCGTTGCGGGCGGGGTCGTGAAGGCGATGCCGGCGGGGGCGGAGGAGTATACGTTTCTGAAGGCGACGGTGAACCTGAACCTGCGGGAGCAGCCGAGCACCAGCGCCAAGGTGATCGTGGTCATCCCGAAGGGGGCGAAGGTCGCGCTCGTGTCCGGGAAGGCAAAGAACGGGTTCCGGCACGTCAGTCTTAAGGGCGCGACCGGCTGGGCCTACGGCGACTACCTGATCCTGGCCGATTCGCCCGAGGGGGCGGCGTTTTTCGGGACCGCCAAGACGACGGCGAACGTGAACCTGCGGCACGGGCCTTCGACGAACGACGAGGTCTTGGAGGTGGTGGCGAAGGGGACGACGGTTTCGGTTTCGGACTGGGTGTCGGGCGGATTCCGGTACGTCGAGGTCGATGGATACCTGGGGTGGATCTCGGAGCAGTATCTGAAGTACGACGTTTGACGCACCGCAGTTTCCATCAAGGGGCAAGCGAACCCCGAGGGCAGATTTCTGCCCTCGGGGTTCGCGTTGTGTTCGGCGGCTCAGGGATCAGCCGGATTCGGCGATGCACTTGATCGCGTTGAGGCGGGGATCCCATCGGCTGGACGCGTTCGGCTCCCTCAGTGCGTTTTGCAAGCCCACCCCCCACCACTTTGGCAGATCACCTGCGTGCTGTCGCAGACGCACTCTTGCGATGGGCAGCAACCGGCATCGCCGTGTTCGGGAAAGCAGGGTTCGCCTTCGCGCGACTCGCAACTGGAGCATTTGTCTTCGAGGACGATGTTGAGGAAGGCATCGAGGTGCATCGTCTCGACGCAGTACAGGCCACGGCAACAGACCGAGTCATTGACGCAGGTTTCGCCCTGGCCGAGAAGGCAGCAGCTCGGCTTGCAGAGTCCGTCCTGGCAAGAATCCATGGCGCAGGGGTTGGAGAAATCGCCGCACCGCGTGCCGTCGGCGACGGCCACGGCGAGGCACTGGCCGGTTTCGGGATCGCACTGCCCCTTCTGGCACCCGTCCGCCGAATCGAGGGCGCTGCAATCCTTTTCCTCGATGATGATAGAGCACTCGCCGCCGGCGCAGGTGCCCTGATAGCAGGGCATCTCGCACGGGTCGTTGCCGAAGGCGACGCAACCGCCGGCTTCCTGGACACATTTCTGGCATTGGGGGCAGGTCTTGGGCGTCCCGACGCACAAACCGTTCTCGTCGCAATGGGACTGCTCAGTGCAGATGTTGAAGTCGTCGCAGGGTGTGCCCGCGGCGACCTGGACACACCCGACGCCCGGCTCACAGGCGTGGCAACGTCCGCACGTCTTCGGCGTCGCCTGGCAGACGCCGGCGTAGCAGGTACCGTTCTGGCACGGGTCGCCGGTGTCGCAGGCGGTTCCGTTGGCGAGGCGGACACAGCCGCGCGCCGGGTCGCAGGTGTGGCAGGCCGCACAGACCTTGGCGGTGGCGACGCAGGCGCCTGCCTGACAGATGCCACGGCTGGTGTGGCAGGCGTCCTCCGGCGTGGTGCGGCAGGCGGTGCCGTCGGCGACGGGGCTAAGCTCACACTGTCCGGTCGCCGGGTTGCACTTGGAGTGCTGGCACGGGTGATGGACGCATCCGAGCTTTTCGCCAGGGTGGCAGACCCCGTCCTGGCAATAGTCCAGGACCGTGCACAGGTTGCCGTCGTCGCATGGCGTGCCATTGGCAACCGCCGAGCAGGCGCCGGTCGCGGGGTCACAGGTCCGGCACTTGCCGCATTTCTTCTTGCCGCCGGTGCAGACGCCCGCCTGGCAGACGTCGCCGGTGGTGCAGAGGTCGCCGTCGTCGCAGGTCGTGCCGTCGTTGACCGGGCTCCAGTCGGTGGTGCTCTTGCCGGGGCGGCAGGCCAGACAGGCGTTGTCGGGATTGCGGCTGCCGGTGGGGCGGAACGTGCCGTCGATGCGGCAGCCCTGGCGGCACATGCCCCGGCGGCAGACCATCGTTGCACAGCATTCGCCGTCGGCGGTGCACGCCTGCCCGGAGCGGGTGCAGGTCGTCTGCGCGGCGACATCGTCGTCCGCGTCGGGACCGAACAGGCGCGACGCCAACACGCCGGCG
Source organism: Thermomicrobiales bacterium (assembly GCA_036558305.1). Taxonomy (GTDB): domain Bacteria; phylum Chloroflexota; class Chloroflexia; order Thermomicrobiales; family UBA6265; genus DATBFX01. Next base: position 22,549 of record DATBFX010000631.1, on the reverse strand, counting down.
GAACCGCCGGCGAGCGCGCGAAGGAGGCCGCGCCTGGAGGAGACGCCGGCCAACTTCCGCGCCAAATCGTCGAAGCGCTGACCGTCCATACGGGACTCCTCCGCGGCGGTGGCTCGATCGGGTGCGGTTGTGCGGGTTCAGAGACGGACGGCGTTTGCCCGAGTCGATGCTACGGCGGGGAAGGCCGGAGCGCATCGGTCAGATGACCTATGTCCTGCCGAGATTCCAGGGTTGGTTTGCGCCCACGAGGATGGTTCAGGCGAGACCGTGGCGAATGGCGTAGGCGACCGCCGCGGTGCGCGTCTCGACGCCAAACTTGCCGAGGATGGCCGCGACGTGGTTCGCGACGGTTTTCGGGCGGATGCCGAGCGCGGCGGCGATCTCCGGATTGGTCCGACCCTCGGCGACGAGGTGCAGGACTTCGGCTTCGCGAGCGGTCAGATCCGCGGGAGACGAAGGCAGGTGGCGGGGGGAAGCAGGCGGTTCCACGACCAGGATGGTTTCGAAGACGGCGTCCGCAAGCGAGAGCGCGTGTCCTTCGCTCCAGGCGGCGTGGAATCGATCCGGACCGAGGGCACGTTGAGCGGCGGCCAGGGCGCGCCGGTACTGCTCCTCGTGCATCGGACGGGCGGCGCCGGTGGCCTGGCAGAGCGCGCCGGCGGCACCGAGCAGGCGGCAGGCACGCGCGGGTTGTCCAAGGGCGAGGGCGACGGTTGCCCAGCCAGCGAAGGCATCGGCGATGCCGAGTTGGTAGCCGTGTTCAAGGACGAGGGAGAGACTCTCCTCCAGGGCCGAGGCCGCACGGTCGGGGTCTCCACGCGCGGAGGCGACCTGGGCGATGCCGACAAGGGCATGGGCGATGCCGATGGGGAGACCGGCGGCACGGCAGACGGCGACCGCTTCCGCGGAGTAGGCAGCGGACCGCGCGAGATCACCCCGCCGGTAGGCGGTGTCCGCGAGATTTTCGAGTTCTTCGCCGGCGAAGCGCGTCGCGCCGGTTTCTCTTTCGATCACGAGTGCCGCGCGAAAGTTGGCTTCGGCATGGTCATCTTCGCCGCGACGTTCCGCCAGCGCGCCGAGTTCCGAAAGCGCCATCGCCTCTCCGACTCGATTGCCGAGGCCGCGCCACAGGGCGCGGGCCCGCGCGATCTGGGATTCCACCGGTTCAAGGTCGCCCTGGAGGAGCATGAGGTGTCCGAGGTCGAAGCAGGCATCGGCCAGGAGGTCGGGTGGCGCGACCTCCATCGGACAGAGGGTGACGGCCCGTTCCAGCCAGTTCCGGCCCTCACCGAGGTGACCCTGGTATTGCCAGAAAACGCCGAGGGCGGTGACCAGTTGGAGAAGGCGCAGACCTTGGACGGTCTGTTCCAGCCAGACCAGTGCCGCCCGGAGATTTGCGTGTTCGGTCTCCAGCGTCCGCAGGTCGGCGGAGGAGGGGTCGTCGCCGATCGACGCCCTCGCCAGCGCCAGGCACCATTGCGCGTGACGATCCCGCGCCCGCCGGTGCTCGCCGTGCCGTTCAAGTTGCTCGATGGCGAACTCGCGGATCGTCTCGAGCATGGAAAAGCGGGACTCACCTCGCGGGTCGGTCGTGCGAACGACCATGCTTTGATCGAGGAGTCCCGCGAGGGTTCCGACGATATCGGGGGTCTCGTCGGGCAGCGTCGTCGGATCCGGGCAGACGATGGTTTCGACCGCCTGCACGGTGAAGCCGCCGACGAACACCGACAGCGAGCGAAAGAGGCGTTGCTCGTCCGCAGACAACAGGTGGTAGCTCCAGGCGATCGCGTCGCGGAGGGTTGCGTGGCGGGCGGGCGCATCGCGGGGACCACCGGCGAGAACGGCGAGCCCCGATCCCATCCGAGCCAGGAGGGCGGACGGTGAGAGAACCCGCGTGTGGGCGGCCGCAAGTTCGATCGCCAGCGGCAAACCATCGAGGCGGCGGCAAATCTCGGAGATCGCGCCTGCCGTCGCGGGGGTGATGGCAAGACCCGGTGCGATGGCGCGGGCGCGCTGGACGAAAAGGGTGACCGCGTCGCTGGTGGCGATGCTGGAGACCGAATTGCCGGAACGCTCGTCTGGGAGGGAAAGGGGGACTACGGCGAAGACGTGCTCGCCCGCGATCCGGAGTGGGGCGCGGCTGGTGGTGAGGATGGCGAGCCGATGGCAGGAGCCAAGCAGGTCGGCGACCGCGGGTGCGGCGGCGAGGAGGTGCTCGCAATTGTCGAGCACGATCAGGACGTGGTTGTCGGCGAGGGAGGATCGGAGGAGTCTCAGGATGGTCTGAGTCCCGCGCTCCCGGATCGCGAAGGCCGAGCCGATCGCGGAGGGGACGAGGGCGGGGTCGAGCACCGAAGCCAGAGGAACGAAAGCGACGCCGTCGCCATAGGAGCCGGCGAGATCGGCGGCGAGGGTCAGGGCCAGGCGCGTTTTGCCGACGCCGCCTGGACCGATGAGGGAGAGAAGACGGTGCCGGTCGTCCAGCAGCAGCGAGCGCAGCGCGGCAAGCTCGGGTTGGCGGCCGATCAGCGAAGAGAGGGGCAATGGGATCGGAGCGATCGGTCGTGGACGCGGTTTGGGGATGGTGCGGCGGGGTGGTTGGGAGGCGGCCTCGAGCTCGTCGATCTCCGCCTGGGAGAGGTCAAGCGCGTTCGCGAGGAGGGAGACCGTGTAGGCATGGGGGAACGAGCGCAACCCGCGTTCGAGATCGCTGATGCCGCGGGTGCTGAGCTGGGCTCGTGCCGCGAGTTCGGCCTGGGTGAGACCGGCGGCCGATCGGAAATGGCGAAGGAGCGCGCCGAACGACGACGGAGCCGTGGAGATTGCGGGCTCGCTGGCGTCCACTCACCGTCTCCCCGCTGTCCACGGTGCCAATCGGTCGTGGACGGTCGTATCGTAGTGATGACGAGTGCCGCTCGCAACCGAATCCCGCGTGCCGTTGCGTGGATTTGCGTGGGTTGGCGCCGGGCGAGCCGAGTCCTGTCGCCCTGTCAGCGGACTGTCTTTCCGCAGCGTAGACTTCGAGATGCGTGGGCAATCCGATGCGAGTGCAGGAGGGCAAGACCATGTGTTACGGAGACGATGCGCGTCCGCCGTTGCCACCGGTGTCGGGGGGAGCGGCCGGAGCGAGCGATCTGACGTTGCGGGCGGCGGACGGCAACGAGTTGATGGCGTTCGCGGCGCGGGCGGCGCGGCCGAGCGGGGTGGGGATGGTGATTCTGCCCGACGTGCGGGGGTTGCACGAGTTCTACAAGGAGCTGGCGCAGCGGTTCGCGGAGGCGGGGATCGACGCGGTGGCGATTGACTACTTCGGGCGGACGGCGGGGCACGGGGCGCGGGACGAGGCGTTCGTGTTTCGGCCGCACGTGGAGCAGACGACGCCGGACGGGGTCGATGCGGATGCGGCGGCGGCGATCGCCTACCTGCGTTCGGCGGAGGGCGGGGCGGTCGCGCGGGTGTACACGGTGGGGTTCTGTTTTGGCGGGAGCAACTCATGGCGGCAGTCGGCGTCACAGCCCGGACTGGCGGGGGCGATCGGGTTTTACGGCGTACCGAGCCGGGTACGGAACTCGATCGGTGAAATGAAGGCGCCATTGCTGGTGATGGTGGCGGGGGCGGACCATACGCCGATCGCGGAGTTCGAGCAATTCGACCGAGAACTCGCGGCGGCGGGGGTGGCGCACAAGACGGTGGTGTACGACGGGGCGCCGCATTCGTTTTTTGACCGGACGTTCGCGGAGTACGCGGCGGCGTGCGAGGATGCGTGGCGGCAGATGTTGGACTTCGTGGGGGAGCCGGTGCCGGCTTAAAGGGGAGAGGTCCCGACAAGCTTCGCGTTGGCGTCGCTCCCCGCGACCGACCGCTCCCCCACGACAACGCCCCGCAACGGTCGTGGCTTCCTGATCGGTCCCGCGGCGGACGGGTCTCGAAACGCTACCCCGCAATGGCGTTCCGGCCGTTGTCCGTCGCGGTGGGGAGCTTCGCTTCCGCTTAGCCCCTCGGGACTGTACGTTCATAGTACCAGGCGTACGTACACTTGTCAAGGGGGTGGGGTGGGCAATTTTCGAGGAATATTCGTACACCCCTCGACCGGCAGTCGGTTCAAGGCTCACGCCGCCTCCGCTGCGCTCCGGGAGTTTCCTCGGCAGGCTCGGAATGACTATTGATCTGTGTCGAGGAGGGCGATGGTTTCGGCGAAGGCGTCGAGGCCGGCGGCGGTGCAGGGGTCGAGCCAGAGCATGACGTGGGAGATGCCTTCGGCGGCGAAGCCGCGGAGGAGGGCGGCGGCTTCGTGGGGATCGCGGGGTTCGGGGGCTTGGGGAGTGGTCCAGGACCAGCGGCCCTGGTAGGTGGGCAGATCGAGGAAGACGCAGGCGGTGCGGGCGAGGGTGGCGGGGTCGCGGTCGACGGCGCGGCAGGCGGCGTCGACGGCGGCGCGGAGGGGAGCGATCTCGTCGGGGTGGCGGAGCCAGGTGGTGTTCCAGGCGTCGGCGTAACGGGCGGTGAGGCGAAGGAGGCGGTCGCCGTTGGTGCCGATCACGAGCGGCGGACCGGCGGGGCGGGGGCCGCGGGGGCGGAGCTCGCAGCCGGCGACGGTGTGGAAGCGGCCGTGGAAGTCGGCGCGGCCGGTGCGGAGGAGATCGTGGACGATGCGGACGCCCTCTTCAAAACGACCGGCGCGGTGGTCGAAGGGGTAGCCGTAGGCGGTGAATTCGGGTTCGTGCCAGCCGGCGCCGAGCGCGAGAATGAGTCGGCCGCCGCTGATCTCGTCGACGGTGTCGGCGATCTTGGCGAGGAGGGCGGGGTTGCGGAAGGCCAGGCAGGAGACGAGGGGGCCGATCTCCAGGCGCGAGGTGGAGGCGGCGAGCGCGGCCAGGAGGGACCAGCATTCCCAGCGGCCGTGGGCGGGGACGCCTTCAAAGCGGAAGAGGGTGTGGTCGGCGACCCAGACCGAGTCGAAGCCGACCGCTTCGGCCCGGCGCGCAAGGGCGAGGACATCGTGCCAGCGTTCGACGCCGTTGCCCATCGGGCCGTCGCCGTTGGGGATGTAGAGACCGAGTTTGAGCGGTCGTGCTCGCGGGGGAGGCACCCGGTGTCCTTTCGGGGGCGAAGGAGCAGAACGATGCGACTGGGCGGCGATGGTACAGGAGAAGCGCCGAGCGCGGAAGTGGCAAGGCGACGAACGGGGCAGGAATGGGACGACGAGGGGCAGGCAGTCGGCCAAAGGGGCTAGAATTCCCCCCTATTGTGCCGGGTGGTCAAGGCGACGCACATGGGGTACCCGCGGCGGGGTGTCGGACGGATAGGGCCGACGCCGCGGGACCCGGAAAGCGGCGGGAACAGGGAGCGGGGCGTGGATTTCGTCGTGGCCGGCTTCGGACTCGGGGCCGTGCTGATGCTGGTCGGTTTCGCCGTTCGCGATGTGGGACCGTTGCGGAACCGATCGCGCCAGGACGACGCCGTTTCCGCCTGGCAATGGTCAGCGCTCTGTCGTCGCGTCGGCGCCATGATCGTGACGGGTGGGTTCGCGGTCTGTCTGGTGACGCTGCTGTTGCTGGTCGTGGACGTGAGCGACGACACCGGGGCGGTGCTGGTGGCCATGGTGTCGGCCGCCGCGGTGATCGGGAGCGGAGTCGGCAGCGTCTTGACGATCCGCCGGTTCGCGGAGGAGCAGGCGGCGTGGTCGTACCGGCGAACCGGACGGGTGGCGCGCCGAGTCGCCGAGCCCGAATACGAGACGGGCGAAGTTCCCGAGGCGCGTGAGGAGACCGCGGGCGTCGCGGCCGAGGATGTCCGTGAGGAACGACCGGAAGCCGTGGTGGGGCCAGTGCTGGAGGAGGTTCCCGGCGAACCGTCGTACGGCCGAATGTTCGCGTCGTCGATTTTGGCGGATGTGGGGACGGAGGCGGCGGCTCAGAACGGAAGCGGTTTCCGGTCGAGTGTCCTGGCGGACCTTTCGAAGTCGGGCGGCGAGGGGAGTGATCGGGGGTACTCGTCGTCCGTGTTAGCGGATCTGGCGGAGGACGGTGAGCCCGAGGCGATGGGGGACGCCGTGTACGGGCCGCCGGTGCCCGAAGAGACGGCGACGGTTGATGCGGATGATGCAGGGTCGGGCGACGCCGAAAAGGCGGATCAGGAGCAGGGTGCGCCAGGAGGGGGAGAACCCCAGGCTGTTGCGGAGGAACCGGCGGTTAAGGGGGATGAGGAGTCGAGGGAGGAGGAAGCGGTCGATGTGGTGGGATCGCCGCGGATGACGCAGTGAGCGTCGTCTCCCGGCCCCGATTCCCCGTAGGCGGGGAATGGGGAGGTGGGAGGCTGACCACCGTCCGGCGTGGGTGGTGGTCGAAGGGTTAACGTGACACGTGCGCGAGCCTCTTGAGAAAGCGACGCCTCCGCTGCGCTCCGGGAGATTCCTCGACAGGCTCGGAATGACGGTCAGTGTTGGCCGAATTCGTGATTGACCTGGGTCAGGTGCGGACGGATTGGGTGACGGTTGGGGCCGGTGTCGCCGCGGGGAGGTCGACGACGAAGGTCGTGCCGAGGCCAACCTGGCTGGAGACGCGGATGGTGCCGCCGTGGAGGGCGACGAGCTCGCGCACGATGGCGAGACCGAGACCGAATCCGGACCCATCGGTGGTTGCCGAGGCGCCGCGGTCGAAGCGGTCGAAGATGTGGGGGAGGCGGTCGGGTGGGATCCCTTCTCCGGTGTCGGCGACGGTGAGGCGAATGTCGGCGGCGCGACCGTTGAGCACGAGGTTGGACGCGGCCTCGAGTTTGACGTGACCGCCGCCGGGGGTGTGGCGGAGGGCGTTGTCGACGAGGTTGCTGAGGATCTGGACCAGGCGGTCCTCGTCGCCCTGGATGGTAAGGCCGGTGCCGCCGGCGACGTGCAGGACGATTCCCTTCCGCGAGGCGGCCGGTTGGAAGCGCTCGGCGACGCGGTCGAGCAGGTTGGCGGCCGCGACCGGGCGGAGTTTGAGGCGGGATTGGCCGGACTCGAGGCGGGCGAGGTCGAGGAGTTGGCCGATCAGGTTGGCCATCCGTTCGGATTCGCGGCCGATCGTGGTCAGCGCGCGTTCCTGTTCGGCCCGGTCTTCGATGACGCCGTCGCGGAGCGCCTGGGCGTAGCCCTGGACGGAGGTGAGGGGGGTGCGCAACTCGTGGGCGACGTTGGCGAGGAGTTCGCGCTGGCTGCGTGAGGTGGCGGCGACCCGGCGCGACATGGTGTTGAAGCTGGCAACGAGGCGGCCCAATTCGTCGGGTCCTTCGCCGGCGACGACCTGTTCCAATTGACCCCCCGCCATCGAATTGGCCGCGACCGTGAGGCGATCGACCGGGGCGGCGATGCGGCGACTGAGCAGGTAACCGGCGATGGAGGCGATGGCCAGGGAGATGGCGGCGACGAGGAGGAGCCGCGGCAGGTAACGGGCCAGGAGCGGGAACCGTTTGGGCGGGGCGACGATGGCCAGGGCTTTGCCCTGGGCGCCGGGGCCGCCGGCCGAGAGCAAGACCAGATTGCCGGAGAGCGGGTCGTCATTTCCCGGTTTGATCCAGCGCCGTTGGATACCGGTGCGAAGACCGGATTGCCGGACCAGAGCACGGATGGTCGGTCCGTAGTCGGGGAGGATTTGGCCGGTCAGGCTCTCGTTTTCGTCGCTGTCGTAGAGGACCTGGGCGCCACGACCGAAGACGATCAAGCGGACGTTCTGCTCGTCGGCGAGGGCGTCGATGGCTTCGATCCGCTGCTGGTTGGTGGAGGTCAGCGTCTGCTTGGCGAGGTAGTTGGCAGAGATGGTCAGGGTAGCCGAGAGCTGTTCGAGGCGGGCCTTTTCGACGGTCGATTCGTAGCGGCGGAGGTAGGCGGCGCTGAAGAGCAGGACGAGGGCGAGGGCGAGGAGGATGACGAAGGCGTGGGAGATGATGAGGCGGGCGCGCAGGCTGAGGGACGAGGCGTTAGGCGTTAGGCGATAGGCGTTAGGAGCAACGGGAGAGGGCCCAAGAGGGCTCCCCGGACTGGGGACTGGGGACCGAGTCGGGGCTACCTCCTGGTGTGGTTCAGGGGAGATCGGTGATGCCATCGGTCTCCGCCGCCTCTCTGGCCGTCGCGTCGGCCGTGTCCGGATCGTACGCTGGGAATGTAACAGGTGTGTAAATGTGGGGTCGAACCCGCGACCGTGTGTCGGTGCGTCTTGCCTCCCAGGCCTGGGGTAGGGCGACGGATGTCATCACTTTTCATGACGCGGCCGGGGAACTAGTCCGAGAAAATGAACGTCGCCGATCGACGACCGTCATCACCCACGTCGTCGGGCCGAAGAACGATCGGCGGTGCGAAGACATCGCGGCGGTGTGTCGCGACCTGTGGAGGAAAGAGATGCCTGTCGACACAACCAAATTCACCAACCTCGTGAAGACCTGGGCGGAGATCGATTTCGCCGGCGCGGGCCCGCCGCCGCCGCCCTGGGACGATCCGCGGGATCGAGCCGCGGTCGAGCAGGCGATCCGCTCCGGGAAGCCGTCGATGCCGTTGGTCTACCAGTTCGGCTACGTCGATCCCCTGCTCAACAACCTCGACACCGTGCTCGCCCAGTTCCCCGATTTTCTGATCGAAACGGTCGCCGGAGCGGTCTACCAGCACGAGCCCTGCGCGGCGGTCCGACCGCAACTGCAACGATTCCTCGCCGTCATCTCGAACCTGTACCGGTCGTTCCTCTCCAATTCGAAGCGGGCGATGATCAACGTGCCGCCGGCGTTCTCCCCGAGTCCGCCCCTGGCGATGTTTCAGAACGACGGCGACAACGGCCCGTTCACGCTGCCGGCCGACGTGACACGCGCGTACTTCGGATCCGACATCGGGGTCGTGAGTCTGCCTTCGACGTACCGCGATCACCCCGTGCTGTGGGCATCGCTGGCGCACGAGGTCGGCGGGCACGATGTCATCCATGCGGACGCGGGACTGCTCGACGAATTGGCGGACGGCGTTCGCGTTCTCTTCGGCGGCGGTCCGATCCCGGACCATGGGGATTTGAACCTCGACCAGTTCCTCGGGGTCCTGTGGAGCTACTGGATCGACGAGGCCGCGTCCGACGTCTACGGCCTCCTCAACATCGGACCGACGTTCGCCCTGAACCTGGCGGGGTTCTTCTCCGCGTTGATTGCCCGCTACGTCAAGGACCACCACCTTGAAGGCATACCGTTCCCGCTGCTGAGCCACGCCTCGGTCGCCGATGACGACGGTCGCCTCGACCCGCACCCGACAGACCTCCTTCGCCTCTCCCTCGCGATCGGCGTCATCGAGAACCTCGCGGGGCTCGCGACGGCGACGCGGAACCAGTACATCCGCGACTTGCAGGCGCTCTCGACGCTCTGCGCCCAGGGTGCGACGACGATCGAGATCGGGGGGGCGATCGCGATCACGCGCGATCGCTGGCTGCCGTTTGGGCAGTCTCTCCCCTTGCAACCGATGCAGGACGCGGCCCGGCGGGTGGGGGCCTACCTGGCGACGGCCCGCCTGACATCCTTCGGCGGCCACACGATCCAAGACCTCGAAACGTGGGACGACCCCGACGAACTCACGGCCCAGCAAATCGCCGCCATGCTGAAGGACGGCAAGTCGGTCGTCGATCAGGGCGACGATGCGCAATTGCTCGCCGGCGCGACGGTGGCCGTGCTGGACCAACCCGACAAGACCGACGCGATCGACCGGCTCCTGGAAGCGGCACTCGACAAGAGCTTTGCGGTCGATCCGGTCTGGACCTCCCTGTCGATCCACCCGTCGTTCAGGCGGCAACTGCTGCCGCCGGCGCAAGCGCCGATCATCGAGTTCGCCAGGACCGTGGAAATAACCACCCGTCGGGCGTCCTGATCTGCTCGGCGAGATGCGGCCCGATTCGTTCGCGCGGATTGAAATGTCGACGGCCGTCGCGCATTCGTGGGGGCGGGCATCGCCAACAGGGCACCCGACCCGCCCCCACGAAGCACGACGTCGTCCGATTCCTTTGCATGCGCCGCACGATCTGGGCAGCGATTGACCGCGCCCGGAGGGCATGGCCGGAGACCACCACGCCTCGCGGGGTCGCTGAGCGGTCTACTCGACACTCGACAGTCGGTAGCCAACGGACCGCAGGGTTTCGATTTCGACGGTGGCGCCGACGGCGTGGAGGCGGTCGCGGAGGCGGGAGACGTGGACGTCGACGGTGCGGGTGTCGCCGTCGAATTCGCCGCCCCAGACCCGTTCGAGGAGTTGATCGCGGGTGAGGACGATACCGGCGCTGGTGGCGAAGGCGGTGAGGAGGTCGAATTCTTTGGTCCGGAGGGTGACGTCGGAGCCGGCGACGGAAAGACGGCGGGCGTCGAGGTCGAGTTGGAGGTTGCCGACGGCGAGGTGGCGGCTGGATTCCGGGGTGGATGGGGTGGGGCGGGCGGTGCGGCGGAGGATGGCGCGGACGCGGGCGACGAGTTCCTGGGGGTTGAAGGGTTTGGTGAGGTAGTCGTCGGCGCCGAGTTCGAGCCCCTCGATCTTGTCGCGGTCGTCGTCGAGGGCGGTGAGCATGATGACGGGGACGTCGGAGAGTGCGCGAAGGCGGCGGCAGACGCCGCGGCCGTCGAGACCGGGGAGCATGAGGTCGAGGACGACGAGGTCGACCGCGGCGGGATCCGCTTCGAACCGGTGGAGGGCGGTGGCGCCGTTGTCAAGAATGAGAATGTCGTGGCCCTCGCGGCGGAGGTAGAGCTGGACGAGTTCGGCGATGGCGCGATCGTCTTCGACGACGAAGATGTGGGCCATGGGTCCTCCGGCGGTGGGCGGGGCGCCGGCTGGATTGTACGAGGGATGGCAACGGCAGGGGGCGTCGAACAACTAGCCGATGGGCGTTCGGGTGGGTCGCGGGGTGCGCGTCGAGTACGGGGTCCTGGTCGCGGTCGGTTTCTTGGTCGCCGTCTTGGTCGGCGTTGGAGTTTTCGTCTTCGTTGCCGTCTTCGTGGCGGTCGGAGTGCGGGTCTTGGTCGGTGTCTTGGTGGCGGTCGGGGTGCGCGTTTTGGTCGGCGTGCGGGAGGCCGAGGCGGCTTTGGTCGGGGTCTTGGTTGGGGTGCGGGTCGCGGTGCGCGTGGGCGTGGCGGTCTTCGTCGGCGTTCGCGTCGCGGTTGCGGCGCGGGTCGGCGTCTTCGTCGGGGTGCGGGTGGCGGTGGCGGTCTTGGTCGGAGTGCGGGTAAAGGTCGCGGTGGGAGCGGGGATACCGGCGCAGTTCACGACCTCGCCGGTGACGGTGCCGCCGAACGTCGTCGTCCAGTACCAGTAGGTTCGATTTTGGCCGCTGACGGTGCGGACGATGGTGTCGCGACCGATGCCGATGGCGTTGAAGGTGGAACGCAGCATGTTCGTGTTGTGGGGCGGAGATGCCTTCCATTGGGCGATGGCGCTCGCGGCATCTTGCTCGTAGGTGGGGCTGGTCGACCAACTGTAGAGGATGTTTTCCCCGGTCGTGCTGCCGGTGTACCCGAAGTTGCGGATGTTTTGGTCGTAGGTCGTGCCGTCGAAGAGGGTGTGGTCGTCGTGCCAGTAGTTGTTGACGGCCATGTCGTGCGAATGGTAATCGGCGGCGGCGCCGAGCGAGCGAAGGAGGGTCAGCGGTCCCACGCCGTTGTCGGCCCGGTACTGGTTGATGAGGACGAGGAATCGGCACTCCTGCGCGTCCGGACTGTAACCGGATGGATCGGCGAAGGCCGCGATCTGGACCGAGTCGTGCGAGCCGGGCGAGGCGACGGCCGGACCGACGGTCGCCACCAGCACGACGGCGGTGACCAGGCCCAGGATCAGGATCAGTTTCCGGTGCATGCGCTTGTTCCTCGCTGCTGCCGTCACGCCGCGGAGAGACCTTGCCCGGGCGATTGTGTTGGGGGCGCTCCCTGCTTCGGTGGGGCGGCCGGACGATCGCGTGCGGACCATGGGTGGGCCGACGCACCGGTGCGGATTGAACGCGGACCGTTCGCTCCACGGGACGACCCGTGCCTCGTGCTTACCTGCACAGGGTAGACGAAAGATGCGCGGGGGCGGATAGGTCAGTCTACCTTATTTGCAGACTCCGGAGGTCATGGGAAAACGGCAGCCCGTCGGTTCAAAGGTCACGATCCGGCGTTCGCCATGGCGGCGAAGAAGGCGGTGTAGGTGCGGCGGGCAAGGTCGAAGTTGGCGAGGCGGAACCATTCGTTGGGAGCGTGGGCACGGCTGCCGGGGAGACCGAAACCGATGGTGACGGTGTCGACGCCGAGGTCGCGCTTGAAGACTTCGGTGATGGGGACGGTGCCGCCGGAGCGGACGATGAGGGGATCTTTGCCGTAGAGCTCGCGGAGGACGGCGCGGGCGGTGGCGAGGGCGGGGGTGGTGCGATCGAGGGCGTAGGGGAAGGAGGAGCCGGTCATGCCGCGGAGGGTGGTGGTGATGCCGGGCGGGGTGTGCTGGGCGACGTGGCGCTCGAGGAGTTTCAAGATTTGCTCGGGGTCCTGGTCGGGGACGAGGCGGCAGGTGATTTTCAGGTGGGCTTCGCAGGGGGTGACGGTTTTGGTGCCGTCGCCCTGGAAACCGCCCCAGATGCCGTTGAGGTCGAGGGTGGGGCGGGTCCAGCGGCGTTCGAGGGGGGTGTAGCCGGATTCGCCCCAGAGGGTGTCGACGCCGGCTTCTGCGCGGTAATCGGCTTCGTCGAAGGGGACGGCGGCGAGTTCGGCGCGGTCCCCGTCGGTGAGGGGGCGGACGTCGTCGTAGAAACCGGCGACGGCCACGCGGTCGGTGGCGTCGTGGAAGGTGGCGGCGAGACGGACGAGTTGTTGGACGGCGTTGGGGACGGCGGCGCCGTAGGAGCCGGAGTGGAGGTCGGTGGAACCGGTGCGGAGGTCGAGTTGGCAACCGACGATGCCCTTGAGGGCGACGGTGAGGGAGGGGGTGTCGGCGGCGAACATGCCGCCGTCGGCGGAGAGGGCGACGTCGCAGGCGAGGCGGTCGCGGTTGGCGCGGATGACGGCGGGGAGGTTGGGGCTGCCGATTTCCTCTTCGCCCTCGAACAGGAAGGTCAAATTGATGGGCGGTTTGCCGGTCGTGCGGGCGAAGGCTTCGACGGCTTGGACGAGGGTAAGGAGGTTGGCCTTCATGTCGGCGGAACCGCGGGCGTAGAGGAGACCGTCGCGTTCGGTGGGTTCGAAGGGCGGGGTTTCCCAGAGGTCGAGGGGATCGGGGGGTTGGACGTCGTAGTGGCCGTAGACGAGGAGGGTGGGGGCGCCGACGGCGTCGTGCCAGCGGCCGAAGACGACGGGGTGGCCGGGGGTGGGGAGGAGCTCGACTTCGGGGACGCCGGCGGCGCGGAGTTTGGCGGCGACCCAGTCGGCGGCGTTGGCGGTGTCGGTGGCACGGGCGGGGTCGGTGCTGACGCTGGGAATGCGGAGGAAGTCGAGGAGGGCCTCGTAGTGCGGGTCGTGGTGCTGGTCGAGGTAGGCGGTTTGGGGGGCGGTCGACACGTTCATCTCCTCGGGCTCGGGTAGACCCTGGGCTGAAGCCCAGGGCTCAACCTACGAAGCCCCCTGAAGGGGCCTGAGAACGACGATGGGCGGATCATTGCGGGGGTGGATCAAGGGGCCAGCCTGACTTCGACGAGGTCGTCGCGGAGGTGGATGGGTTCGAGGGAGTCGCCTTCGGACCAGGAGCGGAGGTCGTCGAAGGCGAGGGGGCGGGCGCCGGAGACTTCGAGGCGGAGGATGCCTTCGGCGAATTCGCGGGGTTCGACGGCGCCGACGTGGGAGAGGCCTTCGAGGTAGCGCTTGAGGGAGAGGGCGGTCGTTGCACGGGGAACGCCGTGGACGAGGACGATGGTGGCGTTGGTGGCGGGGGCGGTGTCGCTGCCTGGCGCCTCGTCCGACGCGGTGGGCGTTTCGACGAGGATGGAGTCGGGGTCGATCGCGGGTTGCAGGGCCAGGTCGTTGTCGGCGGCGAATTGTCGAGTCGATGGAAAATCCTCGGGGGTGAAGGGTTGGATGTCCGCGGGGATGTCTGGGATCGTGTCGGTGGCGACATCGTCGTGGGCCGTCTCGACCGAGAGCGGTTCGGGTACGTCGAGGGCGGACGGAGGCGGAATTTGGTCGGGTGTCGGCGGTGTGTCCGCCTGGCCATCGAGGTCCGGTGCTGCGCTCTCGGGAGGCTCGGGCGTGCTCTGATCGGCAGACTCCGGGATCTCGTCCCGTTCGGGGGGTGGCGCCGATGCACCGAGGGCGTCGATCGTGAGATCGAGGCTGAGATCGGGGTCGGCGTCGGTCAGGGGGTCGAAGGGGGCGGAGTCGAGAACGAGGGCCTGACGGAGGGTCTCGTCGTCGCGGAGGTCGATCTCGGTCAGGGATGAGGAGGTCGCGCCGACCGGGAGGTCAAGTTCGAGTTCGTCGAGGGCGCTGGTGAGACGGCGGGCGAGGCGTTCGGCCTGACCCTGGAGGGCGGTGAGTTCGTCGAGCATGGCGGAGAAGAGGATGCGGTAGCGGGAGCGGTCGTCGGCGCGCTGGCGGGCGGCATCGGCCTGGGCGGCGGCGACGTCGGCGGCGGCGGATTCGCGCATGTCCATCGCCTGGCGGAGGAGGTCGCCGGAGCGGGCGATGTTGTCCTGGATCAGGCCTTCGAAGGATTGGTAGAAGGCGAGGCGTTCGCGCAGGCGGGTGAGTTCGGCGTCGCGGTCGTCGCCGGCGGGCGAGCGCGACAGCCATTGGCGGGCCGAGGGTCCGGCCGGGTCGCTGTCCATGGGTCAGGGTCTCCCTGGGGTTGCGGTGGGTTCGCGCGTCGGTGTGCGGAGGGCCATGAGCGGGAGTTTAGCACTTGCGGGCCCCCTATCCCCCCAGCCCCCTTTCCCCTACGTAGGGGGAAGGGGGGAACGGTCGGCGCGCAGCGGCGCGCTTCCGGCGTGCGCCCCTCCCCCCGCGTAGGGCCGGGTACCCCCTGGGTGGCGGTTGGGGGTGGGGGCCGTCAGGTGCCGAGTTTGCGGACGTGGACGAGGTTGGTGCGGCCGGCGACTTTCATCATGGGGAGGGAACCGACGATGAGGGCGTATTCGTCCTGGTTGGCGAGGCCCTCGTCGATGATGGCGCGGCCGGCGATGCGGAACATCTTGTCGGGGTCGGTTTCGAGGGGGACGACGACGGCGCGGACACCCCAGACGAGGTTGAGGCGGCGGGCGCAGCCTTCGTCGGTAGTGACGGCGATGATGGGGGGGCGGGGGCGGTATTTGGCGACGCGGCGGGCGGCGGTACCGGTGAGGGTGAAGACGAGGATGTGCTCGGCGGGGGCGGTTTCGGCGAGGGCGAAGGTGGCGCGGGCGATGGCGTCGGCGAAGGCGAGGGTGACGTCGCGCCCGCTGGGGAGGGGTTCGGCGGCGGCGGGGGTGCGGATGGGGCCGTCTTTTTCGGCTTCGAGGATGATGCGGGTCATGGTTTCGACGGCTTCGACGGGATACTGACCGACGGCGGTTTCGGCGGAGAGCATGACGGCGTCGGTGCCGTCCCAGACGGCGTTGGCGACGTCGCTGGTTTCGGCGCGGGTGGCCATCGGTTGGGTGATCATCGACTCCAACATCTGGGTGGCGGTGATGACGGGTACGCCGAGGTTGTTGGCGGTCGAGATGATCTTCTTTTGGGCGCGGGGAACTTGCTCGGGCGGGAGTTGGACGCCGAGGTCGCCGCGGGCGACCATCAGGGCGTCGGCCTGGGCGGCGATCTCGCGGATGTTGTTGAGGGCGTCAGGGCGCTCGATCTTGGCGATCAGACCGGGGGAGTTGGGACCGTGGGCGGCGGCGACGCCGCGGGCGAGAACGAGGTCGCTGGCGTCGTTGAGGAAGCTAAGACCGAGGAAGTCGACGCCGTGGGCGACGGCAAAGGCGACGTCGTCGCGGTCGGCGACGGTCATGGAGCCGCCGACGATGGCGGCGCCGGGAAGGGTGACGCCTTGCTTGCCGAGGAGGAGACCGCCGCGGCTGACCTTGCAGACGGCTTTCGAGGATTCGACGTGGTCGACGAGGAGCTCGATGAGGCCGTCGGAGATGAGCATGCGGGAACCGGGGCCGATGACGTCGAGGAGATCGGGGTAGTCGATGCCGATCGTGCCGGGTTTGGCGGGGATCGGTTCGGGGTAGATCTCGACCTCGCTGCCGCGGGCGAAGGGAACGCCTTTGGGTGGGGCGAACCGGTCGTCGGCGTGATCGTGCGGTGGGTCCGGTTCCGGATTGTCGCCGCCCCGCGGTTTGCGGCCGTTGCGGTCGGGCGGAGCGTCGGTGGCGAGGGGACCGGTGCGGATCTTGAGTCCGCGGAGGTCGAAGAGGATGGGGACTTGCTTGCCGACCTCGGCGGCGGCGGTGCGCACGTCGGCGATGAGTTGGGCGCGGGTTTCCGGGGAACCGTGGGCGGCGTTGATGCGAACCATGTCGGCGCCGGCGCGGAGGAGGTCGGCGAGGCGTTCGGGACTGGCGACGGCCGGTCCGAGGGTAGCGACGATTTTGACGCGGCGCTCGCTGCTCACTGGTGACTCCTGAACGATGTGCGGAGGGCGCAATTCCTGCTGCACATAGTACAGGATGACGGGTGGAGTATCGTAGAAGGAGGTACTTTTCGGGAATCGGTTGGAGTTTGATAGTTTGTTGGGTTTGGCCTCTTAACCCCCCGGCCCGCCACCGCACCACACCGCACCCAAAGGGTTCCCGGTACCCGGCCCCGACCGTCGGGGGGAAGGGGGAGGACGAGGTCGGATGCGGGTGCGTGTGTTCTCAGGATGGGCAGGAGGTGTGGACGAGGACGAGTTTGTCGGCGCCGGACTCGGCGCCCCAGACCTCGTCGGGGCGGCCGAGGAGTTGGCGGACGGCGGCGTTGGGGTCGGGGAGGGGGAGGGCGGCGAAGGACTCGGTGTCGGGGTCGAATCGGACGAGGGCGTTGGCGCCGAAGTCGCTCAGCCAGACGTCGTCGCGCTCGTCGACGTAGACGGCGTAGGCCTGGGGGTGATCGCCGGGGAGTTTCCATTCGTGCCAGGTTTGGGATGCGGGGTCGAAGCGGGCGACCTGACCGGCGTTCCATTCGCTGATCCAGAGGATGCCGTGGGAATCGCTCCAAACGCGGCGGGTGCCGGCGCCGGCGGTGGGTGGATCGAAGGTGGCGATCGCGATGGCGCCGTTGTCGTAGGTCGGGCGGCCGAGGTAGCTGCCGGCGAGGGAGACGAACCAGACGTCGCCGGCGGGGGTGGCGTCGACCCCGTAGGGACCGCGACCGCGGGGGGAGTCGACGACGGTGACGTCGCCGGTGGTGGGGTCAAGGTGACCGACGATGC
This sequence comes from Thermomicrobiales bacterium, assembly GCA_036558305.1. GTDB lineage: Bacteria > Chloroflexota > Chloroflexia > Thermomicrobiales > UBA6265 > DATBFX01. Next base: position 5,223 of record DATBFX010000631.1, on the reverse strand, counting down.
CGGATTGGCCGGTGAACCAGAGGGCGCCGTCGCGGTCGAAGGCGGCCGTGTTGAGGTTGGCGGAGGGGGAGGGGACGGGGTAGCTGGCGATTTCCTTGGTGGCGGCGTCGACCTTGACGATGGCGTTGAGACCGCCGTCGGTGACCCAGGCGTTGCCGTCGGAGCCGACGATGACGCCGTGGGGGGCGGAACCTTCGCCGAGGGGGATGCGATCGATCTTGCCGGTGGTGGGGTCGAGGGAGCCGAGGACGCCGCTGCCCTGGCCGGTGTACCAGATGTGGCGGCCGTCGGCGGCGGGGGCGACGTCGTGGGGGTGTTCGCCGGCGGGGACGGGGTAGGTCTTGAGGGCGAGGCAGGAGTCGGGAGGGGAGGGTTCGGGGGTGGCGGTTTGGGCTGAGGTGAGTCTGGGGGAAAGGGCGAAGGCGAGGGAGGTGGTGAGGATGTGGCGGCGGGTGGTGGGCATTGGAGTGCTCCTTGCGGGTGGCTGCGCGGACACGGCACTGGAAGTGCCGTACTCATCAACATAAACCGGCTTCCAGCCGGTTGGGAGCGGGGTCAGAAGGTGACGCCGCTGATGAGGATGACGTTGGCGTAGGGGGTGCATTCTCCGGTGCGGACGACGGCTTTGGCGGTTTGGGTGCGGGTTTTGAAGTCGTCGTGGGGGAGGTGGTCGACGGGGATGTTGGGGAAGACGGAGGAGATGGCGGCGACGAGATCGGGATTGCGGTCGCGGAGTTCGGTGGCGACGATGAGGCGTTCGACCTGGAGTTCGGTGGCGATGGCGCGGGCGATGTCGAGCATGGGTGGGAGACCGGGGGTGACGGCGAGGTCGATGCGTTCGACGTTGGGTGGGACAGGAAGACCGGCGTCGGCGACGACGAGGGAATCGGTATGGCCCATCGTCGCGATGACGGCGGAGAGGCGGTGATTGAGGACGCCGGTCTTTTTCATGCTCACTCCGTTCGGAGGGCGGAGGGCGGAGGGCGGAAGAGCACGGTTCTCCTCCCGCCTTCCGCCCTCCGCCTCCCGCCTTCCGCCCTTCTACTCGTAGCGTAGGGCCTCGGCCGGGGAGAGGCGGGAAGCCTGGCGGGCGGGGACGATGGTCATGAGGAGGGCGGCGACGATGGTGATGATGATGATGGCGAAGACGATGGTCCAGGGAACGACGAAGTTGACGCCGGTGGGGGCGAAGTCGGAGGTGTGGAAGAGGTTGTAGGAGAGGATGATGCCGAGGACGGTGCCGGAGAGGATGCCGAGACCGACGACGAAGGCGGTTTCGATGAGGAAGCTGAGGGAGACGAGGGAGGTCTGGTAGCCGATGGCGCGGAGGACGCCGATCTGCTGGCGGCGTTCGACGACGGAGCGGAAGGCGATGACGCCGACGGCGGCGATGCCGACGATCAGGCCGAGGGCCATGAACCCCTGGATGATGTAGAGGAAGGCGCGGTTCTGCTTCTGCGCGTCCTCGAGTTCGTTCTTGATCGAGGTGCCCTGGACGCCGTTGGCCAGGAGGGCGCGTTCGATCTCCTTGGCCTTGGCGTCCGATTGGCTGGGATCGGAGAGACGGACGTAGTAGGAGGTGAGGGCCGGTTGCGGGAAGGCGGGAGTGATGAGGTCTTCGCGGCCGAAGATGCCGAAGAGGGAACTGACCTTGCTGTCGATGATGCCGATGATGGTGAAGGTCTTGACGGAGCCGTCGACGGCCTGGATCTCGACCGGGATGGGATCGAAGGTTTTGTCGCCGGAACTGAGTGCCTTCTTCGGGCCGCTCCCGTCGGGATCGTCGAGGCGGAATTGGCTGGCATCGCTGCCGAAGCCGCCGTTGCTGGGGAGGGCGGCGGCGTCGATGACGATAGTGTCGGGTTGGGTGAGGAGGGCCTGGACGACGGACTTGTCGTCGGGGTAGCCGGTGGCGCGTTGCTGGAAGAGGACCTTGCTGTCGTTGAGGAGACCGTCGTCGGCGCCGTGGATGGCGAAGTACTGCTTCCATTCGGTGGCGCCGGGGTAGCGGATGTTGATCTGGAAGTTGGTGGTGGCGCGACCGGTGGCCGTGAAGTCGGAGGTATCGACGCCGCGCTGGTTGAGGAGGTCGACGAAGTCCTGGGTGGTGCCGATCGGGTTGGCCTGGCCCTGGTCGGCGCGGACGTCCCAACCGGCGTTGGCCTCGTCGCCCAGGAAGAGGTTGACGAAGTTCTGGTTGATGGTGGCAAAGACGACGAGGGAGAAGACGATCAGGCTGAACATGGCGATCGTCATGCCGGTGCGGCCCTTGGCGGCGCCGGGGAAGGCGACGGCGGTGCGGACGGCAGGGAGTTTGGAGCGGAAGAAACCGCCGACGGCGGAGACGGCGGCGAGGAGCCAGTCGAGGTTCTGGACGATGACGATGGTGGCACCGGCGACCATGAAGATGCCGGAGAGGAAGAACATCTCGATGCCGCCGTTGAGTTTGCCGAAGAGTTTGGTGGAGACGCTGTCGGGGAGGAGCCAGAGGACGACGATGTAGGCGCCGACGACGCTGTAGACGGGGCGGCTCGGGACGCCGTAGTAGCGGAGGATGTTGGCGACGCCGAAGGGCAACAGACTCATCCCGAAGTAGAAGCTGAAGGCGTTGTTCGAGCTTGCGCCGATCAAGGTCAGGAAGGCGCCGAAGAGGATGATGAGGATGCCCCAGACGAGGGTGCGGCGTTTGCGCGTCGGCGAGCTGACGTCGGGGATGTCGCGAACGGCGGCGACGATGTTGAGGCGGCTGATTTTCCAGGAGGAGCCGACGACGGCGATGAAGGTGATGACGACGCCGAGGCAGTAGGCGACGATCATGCTGCGGAAGGTGACGTGGGGTTCGATCGAGAGGAAGTCGCCGAAGAGGGGTTTGAGGGCGAGGGCAATCGCGAAGGCGGCGCCGACCCCGAGGAGAGCGCCGGCGAGACCGGCGAAGATGGCGTAACCGGTGCCCTCCGAGATGAACTGCTGGATGAGCTGGCGGCGCTGGGCGCCGACGGCGCGGGCCATACCCATCTCGGGCCGGCGTTCGGCGGCGAGCATGGTGAAGATGAGGACGATGAGGAGGATGCCGACGGCGATCGAGAAGAGACCGAAGACGATGAAAAAGGTGGTGAAGATGCTGGCAATGGTCTTGGAGGTGTTGATGTTGTCCTTCTTGATCGGATCGACGCCGAGCGGCTGACCCTTGAAGGTGGCTTTGAGTTTGTCGACCACCTGATCGGTGAGGTTGATGCCGTCGCGGACGCCGCCCTGGTTGGAGACGGCGACGGTGGTCAACTCGCCCTCGAGACCGGTCAGGGTTTGGAGGCGGTCGAGTTGGATGACCATGCCGGGGGTGTTGTTGTCGAAGCGGCCGCTGAGGGGCGAGTCTTCGGCGATCGCGCTGATCGTGTAGAAGTAGGGTTTGTTGTCGTAGGTAAAGCCGAGGGTGTCGCCGACCTTGGCGCCGAGTTTGTCGCGCATCGTGTCGCTGATGACGACCTGGTCGGCGGGGAGGTTGGCGAGGTCGATGTCCTTGCCGTCGGTGCTCTTGAGACCGCCGAATTCGGGAAGACGGGCGGGGTCGATGCCGACGAGGTAGGTGGTGGGTTCGGCCTGGACGATTTTGCCTTGCTGGGCGAGGGCGAGGATGTCGGCGTTGCTTTGCGGGGCGCCGCCTTCGATGAGGGCGGCGGGGACGCTCTTGATGAGGACGGGCATCAGCCCGTCGATCAGGTCGGTGCCCTGGAAGGCGGTTTCGATCTGTTGGACGACGCTGTCGGGAATGGTGTCGTTGAGGGCGGTGCCGATGCTGCCCTCGCCGTTTTCCTCGCGGCTGTAGACGACGACCTCATCGGCGTGGCCGAGGGTGTTGTAGGTCTCGGCGGTGGCGGAGTAGGCGATGGTGTCGCCGGTGCCGAGGGCGGCGGCGATGATCAGGGTCGAGAGCATGAGACCGACGATGATCAGGATCGTCTGGGCTTTGCGGCGGGGGATGTTGCGGACGCCGAGTTTGAAGATGACGGGGCGACGGAGGGCGACCCAGGCGACGCTGAGGAGGCAGATGGCGAGCAGGACGAGGAGAACCGTCATGATGCTGCTCATCGGGACGCCGAAGATTTCGCTCATCTCATTGCTCCGAGCCGGTAGCCGGTAGCCGGTCGCCGGTCGTCTTCAGAAACGTCGTCAGCTTTCCGCCGCGATGTCTTGGTGAATGGTGCCGTCGATTGCGGGGGTGGGTGTCGTTCCATCGGAAGCGGGTATTTTGTGGCCGACGGCCGAGGGCTGATAGCTGCCGGCGGTTTCGCCGACGATCTGGCCGTCGCGCATTTGGATGATGCGGTCGCAGCGTTCGCCGACGCCGGGGTCGTGGGTGACGATGACGAGGGAGAGACCGGCGTTCAGATTGAGTTCGCGCATGAGGCCGATGATCTCGTCGGCGGTTTGGGAGTCGAGGGCGCCGGTCGGTTCGTCGGCCCAGACGATGGCGGGGTCGTTGACGAGGGAGCGGGCGATGGTGACGCGCTGGCGCTGACCGCCGGAGAGTTCGGCGGGGCGGTGGCGGGCCCATTCGGCGAGACCGACGGTGGCGAGGGCTTTCAGGGAGCGCTCGCGGGCTTCGCGCGGACCCACGCCGGAGACGAGGAGGGGGAGCTCGACGTTCTCGACGGCGTTGAGGACGGGGAGGAGGTTGTAGACCTGGAAGATGAACCCCATCCGGCGGGCGCGGTAGTCGGTGCGCTCCTTGTCGGACAGGCGGGCGAGGTCTTTGCCTTCGAGCCAGACCTGGCCGGCGGTGACCCGATCGAGACCGGAGAGGCAGTTGAGGAGGGTGGTTTTGCCACAGCCGGACGGTCCCATGACGGCGAGCATCTCGCCGCGGGGGACGGCAAGGCTGACGTCGCGCAGGGCCTGGACCTTGCTGGTGCCGGTGTCATAGGTCTTGACGACGTTCTCGGCGCGGATGATGTGTCCGTCGGAATTCACGCGCGCTCCACCTCCCGGAGATGAGATGCCGTGACGCGGCGGCGCTTGCACAACTGCTGGGGTGGGCAATGCGCCAGGTTCGGCCCACCGCGGTTACGGGTTCCCCACGGGTTCGGACACCGCGATTTGCCCGAATCGGGGCGATTCGTCGCGTGTCCGACAAGAGGGTAGTCGATGGGCGGCTGGTTGTGCAGGGCACAGAGGCGAGCCGCGTCGAGAGGCCGTGGCTGTGGTGCCGGGTCCGGCGATGGCACC
>DATBFX010000630.1:0-1928 GCA_036558305.1 Thermomicrobiales bacterium | reverse complement strand
CGATCCCTATCCCACCTACCACCGCTTTCGTGATGCCGACCCGGTCAACTGGGGCGACGCTCCCGGTCTCGGCTCGGAAGGATGCTGGTATCTCTTTCGATACGCCGACGTCCTCGGCCTGCTCCGCGATCCCCGCGTGGGGCGCGAGTGGCAGCGTCTCCTGCCGCCGGGAGAGATGCCGCCCGTGCCGCCACCCGGTTCCTTCGACGCGATGGCGACCAATTGGATGCTCCTGCGGGACCCGCCGGTCCATACCCGGCTGCGTGCGCTCGTCACCAGGGCTTTCACCCCGCGCGCCGTCCGGGCGCTGGCGCCGCAGATCGAAGCGGCGGCCGCCGAGTTGCTCGATCTCGCGATCGCGCGCGGGCGGTCGATGGACCTGATTGCCGACTTCGCGTTTCCGCTGCCGGTGACCGTGATCGCCCTCATCCTCGGCGTGCGACCGGAAGATCGCGGCCGGTTCCGCGAGTGGTCGATGGCGCTCGCCACCGCCATCGACCTGGACGACGGGCTCGATCCCGACATCCGATCGCGGGCGGACCGGGCCACCCGCGAGCTGGGCGATTACCTGCGCGGCATCGTCGCCGAGCGGCGCCGCGCGCCGCGCGACGACCTGATCAGCGCCCTCCTCGCCGCCGAGGAGGAAGGCACCCGGCTGTCGGAAGAGGAGTTGATCGCCACCCTGATCCTCCTCCTCGTCGCCGGTCACGAGACGACCGTCAACCTGATCGGCAACGGGACGCTCGCCCTCCTCCGTCATCCTCACGAATTGACCCGGCTGCGAGAAGCACCGGACCTGGTCCCCGGCGCGGTCGAGGAGTTGCTCCGCTTCGACAGCCCCGTCCAGATGACCTTCCGCGTCGTCTTCGAGCAAATCGAGCTCGACGACAAAACCATCCACCCCGGCGATTGGGTCTGCTTCGTCCTCGGCTCCGCCAACCGCGACCCCGCCAACTACCCCGACCCCGACCGTCTCGACGTCGCCCGCACCCCCGGCCGCACCGCCGCCTTCGGCATGGGCATCCACTACTGCCTCGGCGCCCCCTCGCCCGCCTCGAAGCCGAAATCGCCTTCCGCTCCCTCCTCGCCCGTTGTCCCAACCTCCAACCCGTCGGCGATATGCCCGCCTGGCGCGACGGTATCGTCCTCCGCGGTCTGCGTTCGCTTCCCGTCTCGTTCTAGATCGCGGCCCACGTGGATGATGGTGATCGCGATTCCGGCGGCAGCGCGGGAATCGCGATAGGATCGCCTGCGCGTCGACGTTTGCTGGGAGGAGAGTGCAAAGGATGAAGATCCGCGACATCCGCGCCGTCGGTCTCACCGGCGCCACCCCGGAAGGCGGTTGGACCAACGAGCTCAAACCCGAGGACAGCGTCCACACCCTGGTCGCCGTCCTCACCGACGAAGGCGTCACCGGCATCGGCGGCGTCTTCACGAATTCGGGTCTCGTCAAGGCCGCCCTCAACGTTCTCGAACCCCTCTGGCGCGGCGAAAACGCGCTGGAGCCGGAGCGCGTCTCCGAAAAACTTCACCAGCACACCTTCTGGATGGGGCGCGGCGGTTCGATCACCCACGCCATCAGCGGCATCGACATCGCCCTCTGGGACATCCTCGGCAAGGCGACCGGCCAACCCGTCGGTCGTCTCCTCGGCGGGCGCTACCGCGAGCGCGTGCGGCCCTACGCCTCGCTCCTGATGGACGAACCTGCCGCCCTCGCCGACCACCTCCTGGCGGTCAAGGCCCAGGGGTTCCGCGCCTTCAAGATGGGCTGGGGGCCCTTCGGCCGGGTCAGCGACCAACTCGACGAGGCGATCGTCAAAACCGCCCGCGACGCCGTCGGCCCCGAATCGCAACTCATGGTCGATGCCGGTGGCAGCGACTCCTTTTGGGGACAGGGCTACAAGTGGGCGCTGCGCACGTCCCAGATG
>DATBFX010000629.1:0-11333 GCA_036558305.1 Thermomicrobiales bacterium | reverse complement strand
CTGGCCGAGGCGGCGCTCTGCGAGGCGGTGGCGCGGCCGCTCGGGCTCGATCTGGCGGAAGCGGCCTTCGGTGTCCACACCGTCGCCAACGTGACGATGATCCGCGCGATCAAGGCGGTTTCGACCTACCGCGGCCGTGATCCGCGCGACTTCGCGCTCCTCGCCTTCGGCGGCAGCGGCCCGATCCACGCCGTCGGCATCGCCCGCGAGCTCGGCATGCAGCGCGTCGTCGTCCCGCCCGCCCCCGGCCTCTTCTCGGCCGGCGGTCTCCTCGCCGCCCGTCAGGAGCGGCACGAGGTCCAGACCCTGTTCGGCCGGACCGAGGCGATCGACCTCGCCGCGGTCAACGCCACCTTCTGCCGTCTCGAGGAGCATGCCCGTCGCGAGTTGAACGCCGGCCAGGCAATGGGGGCGGAGCCGACCTGTCGCCGCTCTGCGGATCTGCGTTATGTTGGCCAGGGCTACGAACTCACCGTTGCCGCCCCCGCGGGCACCATCGACGCGACGGCGATGGCGGACCTGATCGAGGCGTTCGGCGCCGAGCACGAACGCACCTACGGGCACCGCGCCACCGACGCCCCCGTCGAACTGGTCAACCTCCGCGTCACCGCCCGCTACGAGCAGGACCGCGCCCGTCCGTTGGCGCCGATGGAGGACCGGCGCCGCCCCGAACGAGGCACCCGCCGCGCCTACTTCGGCCCGGCGCTCGGCTACCTGGAAACACCCGCGATCGCCCGGTTCGACCTCGATCGCCGTCCCCAACCCGGCCCGGCGATCGTCGAGGAGTACGACGCGACCACGGTCATCCCGCCCGGTTGCCGGATGCACCTGGACGAATGGAACAACGTGGTGATCGCCGTGTGAATCGCGATTGGCAGGGACGCAGAGAGGTCCTTCGCTGCGCTCAGGATGTTCAGGGGAGGGGTGCTCCTCAATTGAACATCCTGAGCGCAGCGAAGGACCTCTCCCGTCGGCGGTCGAGGACAAACGCGTCCACGTTGAACCGCCGGGGCATCAGAGGACAGACCAGTGTTCGACCTCATCATCCGCAACGGAACGCTCGTCGACGGCACCGGCGCCCCGCCCCGCCGTGCCGACCTCGGCATCGCCGGTAACCGGATTGCGGCGATCGGCGACCTTGCCGCGCAAACCGCGGCGATCTCGCTCGACGCCGAGGGCAAAGTCGTCGCGCCCGGTTTCGTCGACATCCATAGCCACTCGGATTTCACGCTGCTCGTCGATCCCAGGGCGCAAAGCTCGATCGCCCAGGGGGTGACGACGGAGGTCATCGGCAACTGCGGTCACGGCTGCGCCCCGATCGCCCGCGCGGACCAGGTGACCGGCAACATCTACGGCTACCTCCCCGGCTTCCCCCTCGACTGGGCGACGACCGCCAGCTACCTCGAACGGCTCGAACAAGCCCATCCCGCCGTCAACGTCGTCCCGCTCGTCCCGAACGGCAACCTCCGCCTCGCCACCCTCGGTCTCGACGACCGTCCGGCGACACCGGACGAGCGCCGGGAGATGGCGTCGCTGCTGGAGGAGGGACTGGAGGCCGGGGCGTTCGGGTTTTCGACCGGGCTCGAGTATCCCTCCGAGCGGGCGACGACGGAGGAGGAGACGGTCTGCCTCTGCCGGGTCGTCGCGCGGCGGGGCGGCATCTACACCACCCACACCCGCAACCGCGACGTCCACGCCGTCGCGGCGATCGAGGAAGCCGTCCGCGTCGCCACCACCGCCGGTGTCCCGCTCCAGGTCTCCCACCTCATCCCCCGCCGCGGCGGTCCGCCGGACACCCTGGAGCGCGCGATCGCGGTCGTCGACCGCGCACGGTCGCACGGGCTCGACGTCGCTTTCGACGCCCACACGCGTCTCCATGGCATCACCAACCTCAGCGCCGCCCTCCCCTCCTGGGCGCTCGCCGGCGGCCCGCCCGCGCTCGCGGCGCGTCTCCGCGACCCCGCCGTCCGCGACCGGCTGCGGCGCCACGAAAGCATCATCTCGAGCTTCGGTCTCGGCGGTTGGGACCGCGTCTTCCTCTTCCGGAGCGAACGCCGGCCGGACCTGGTCGGCAAGAGCTTCGCCGAGATCGCCGGACCCGGCGGCGACCCCTTCGACGCCGTCTTCGACGTCCTCCTCGCCGAAGCGGCCGATCCGCACGCGCCGATGGTCGTCTGCCTCTCCTACGAGGAAGACGAGTTGCTCTTCGCCTACTGCCACGGTCTCTGCACCATCGGCTCGGACGCCACCGCGCTGGCGACCGACGGCCCCTTGGCAGGTTCCACCTTCCTCGGCGCCTACACCTGGGCCGCCTGGTTCTTCCGCCGCTTCGTCCGCGAACGCGCCGCCTTCACCCTCGAGGCGGCGATCCAGAAACTCGCCGATGCCCCCGCCCGTCGGTTCGGTCTCGCCGACCGCGGCCGCCTCGCCGAGGGTTGCAGGGCCGACGTCGTCGTCTTCGACCCCGCCACCTTCGCCGAGCAAGGCACCCTCGACGCACCGAACCGACCGGCAACCGGCATGGACCACGTCGTCGTCAACGGCGTCGTCACCTTGCAAAACGGCGAGGCAACCGGCGATCGTGGCGGGGAGGTGTTGCGGCGGTCGTAGGGATGCACGGCCGTGCGCCCTCGCGTCCGCCAGGGCGCATCGCGGCATTCGGAGCGGGGCGCACGGCCGTGCACCCCTACAAGGGGATTGCTTTGTCAACCACACCCATCGACCCCGTCACCTTCGAAGTCGTCCAGAACGGTCTCGGCAGCATCGTCGACGAGATGGCCCTGACCATCATGCGGACCGCCTACTCCGGCGTGGTCAAGGATGCCCTCGACTACTCGACCGGATTCTGCGATCGCACCGGCGAGGTGATCGCCCAGGGATTGACGATCGTCCTTCACCTCGGGTCGTTTCCCAGCGCGGTCAAGAACATCCTTCGCCGGTACGACGGTCGCATCTTCCCCGGCGACGTCTTCATCCTCAACGACCCCTACACCGCCGGCGGTATCCACCTCCCCGACATCTACGTCATCAAACCGGTCTTCGCCGGCGACGAGCTCCAGGGCTTCGCCTGCGCCCTCGCCCACCACACCGACGTCGGCGGGCTCGTCCCCGGCAGCAATTCGACCGAGGCGACCGAGATCTACCAGGAAGGGATCTGCCTGCCCGCCCTCAAACTCTACGACCGGGGCGTCCCCAACGAGGCGATCTTCGCCATCATCGAGCGCAACGTCCGCGTCCCCGACAAGGTCCTCGGCGACCTCCGCGCCGAGATCGCCGCCGTCCTGATCGGCGAACGCGAGTACCTGGCGCTGGTCGACCGCTACGACGCGGCGACGGTCCGCCGCTACGCCGCCGCCCTCCTCGACTACAGCGAGCGGTTGGCGCGCGAGGAGATCGCCGCCTTGCCCGACGGCCGCTACGACTTCGCCGGCCACATCGACGGCGACAACCTCGACTCGGGGCCGATCACCATCCGCGTCGCCCTCACCATCGCCGGCGACCGGTTGACGGTCGACTTCGCCGGCACCTCGCCCCAGGTCAAGGCGGGGATCAATTCCCCGATCGCCTTCTCCAAGTCGGCCGTCTATGGCGCCATCCGGTTGATCCTCGACCCCGCCGTCCCGAACTCGGCCGGCTACTTCCGCCCGATCGAAATCGTCGCCCCGCCGGGCACGGTCGTGCACCCGGTCCTCCCCGGCGCCTGCGGCGCCCGCGGCATCACCGGCTTCCGGATTATCGACACCGTCCTCGGCGCCCTGGCCCAGGCTGCGCCCGACCGCGTCCCGGCCGACGGCGAAGGCGGCAACACGATCATCAGCATGGGTGGCTACGACGCCGAGTTCCGCCCCTTCGTCTACGTCGATCTCGTCGCCGGCGCCCGCGGTGGCGCGCCCTGGCGCGACGGCGCTGAAGGCATCCCGCACCCCGGTTCCAACATCGCCAACACCCCGGTCGAGATCGCCGAGGTCGAGCTCCCGGTGCGGATCGAGGAATACGGTCTCCTCCCCGATTCCGGCGGACCTGGATTGCATCGCGGCGCCCTCGCTCAGGTGCGCCAGGTCCGCTGCCTCGCCGACTCCGCCGTCCTCCAATTGCGCTCGGACAAGCGCCGCTTCCCGCCCTACGGGTTACGTGGCGGCCAACCGGGCACCCCGTCCTGGAACGTCCTCAACCCCGGACCCAAGGAGCGCGTCCTGCCGCCGATGGGCATGACCCCGATCCGCCGCGGCGACGTCATCCGCCACACCCTCGCCGGCGGCGGCGGCTGGGGCGATCCCTTCGCCCGCGACCCCGACCTCGTCCGCCGCGACCTCCGCAACGAACTGATCACTCCGGCCTACGCCGCCGCCCACTACGGCGTCGTCCTCGACGCCGCGACCGGCGAGATCGACCTCGCTGCCACCGCACGGGCGCGACAAGCGAAGACGGCACCAGCCGCGGACTGAGCCCGACCCAGGCCGCGACCGCGCTCGCACCGAATCTGTCACAATTGGCAACCAATGTGCCGGGCGGACGACCAGGGGAGTGGCGAATGGCTGCCTTCGAACTCTATCGGGACGCCAAGAACGAGTACCGCTGGCGCCTGCGCGCCCGCAACGGCCGCCTCATCGCCGACTCTGGCGAGGGGTACCACAACCGCGCCGACTGCGAGCACGGCATCGACCTGGTCCGCACCGCGGCCGACCCCGAGTTCTATCGCGACGCCGGCGGCGGTCACCGCTGGCGCCTGCGGGCGAGCAACGGCCGGACCTTCGCCGACTCCGGCGAGGCGTACGCGACCGCTGCCGGTTGCCGCCGCGGTTTCGCCGCCGTCCAACGCTCCGCCCCGCAAGCTCTCCTCAAGCCCGTGTGAAAGCGCCGGGCGATCCGGCGCGACCGTCGCTCCTACCCCGTTGCCCGGATTCCCTCCTGCCACTCGGGGAGCCCTACGACGCCGGAGTGGCTCCGGCGGCTTGGGAATTCGCCGCGATCGCCACCACCAGAAGGGTGACGGGCTCGCCGGTACCGGACGTCCATCGATCGCCCGGGATCGCTTCCGTTCCCGCCCCGGCCTCGACGGCCCGCCGCATCTCCACCCCACCCGAGCCGCTCGTCCTCGCCACCTCCAACTCGCCCGTTTCGACGACGACGAGCACGGTTCCGGTCCCCGCCGCGGGGATGGTCAGCTCGCCCCCGGGGGCGAGCACGAGTCGACCGGCCGCGACGGTCGTGTCTCGCGAAAGGGCGACCTCGGTGACCGCGCGATCCTTGGTCTCCATCCCGACCGGCAGTTCGCCGGACGCCGCGAACGCGGCGGTGACCACCGCGGCGGGCGCACTCCCCTGGTTCCTCGCGGCGAGGCGGGTCATCGGTCCGATCAGCACGGCGTCGCCGTCGGTCACCTCGACCGCGTCCGGCGACGACGGCAGTGCCGGTCGCGTTCCCTCCACCGCGACGCCGCCGCGGCCGATCAGGAGGGGGGGCAGGACCGACCGCCCGTCATCGGGGTTGCCCGTCTCGCCGCCCGCGACGAGCGATCCCGTCTCGACGACGACGAGCCGCACCGCCGCATCGCCGCCGAAATCCCGGTTTTCGCCGGGTGCAACGGCGATCCGATCGAGCACGATCTCGACCCGTGGCGTCGCCGTGCACGCGGACGGACACGGGACCTGCCAGAGCGGCCGGGCCACGACGGGCGCCGCCTGGCCCCATCGCTCGACGATCGCTCCCCCTTCGATGCGCAAGGATTCCAGCGGTCCCCACGCCCCGGCGGCGTCCGGCAGCGGCAGGCCGAGGAACGCTCCCGTCGCACTTCCCTCGACGTGGATGCGCACTGCCACCTCGTCGCCGCCGACGACCGCGCGGTCGACGACGAGTCGCTCGTCGGGAAACGTCAGATGCCGAGCGACGAGCAGCGCGGCCAGGGCGGCGCGGTCGCTCCCCATCCCGGTGGGGAGCGCGTGGTCGACGTAGTCGGGGGCGACGGCTTCGTCGAACAATGCCGGGTTGCCGGTGCGCAACACGGCGTTGGCGGCGGCGTAGAATCGGCCCACGGCGGCGAGAGCGGCGTGATCGGCGGGGTCGGCGGTCGGCATCGGCGCCTCCACCGGGTCGGCAATGGTCGAGGCGAAGCCGAGGGCGGCGACGCCGGTGGCCAGGAGCAGCAGGCACGCCAGGAGCAGGGCGGCTGACCGTTGGGCACCGATCGGGGCGCGCATGTGCATCGAGGTCGCTCCGGTGGCGCACGCCGGTCGCGGCGCACGTCCTCGCCGCCGGCGTCGGCATCCACGGATGGGCAAATCTCCACCACGCCAAGACCCGCCGTCGCTTTACGAGCAGTCGCGGTGGGCACCGAGAAACGGTGTTCGGATGGGCACACTATAGGCAAAGGGAGGCGCAAAGTCATCCCGCAAACGACGTATTTTCGTGGGTGTCTCGGTCTGCCACCGCGGTTGCCTCCGCCTTCGTCGTGGGCACCGGTGGCGGCCGTGCCGTCTGCGTCGTTTCGGGCGGTAACATCGACGCCGAGACGCTCGCCGCGGTCCTCGCATCTCACGAATGAGTCGGTCGTCGCCCCACCGCGGACGCGGCAGTTCGCGGCCTACAGGACGTGACAAGGAAGCCGAACCACGTCGTGCGTGGGGGCGGATCGGGTGCCCTGTGGGCGGTGCCCGCCCTGGTCCTCACGGCGACCTGCCCCCACGGAATCACGGGGCCGTCTCCTCTGAAACGCGCGCTATTCCTGTCCCGTCGCCGGGAACCCCTGCTCCTGCCAACGGCGGTACTTCCAGAGGGTGATGGCGCGGCGGATCTCGCGAAGACCGCGATGGTCCATGTTGGAGAGCAACATCAGCGCCGCATCTGGGGCGCGGTCGACCTCGTCGATCGCCTCGTAGCCGTGACGCAGCAGGATGTGGGCGACCCGCGGCGTGATCTCCAACTGCTCCACCGTCGGCCGCAGCCGGCGGCGCAGGGCGCGCACCCCTTCCTCGCCCAGACTCAGGAAGAGCACCGGCAACCCGATCACCAACCCGGTCATCGCCAGCCAGCCCACCGAGAGCATGACCGTCGTCGCCAGTTCCTCGCCGAAGAACCAGGGCAGAAACACGATCGCCGCGCAGCCGATCACCAGCGACGCCGAGCGGCGGATCGGGTTGACCGCGAACGGGTCCGCCAGGTAGCCCGTGCCGGGATTCGTGCGGCAGCCGCGCCAGGCCAGGGCCACGTCCGGCCGGGGACGGAAACTGACGCGGGTGCCGTGTTTCACGTCGTCGATCCTGCCTCCGCCCCGTCTGGCACGGGGCGATCCTGCGGACCGTCTCCGGACCGCAACGGGCTACGGCGACCGGCAACCGCATCACCGCGCGGGCCAGGAACAGAGACTATAGCGGTGCCGTGACCGCGCGGCAAGACCCAATGCGACAAAGGTCTCCTCGCCATGCTCGTGCTTGACCGATGTACGTACACATGGTACACAGGGCCAAGCCCGTTGCCTCCCAGGCAAACCCCGTGCCCCGCCACCCCCGCCGACCGCACGCCGAGCCCCCGCTCGGCGCTCCCGCGAGGAGGGACACGATGGTCCTTGGCTTCCCCCATCTCCGCCGTGCCGGCACCGCCCGGCTGCTGGTCTGTTGTCTCTTGATCGCCCCGGCGATCGTCGTGGCGCGACCGGCACCGCGGGTCTCGGCCCTGAACCTCGGCGGCGGCAGCTACCGGGTGACGGCCTCCGTCTTCGGCGTTCCCGCCGACGGCCTCGTCGGCAACGAAACTTCCAACGGCCACATCCTGGCACCCTACGACCGCCTCGTGGCACTGCCCGCCTGTACCGAGTCGTCCTGCCCGTGGGTCCCGGTCGGCACCGGCACCGATGGGCGATGGGGACCGCAAACCTCCTGCGCCGAAGCCGACGGGCTCTGCTGGGTGGAGGTCACCAGCCTCGACACCGGCGCCTGCACCGTTGCCCCCGTCCTCGATCGCGGTCCCCTCTTCGTCGAGGACAACTGGTGGGCCAACCGCGACAACCGCACCTACAAGTTAAGGCGGGGATTGCCGGCGGCCGAGTACACGCGCGACGGCGGCGACGTCGGTTTCGGTCCCGGCTTCAGCGACCGCGGCTACGACATCCAGCACGTCTACGACTACGCCGCCGCCATCGACCTCGCCGCCGGTACCTGGGTCGACATCGGTCTCGACCCCGACCAGGGTGTCGCCGACGTCGACGTCACGATGCTCTGGCAGGCGGGGATCAACCACGAAGATGCCTGCGGCGGCTACGGCAACGCCCGCACCACCGACCGCCTCAACCTCCGCGCCGGTCCCAGCACCGGCGACGACGTGCTGACGGTGATGGATGACGGCGACCGTGTCGGCATCATCGGCGGCGAGCAAGACGGGTTCTATCCGGTCGTCTACGGCGGCCTGACCGGCTGGGCCTTCACCGACTACGTCCGCCCCGACGGCAGCGACGGCCCCGGCGCCGCCGTCGGCATCGTCACCGAGCGCCTCAACCTCCGTGCCGGCCCCAGCACCGCCGACGACGTCATCGACCGCATGCCGGCCGGCAACCTGGTCGTCCTCACCGGCGAAGAGGAAAACGGCTTCCTCTCCGTCTCCTACGACGGCGAAGACGGTTGGGCCTTCGCCGACTACCTCGATACCGGCGAGGGCTTCGGTGAGAGCGGCGGCGACAGCGGCGGCGGTACCCGCACCCCCGCGGTCACCACCGACAACCTCAACTTCCGCACCGGTCCCAGCCTCGACGACGACGTCATCCTCGTCATCCCCGCCGGCGCCTCCGTCGTCTTGACCGGCCAACAGCAAAACGGCTTCTACTCTGCCGGCTACCAGGGCAAGAACGGCTGGCTCTACGGCGACTATCTCGACATCCAAGGGCGGGCGACCCGCACCGTCCTCGAAAACCTCAACCTCCGCACCGGTCCCAGCACCGACGACGACGTCATCCTGGTCATGGCCGCCGGCGACGAAGTCACCATCCGCGGGCCCGAGCAGAACGGCTTCGCCCCCGTCAGCTACTACGGCACGAACGGGTGGGCCTATTCGCAATACCTGGGGTGAAATCCGAAACCGGGCACGGCCGTTACGCTATGATGCGGTGATGAAGCGCACCACGATCATGTTGCCGGACGATCTTGCCCAACTCGTCGATCGCGAGCGCCGCCGCCGAGACGTCTCGGCGGCGGCGGTGATCCGCGAGGCGGTCGCGGCGTACCTCGTACCCGCCACTGCTTCTCCATCGCTGCCCTTTATCGGCATCGCGCGGAGTGGCGGAACCGAATGTCTCGGTCGCCGCGCCGAGGAAATCCTCGAACGCGAGTTCGCCGATTGGATCGAAGAGAGCAGCGGTCTGCGCGACCGGCGTCGCCAGCGGGAGGCGACAGAACTTCCGGACCAGCCGATGATCCCATCCGACCGCCCCACCGATGCTGGCGATCGTTGACACCGGTCCGATCCTGTCGGCGGCCGATCCGGCAGACGCCGACCACGAACTCGCGGTCTCGACGCTGCGACGACCTGGGCTTGGCCTGGTCTTTCCGCAGATGGTGGTCTTCGAGGCAGCCTACCTGATCGGCGCGCGACTCGGAGCCATGGCCGAATCTCGGGTCCTCTCCGGTCTCGGCAGTCTGGAGATGGAATCGCCGCACCCGGACGACTGGACGCGCATCGCCGAGATCGTTGCGCAGTACCGCGACTTCCCGATCGGTGCGACGGACGCCTCCATCGTTGCGCTCGCCGAGCGCCTGGATACCGACCTCGTCGTTACCTTCGACCACCGCCACTTCCGCGCGATCCGTCCTCGCCACGTCGAGGCGTTCCGATTGTTGCCGGAGTAAATCTCTCTGGATTGTTCGATCCCGGAACACGATCGTCAGCGCGGATCTGCCCGCGACTCGTCAAGCCAGAGCAACCGGTTGGTCATCTCGTCGGCGGTGACGCTGTTGAGCACGTTGAGCAGCCGCGAAAGGATCTCACGGAAGGCGAGTTGCGGCGTCGCTTTGCAAATGACGATACCGGCATGGTTTTCTCCTCGCTCGGCCCATGCCTGATTCAAGGTGGTGAAGTCGACCTTGTCGTGGGTGAGAACCGTCCGACCCCGCGCCGTGGCCCATCGCAAGTGGTCTTCGTCCGACAAACGCTCGTGCCCGATCTCCCGCGCGATCACGACGTCGAACCCCTCACGACGCAGGGCAAAACCGATCTGCTCCTGAAAGTTGTGATCGAGGTAGGGACGAATCGAGAGCCCCTCGATTGCCACCTACTCGTCCTCCTGTGGCGGCAAAGTCTCCCAGGAGTAGACGGTGGCGCCCTCAGGAATATCGGACGGCTTCAGATGCGTCCGCGGGATCAGGAACGAATTGACCTTGACTAAGTCGTGATCCCGCATAATCGAACGAAGCTTTCCGCGCTCGCGGTAGTACGCCATCTCGTCCGGATGATCGTAGCCGTAGCTGACGGCGTCGTGAATCTGCGCACGGGTGAGGTCGGGAAACCCCGCGATGATCTCACCGACGGAAATCCCACCTTCGACCATCTCGAACACCTGCAGGACCGGTATCCGGGTATCCTCGATCCGCGGTTCCCCGCCGAGCGTGTCCGCGCTCTTGACGATGTGCGGATGCTCCGTCCGTTCGATCGGTGCCCGCGGTTTGTTCGGGATCCGCGTGGTCATAGCGGCGATGCCTCTCCCACGATGTCGGGCTGGGCCCCCTCAGCCGTGACGCGTGAACGAATCATCGAGCCAGACGACGCGATCGACGAGATCGTCGGCCGACATATATTCCAGGAGAGCCAACAAACGCCGAAGCACCACACCATACCCAATCCGCGGTGGGGCGACCGAGATGATGATCCCGGCGTGAGTCCGACCCTCAAGGAACCAACGTGCGGCGATTCTCCGATAGTCTCCCGCATCGTACGTGAAAACGACTCGCCCATGATCGGTAGCCCAGATGAGATGTTCCTCGTCGCTCGCCCGTTCCATACCAAGATCTTTCGCCACCGTCACGTCATAGTCGTGGCGGCGTAGATCCTCCGCGAACTGGGGATCGACGTTGTGGTCGAAATGGAGGAGCGCGGATAGTCCCGCGATCGCCATCTACTCGTCCTCTTGAGGAGGAAGCGTCTCCCAGGTGTAGACGACGGCTCCCTGCGGCGCGCCCCGCTTCGCGAGCTCATCTCTCGTGAGGAGGAATGAGTTCACCATCACCAGGTCCTGCTCCCGCATCACGTTCCGGATCTTGTGCCGTTCGGCGTGGAAGGCGATCTCGTCCGGGTGGTCGTAGGCGTAGCTGAGCGCGTCGTGGACCTGCGCCACCGACAACCCGTACTTCTCCGCG
>DATBFX010000628.1:0-2673 GCA_036558305.1 Thermomicrobiales bacterium | reverse complement strand
CACGCACCCAGCCGCCGCCCAGGACACGACCGCGGAGATGGCCAAGCATCCGATCGTCGGCAACTGGATGGTGTCGACCGGGGCCGGCCCCGCCATGGCCGCCTTCCTCGCCGACGGCACCAACGTCCAGGGGCTCCCGGTCACCATGGCCGGACCGAACGGCGTCGAGTTCGTCAGCACCCAGGTCGGCTCGTGGGAGCCGGTCAGCGAACGCGGCGTCCACTTTACCGGCGTCCAGTTGCACACCGACGCCGACGGGAACCTGGTCGGCACCGTCACCATCGACGCCTACCCGGTGGTGAGCGAGGACGGGCAGACCCTCTTCGACGACGACCCGCGGTCCGGGCCGATCATCCGGGACGCGGCGGGCGCCGTCGTCGCCGACCTGCGGGGCAGCGGCCCGCCGGCGCGGGGGGTCCGGATGGGGGTGGGGATCGGGGTCCCCGAGTTGCCGGCGGGGACGCCTGTGGCCGCCACGCCGACGACGTAGCTCCCGACGCGACGGATTTTGAGGAAGGGCCGGGAATTGCTCCGGCCCTTCGTGCTGTCCGAAGCGCGCGGACAGACTCGGCTACTGACATACTGTTGTCACGCGTGTCTGGCATGCTGGGCGGGCGTCGGGATAGCGGTCCGGCGCGAGCGACGAACGGACGAAAGGATGCGTCCAGATGTTGAATGGCCCCAACTTTGTGATCAGGAATGTCGGCGATCTCGACGGGACGAAGCGGTTCTACACCGACAAACTCGGGTTCCGGGTCGAGGCCGAGCAACCCGGGTTCGTCCAATTCGCCAAGACCGGCGGGGCAACGTACGCCCTGGTCGAGGCATCCAGCCAGGAAGCGACGGAGGTCTGGTGGAACGTCGACGACGTCGATGCGACGCAGGCGCAGTTGCGGGCGAAGGGGGTCGAGATCGTTCAGCCGCCGAAGGACGAGCCCTTCGGCCGGACGTTGGTGATCCGCGACGCGGCGGGCAACACGCTCTACCTTTTGCAGGCGCCAGCGGGGTCGTAGGGACGGTCGCGAATGCGGGGGCGGGATGAATCGGACGGATCGTCTGCTAGCGATCGTGGTCGCGCTCGAGGCGAAGGGGCGGCAGCGGGCCGTCGATCTGGCGGAGCTGTTCGAGACGAGTCCGCGCACGATCTACCGCGACATCCAGGCGCTCAGCGAAGCGGGCGTACCGCTGGTGGCGGTACCGGGGCAGGGATACTCCTTGATGGAGGGGTATTTCCTGCCCCCGCTGACGTTCACGGCGGAGGAGGCGGCGTTGTTGTTGCTCGGCAGCGACGTCATGGCGCGGAGTTTCGACGCGCGTTACCGGACCGTGGCCGAGGCGGCGGGTCGCAAGATCGCCGCGGTCCTGCCGGACCGGGTGCGGGCGGAGGTCGAGGAACTCCGCGAGAGCGTGCACTTCGTGCCCGAGCGCCGGGCCGCACCGGACGAAGCCCTGGCCCGCCTCCGCCGGGCGATCTTCGAGCGGACGGCGGTCCGGTTGCGCTACCACACGCGGCACCGGACGGCGGAGAGCGCGGATCAGCCGGCGACGCGGGAAGTCGACCCATACGCACTGGCACATATGGCGGGTGCCTGGTATCTGACGGGGCATGACCACCTGCGAGGAGGAGTACGGACGTTCCGTCTGGACCGGATCGAGGAGATCGTCGTGGTCGAGCGGACGTTCGAGCGGCCGCGCGGGGCGCATCTCCGTGCACGGGATGGCGAGCCACGACCGATCGAGATTCGGGTGCTGTTCGACGCGGAAGTGGCGCGGTGGGTGCGGGAGGGGCGGTCGTTTTTCACGACGGCGGAGGAAGACGTCGCGGAGGGGTTGCTCGTGACGTTGCGGGTACGCCAGGAGGATGAGGTCCTTTCCTGGTTGCTGGGGTGGGGACGGCATGTACGCGTCCTGGAACCGGTATCGTTCCGGCGACGGATTGCGGAAGAGGCAAGGGGGCTGTTGGCAAGGCATGAGGATTCGTAGGGGCGGACACGGCGGTCCGCCCCTACGATGTTTTCGTAATGTGCCGCCGTCCGCAGACTATGTCAGAAAGAGGTCTTCGCCGCCGTACTTCGCAACCGCATCCGGGTCGAGGTCGATGCCGAGACCGGGGGAAGTGGGGATGGGGAGCATGCCTTCGTCGTCGAGGTGCCAACCGCCGAGGACGAGGTCGTCGACGTAGACGGAGCCGGTGAGGTATTCGACGAGGTCGGTGTCGGGGAAGGCGGAGGCGAGGTGGAGGTCGGCGGCGAGACCGACCGCGGTGTTCCACCCGTGGGGGATGAAGCGGGTGCCGTTCTCCTGGGCCAGCCAGCCGATGCGGCGCTCTTCGCTGATCCCGCCGACCTTGGTGACGTCGGGTTGGACGATGTCGAAGGCGCCGGCCTGGAGCCAGGGTTGGAACGACTGGCGGCGGGTGAGGACTTCGCCGCCGGCGATCGGGAGCGGCGCGGCGCGGCGAAGGGCGACGAAGTCGGCGAGGGCGTCGGGTTTGAGCGGTTCTTCGAACCAGGCGACGCCGTAGGACGCGAGCATCTGGGACGTGCGCAGCGCCCACTTGTAGCCCTGTCCCCAAAAGGAGTCGCTGCCACCGGCATCGACCATGAGTTGCGATTCGGGGCCGACGGCGTCGCGGGCGGTTTTGACGATCGCCTCGTCGAGTTGGTCGCTGAC
>DATBFX010000627.1:0-1965 GCA_036558305.1 Thermomicrobiales bacterium | reverse complement strand
AGATCCGCTTCCACCTCGAATCCCGTCTTCGTCCGACGACGCACGCGCAGAACGGCATCGGTATCGTACTCGGTCAGAAAGACGTGATACTGATCCAGGTTGGCGACGGCGGCGAAGTCCGGATCGATCGGGACGTCCGCGCGGCCGCACTCGAGGCGCCCCGTGCCGAAGTCCTCGAACCAACTCTCCGGACTCTCGAGACAGTAGAGCCGTCGATGGGTTCCATCGGGATGCGGGACCGCGGCGCTCTTCGCGCCGTTGACGACGGTGAAGTCTCCGCCCACGAGCACAGGACCGTAGAAAGCCCCGGCGAACGCGCCGGCGACGCCGTTGGTCGCACCAACGACCGCAGCGGCACCCGCGGTGGCGACGGCACCCACGAGGCCGTGGCCTTTCGCCGACAGCCCGTAGACGCCAAACCCCCCGGCGCCCGGACCAGAGCCCGCGTAGTTTGAATAGTTCAGCCCGTACACCGCGGTTGCGTTGCCGATGTTCGTCGGCGGAATGACGCCCTGCACGCCGATTCCACCGAGGTTCGATTGCCCGACAACACCCGTCCCATTGTTCAGGTGCATGCCGACGACGCCGCGCCCCGTAAACGTATAGGCCGACCCGAACACGCCCGCTTTGAGGTTCGCAGGAAACCCGGATGGTTTGGGACCTGTACCTGCCTCATCAAGCCCCACCACACCCGCGGACGTGCCGCGTGGCGTTCCGATGATGCCGGCCGCATCAGGCGATCCGCTGCTCTGGAAGGGGCTCGCGCTCGCTTCGAAGACGGAATAACCGGAGAATGAGAGACCTGAGATCAGGTAGGTTCGACGCGACGCGTAGTTGGCCTGGTTGTCGAACTCGTTCGATCCGATCACCAGGTTGCCGTCCGGCCCCGTCCCGCTCGTGGCTTCCACTTTCTCGTCGCCCTTGCGCAGTACGGCGGCGGCCACGAGCGCCCACGCCGCCGCGAACAGACCCCGCCGTTTGAGGGAACGGTCGGCCGGGGCCTCGTCCGAACCGATCGGTTTAGTCGCCTTTGTCGTCATTCGCACGGCCTCCTGAAGCTCAACTGAATTGTACCCGCGGAAACCGGGAGATCGCCGATTGCGATTTTGCAATCGCCAAGATGACGGATATGGCGACCCTGAACCTAGCGCCAGCGTGTCGGCGATGTTCGGCACGGGCACGAGTGCCGATTACGCGACAGGGGGCGTCCGATCTGGTACTTCCGGCATCGGCGGCGGCAGCGTCGGCTCGGGAGGAATCGTCACCTCCTCGAGCCGTACGCGCTCGATATCCTTCCGCCTCGCTACGACGCGCCAACCGAACCGCCCAGTCGTTGCGTCGTCTTTGGCCTGCACACAGAACCCTGTCGTGGTTTGCTCGACGACGCAGAGATCGCTGTGCCGACCGTATTCCGTCAGGAACACCTGGTAGTCCTCGAGGTCCACGACCGCCGCGAAGTCGGGATCGATCTGAACCGTCGCTTCACCGCACTCGAGCTGACCTTTGCCGAAGTCCTCGAACCAGCTCTCCGGACTCTCCATGCAGTACATGCGTCGATGGGATCCATCCGGGTGCGGCACGGCGGCACTCTTCGCTCCGCCCACAACCGTGAAGTCTCCGCCAACGATAACCGGTCCATAGAACGCGGCTGCGTACGCGCCTGAGACTCCGTTGGTGGCGCCGACGACCGCCGCCGCGCCGGCCGCCGCCGTTGCGCCAACCAACCCATGTCCTCTGGCTGACAGGCCATACACGGCGAATCCACCCGCCCCGGGACTCGGGCCCGCGTAGGTGGAATAGTTCTGACCGTAGACGGCGATCGCATTCGCGCTGCTGGTGGAACGCACCTGGCCAAACACGCCTATTCCGCTGGTGGTCCTTCCGAGGACCCCGTTGCTGTCCGCGCTGCCGCCGAAGACCGCGGTCAGGCCCGCCGGCGTTCCGGTCGAGTTCACCTCGAGCACG
>DATBFX010000626.1:0-4005 GCA_036558305.1 Thermomicrobiales bacterium | reverse complement strand
TTGTCGCGGGTGGCGACGAGCACCTTGCCGGCGCCGCCGGCCGTGGCAAGCACCAGCTTCTGGCTCTGCCCGGCCGCGGCGGTGGTCAATGGGTCCCCCGCCAGGCGGTCGCCGGCGAGCCAGAATGCCAGATTCCCGGCGATGGCGACGACCGCCAGGGCGACGAGGACCCGCCGGGCGATGCGGTTCCACCGCCCGGCGCCCGCGAATTGGTCGGCGAAGCGGGACCTCAAGCGATTTGCCTATCGTTCGGTCGCCACCCCCTCTTCCGAACTGAGGCGAGGGGGCGGCGGAGCGGAGCCACGCCGGGGTGAGTGACGGCCTACGTCCCCGGTTGCCGGGCCGGATCGTCGAGGTCGGCCTGGGTGAGACCGGCGAGATCGAGGATGGCGTCGAGGTTGTCGGTGAAGTACTTCTGCAGGGCGGCGCCGTAGTCCTCCGGCGAGAGGTCGCCCTCCAGGCCCTTCTTGAGGAGCCCGCGCAGATCTTGATGGACGGTCGTGCCGCTGCTGCTGGTCCAGGCGCCGTTGTAGTTGATCTCGGCGTTGCCGAGCATGGTGACCTGCGAGAAGAGATCCCGGAACTCGGGCGGGTCCTGAACGCCGATGATCTCCAACGGGCCCGACGGGCTGAGCTCGCCGCTGTCGGCGTAGGCGGTGAGGTAGGGTTGGTAGCCGGCCGGCGAGAGCCAGAACATCAGGAAGTCGACGGCGAGGTCGGTCTGGTCCTGATTCTTGTCGACGATGCTGACGTACTCACCGGTGGCGGACTCGACGCTGCGGACCGGCGACTGGACGAGATCCCCTTCCATGGCCGGGTTCTCGAAGGTGCCCCACTCGAAGGTCTTGACGCTCCCCTCTTCGATCCCGAGCTCCTTCAGGCGATCGGGGCTGAGCGCCTCCAGATCTTGTTTGAGGTTGGAGAGGGCCCAGGTCCCGCTCGGCATGATGGCGGCTTGCTGCTGGAGGAAGGTCGGGTAGGGGTCGCCGATGACGAAGAAGTCGCCGGTGGCGTACTTCGGGAAGATGGCCGACATGTTCTTAACGATCTCCGCGACCGCGGGCGTGTCGAACCGCAGCTTGCCATCCCGGATACCGCCGTAGAAGCGCTGCTGGTTGTAAGTGTAGGTGTTGTGGAGGTTGGGATTGGTCGGGTCGTACTGAAAGGCGTCGTCGATGGTCGGGTCGTAGTTCCAGTCGCCGGATTGGGCGCGAACCGTGTTGACCCAGTCGGTGTGGTACTGGTCGAAGTAGACCTCGGCGAACCACTGGGGAATCTGGTAGTCGTAGTTGCCGACGATTGGGGTGATACCGGCGTCCTTCAATTTGGCGGAGACGTCGACGAACTCGGTCCAGGTCTTCGGCGGCTCGACCCCGGCCTTGGCGAAGAGGTCCTTGTTGTAGAACCAGTTGATGTGGACGGAACGGGTGGCGAGCATGGTGCGCTCGCCGGCGGCGTTGATCCCGCGGTAGAAGTCCCAATCGAGGTCCTGGTCCCACGGGTGGCCGGTGTAGGGGTTGGTGGTGCGCCGGTACTGGTCGAGGTTGACGTAGCCGCGGAAGCTGTCGAAGTAGTTGCCGGAGACGATGTCGAGCGCGATGTCGCCGGCCGCGAGTTGGGTGCCGAGGTAGCTGGTGTATTCGTCGGGCTGGCGTTGCTGGGTTTCCCAGGCGATCTCGACGCCCGACTGTTGTGCCTTGTAGGCGTCGGCCAGGGCCTGTTTGGCCTTGTCGACCGGGTTCTGAATGGTGGCGATGACGAGCTTGCCGGAGAACTGCTTTCCTTGAGCCGCCGCGCGGGAAATCCTCACTCCGGGGCTCATAGCCAGGCTGCCGGCGAGGGCAGCGCTGCTACCAAGCAATCGACGTCGAGTGATGCGCGGTTGGATATCGGCCATCGTCGCCTCCCTCTGACTCTCTGGCGAACTGACACCGCGAAGACCCGCGAAGGGCGGGGCGGGGTTTGGGCGGGATTGGCCTCCTTCCTGGTCCGCCTCGACGGGCAATCCCCGCAGGAGGCGAGTTACCTGATCCCCGGTGGAAAGGCTGTGCTCGCCCATCGCCGCGGCGGTTTCGGCGTCCCCGGCCGCGATCGCTTCGGCAATCCGGACGTGGTGTTTGCCGGCGGTGATGATCGAGCCGAAGACGGTCCGGACGAGCTCGCTGACCTCGACTGCCTCTCCTTGACGGCGCGGACCGTCATCGCCGGGCAGGAACCGTCGGCGACGCCGCCGATGAAGCGGTGGCAGGAGAGGGTGAAGACCCGGGTGATGGACGAGAATGGATCGTGGCGGATGTCGTTGCCGCTGCCCTGGCCGCACTCGACGAGGCCAAGCGCGGCGCGGACTTTGGGGGCCTTGCGGACGCCGCCGTGGCTGACGCCGAGGGTCTCGCCCAGCTCGCGCTCGGTCGGCGGGCGCTGACCGGGCACCGGGGAGCCACCACGGATTCCCGCATTGATCTGCTCGGCGATTTGCTCATGGCAGCGGATGACGAGGTTCGAGGGGAAGGTCATGGCGCCGCCGTGGTTGGGCGATCGGGGTGTCTGACCAATTGAGATGATGCTACGGCCGTGCCTGGCGAATGTCAAGCCGGTTTCGTTCGGTTCAATGTCCTGTTGACTTTGGAAAACGTTCGCGTACCATCGGCGCAGCGACCGGGATCCCTATTGACGAGGTGGCGCGGTGCCCAGGCGGTGCCGCGTCAAGGACCGGCACGTCCGGAAGTTCGGCGAGGCCCGCGAACGATCGAGTTGCGGGGCGTGGGCCGGCGACGACCGGCGCTGCCTCACCGATCAAGGGTGACGGGCCGTCGGGAGGGCGGGTATGCGTTTCCGGTTCCGGTTCGCCTCCCCGTACGACCTGGACGAGTGCCAGCGTCGCATCTGGTTGCTCAACGCCACCACGGTCGCGATCCGGAACCGGGGTGCCCTGACTTGCATCGCTCGGGCGTACGCCGACGAGGCCGGGTTCGCGGTCTGGACGATCAATCTCGTCTACGCCGGAAGGGTCACCGAGTCGGCGCTCGCGGTGCGCGGCCGGTGGTGGGCCGACGGCGCCGTGACGCGCGTCGAGGCCCGTCTCGTCCCACGGCCGATGTTTGGCGCGTCGATCCTCGCCGTGCTTGGCGCGCTCGGGCTCTACGGCTGCGCCCGCGTCCTGCGAATCGGCGCCGACCAGGACGCCCTGGCGGCGTGGACGGCCCCGGTCCTGGCTGGTGGGATCGTGGCCTTCGCGATCCTGGCCATCGTTGCCGCCCAGGAACAGCGCGCCCTCGCCTGGGATCGCCTGATCGAAGAGACGCTCCGCGCCCCCGCTGAACCGGACGGCGGGGAAAACGGCCGCAAGGACGGCACTTCGCGGCGGGCGCGCCGCCGCCGTGCTCGCCGCCGCACCCGGGTTCGGGCCGTGGCGTGAGGCCGCGCTCTGCCGGCCGCGCTCCGCGAACGTCCGCATCCATCGGAGGACACTGGGCCACCGTTTTCGTGGCACCTCCAGTGGCGCCCGTAGGCAGCCCCGGCGCGTCTCCAGACCATGGCGACGCAACGGGAGAAGACGGAGCGATCGGGCAGACGGGCGGTGCGAAGAGGGGGCGATGTCGAAGAGTCCTCCCTCCCGTTCGGACCGTCGGCCGTCGCCAGTGGGGGCGGCGGGTGGTCCCAGGGGCACGGTCGTTTCGCCTGCGACCCGCCGCGGGCCGCTCCGACCAGGGGTGGGGGAGCCCGAACGGGCGGGGAGGCATCGCGCGTGGGTCGGCACGGGGCAGGGGTTGTGGCCCGCTGCGGCGCGACCAAGGAGGGGCAACGCCCAGGGGGCACCCGTGACCGGCGTGTGCGGCCGGGGCCGAAGGTTCGTGCCAGGGACGCTGATGCAGGTGGCCAGTGCTGGGCAGATGTACTGCCTGCCCAGGTCCGCCACCGTGCCAGGGGTGCCACTTGAGGCCAATAGAGTCCTCAAGCCGGCGCCCTGGCTCGCGCTCCGGCAACCCAACCGGGTCTGGCGCCCGC
>DATBFX010000625.1:0-14922 GCA_036558305.1 Thermomicrobiales bacterium | reverse complement strand
CGATCCGGACGGTGCGCGGCGGGCACGCAGCCGCTACGCCTGCTTCGACCTGTTCGGCGACGACCCGCAGAGCTACGGGCTGGCGACCACACTTGGGACCGCCGAACCGTGCGAAAACGAGGCGGTCGGCCAATTGGTCGAGATGCAGCGTCGCGCCACCGAGCTCGCCCAACGCGACGGGCGGGTGGCCGAAGACGAATTCTTTTTTGCCGAACAGAACGCGCGGCTGGCCAAGAACGCCGAGCGGTACTACCGGGCGATGTTCTGGGGTCGGATTTCCTCCTGGAATCTGCGGGATCGCCACATGGCAGAGACGCTCGACGCCCTGGTCCCGCACCTGGAGCGGCACGGCGGTCCGGCCAAGGTGGTCATCTGGGCACACAACTCGCACCTCGGGGACGCGCGGGCGACCGAGTTGGGCAAAGCCGGCGAGTTGAACCTCGGTCAACTCGTGCGGGAGCGCTACGGACGAGACGCGGTGCTGATCGGGTTCAGCACCTACCGGGGAACCGTGACGGCGGCGACCGATTGGGACGCACCGGCTCAACGCCGGAGGGTTCGGCCCGGTTTGCCGGGCAGCTACGAGGCGCTTTTCGACGAAACCGGGAACGGCGACTTCTTCCTGACCCTTCGCGGGGCGAGTGATATTGGCGACGGGCTCCGGGAGCCGCGCCTGCAGCGGGCGATCGGCGTCGTCTACCGGCCGGAGACCGAGCGCTTCAGCCACTACTTCACCGCCCGCCTCGCCGATCAGTTCGATGCCATCGTCCACCTCAACGAAACGGTCGCCGTCGAACCGTTGGACCGCGACGCCGGTTGGGAAGTGGAAGGCGAATTGCCGGAGACGTTCCCATTCGGCGTGTGACAACTGGGGACCGTTCCGCGGCGGTGACGAATAGTCACGGTTTTGTCACGACCGGAATCGTCGCTGTCATCGTCCTGGTATGCGGCAAGCGATACGCTCCTGGTGCCCCGCCCCATTGTCACAGAGGGAGGTCCCGATGGTCGCTTCTGTCGCGGTTGAGTCGAGCATCTTCTCTGTTGCCTCCCAACTGCCGCCCGCCGAACAGGAGGCGATCGATCAAGCATTGCAACTGGTTTACGCCGAGAACCGGCGGATGGCCGAGCTTCTCGGACTCGGTCTCGCGTTCACGCCGCGCCTCGCCGATCTGAGGTCGAGTCCACTCGGCGCGGATTTGCGTCGCCTGGCCGAATACGGGTTGGGTACGACCGACGAGTCGCCGGAGGACGTGCTGACCGCGGTCGAGTCGACGCTCCAGGTCCTCTTCTGGCCAACGGCGGCGACAGACTACGACGTGCCGGCTCCGTTCTGGCGGACCTTGCTCGGACGCATGCTGGCGCGGGCCAAGCGGCGGGCGCTGGCGGTCGAAGGACTGATCGGTGTCGGCGCCGCCGCTCGCCTGCTCGGGGTGGACGAAGCGACGGTGGAACGGTGGTCCGAGGAGCGGCTGCTGGAGTCGGTGCCGACCGCGGCCGGCGGGCGAACGTTGATGGGGCGCCGCAGCGTGGAGCGTCTGCTTGCGGTCGCGGCCGAGTTGCCCGAGTCATCGCGACGGTAGACCGTCATCGGTCGAGTTGTCGCGCTGTTGCGACACCCCGTCCGACTCCTTCGACGCACTCGCAACGGGTTAGCCGCTATCTTGGGCACGGAAGATGAGCGGCCCGACTCGGACCGGTCGCGAGTCGGTCTCCTCCCACCGGAGCGCGGGCGGAGACTGGCCGTCGGCATGGTGTCCCGGGGCCGAGGAAACGAAGGAGGATCGACCATGTACACGCGCATCGTTGTTCCGCTGGATGGGTCGCCGTTTGCCGAACAGGCACTCGTGAACGCCGAAGAACTGGCGCACGATGCCGGTGTTCCGATCCGCTTGATCCGCGTCGTCGATCCCAATCGGCTCGACCACTTCGGGCTGGACAAGCTCGTCGGGCCGGGCGGGCTCGCGGAGAAGGTCGAAGAAGCCCAGCGCGCGGCCGCCGCATACCTGGAAGGGGTTGCGCAACCTCTCGAAGGACGAGGGCAGACTGTCGAGACCGAGGTGCTCCGCGGCGATCCGGCGCGAGAACTCGTCGCGGCCGGTCAGCCGGGCGACCTGATCATCATTTCCACCCACGGGCGAGACGGGGCACTCAGGTGGGTCATCGGCAGCGTCGCGGAAGCCGTGGCGCGCCACGCCTCGGTCCCGGTCATGCTCGTTCGGGTCACGCCGGCGGCACGCCCGAACGGCACCGAACACATGGCGGACCTCCTGAGCCGGGACCAGTATCGACCGGAAGAACTCGCCGAGCTCCTGAACATGGACGTCGCGGTGGTGCGGCAGGCCGCGCTGACGGGCCGGCTGCAGGCGAAGATCGCCGACCACCACGTCATCTCGATCGCCAGGGCAGACGCCCTGCGCTGGCTGGAAGAACGTCGGTGAGGCGGGAATCGGTGGCCGAAGAAGGCGTAGGGTATGGACCCCGCGATCGTGACCGGCGGCTTAACCAAGGACTACGGCGCACACCGCGCCCTCGATGGGCTGAACCTGCGGGTCGAGCGCGGCGAGATCTTCGGGTTCCTTGGTCCGAACGGCGCCGGAAAGACGACGACGATTCGGCTTTTGCTCGACCTGATTCGCCCAACCTCCGGCGGCGCCCGCATCCTCGGATTCGACTGCCGGCGGGAATCACACCGCGTCCGCGCGGTCACCGGCTATCTCGCTGGAGATGTGCGGCTCTATGGCGACCTGACGGTCCGTCGGACGGTCGGACTTTTCGCCGCACTGCGCCAGAGACCGACCGACCCGGCGTTTCTCGACGACTTGGCGGAGCGGCTTGATCTCGATCTCGCGCACCACGTCGGCACGCTCTCCAAGGGCAACCGGCAAAAGCTCGGGATCGTCCTGGCTCTCCAGGGACGGCCGGACGTCCTGCTCCTGGACGAACCGACCTCTGGGCTGGATCCGCTTGTCCAGCAAGCGGTCTGGGAGATCTTGCGCGCGGAAGCAGCACGCGGCACGGCCGTCTTCTTCTCTTCCCACGTCATGAGCGAAGTGGAGCACGTCTGCGGACGGGTGGCCGTCTTGCGCGGCGGACATCTCGTCGCGGTCGAGCCGATCGCGCGGCTGAAGGGAAAGGAGTTGCGGCGCCTCGAAGTGACGTTCGATACCCCGGTGCCGGTCGACGCGTTCCGCATTCCACACGTCCGGGAACTCGGGCGTCGGGGAACGACGGTGACGCTGGAGATCGCCGAGAATCTGGATCAGGTGATCAAGGCCCTCGGGCGATTCCCGGTCGTCGACCTGCGCACGGAACAGCCGAGCTTGGACGAAGTCTTGCTCGCCTTCTACCAGGAGGCCCGGCGATGATACGTTTTGCGCTCACGCGAAAGACGTTGGCCGATGCACGCGGCGTGACGGCCGGTATCGGGCTGGTCATCGCCGCGATTGCCCTGCTCGACCTCGCGGTCTACCCGAGCTACAAGGAGAGTCTCGCCAATTTCGAGATCCCGGAAGCACTAAAGGGGTTTCTCGGCGAGGCGACCGATCTCTCGAGTCCAGCCGGGTTCCTGAGCGCGGAGTTCTTTTCCTGGGTGCCGCTCCTCTTAATCACGCTCGCGGTCATCTCCGGTACCGCCGCGTTCGCCGGTGAAGAAGGCGCCGGCACGCTCGATCTCCTGCTCGCCCAACCCGTGAAACGCTGGCGCGTGGTCGTCGAGAAGTCGGTCGCGCTGACGATCGCGGTCGTCGTCTGCGCCCTCGCCGGTCTCGCCGGATTCCTGATCGGCCGCATCTGGGTCGACATCGAGATCGGAACCGGCCGGTTCGCCCTCGCGACCGCGAACATGATCCCGATCGCGCTCCTCTTCCTCATGCTGAGCTTGTGGGCGAGCGCGACGTTGCCGACCCGGGGAGCGGCGGCCACGCTACTCACCGGTCTCGTGATCGTCACCTACTTCGTGCAGATCCTCGGCGAAGTTGTCCCGATCCTGGGGACGGTTCGCAAGCTGTCGCCGTTCTACTGGTCCGACGCGTCCCGTGTGCTGCTGCACGGTCTCGATTGGGCGCGACCGACGGTCTTCCTCGTGCTCGCGGCGGTCTGCCTCGTCATGGCGATCTGGGGTTTCGAGCGGCGCGAGATCGGCCAGGGCGGCCGCGAGTGGAGTCTTCGCGCGCTCCTCCGCCGGCCACGACCAGGCTGGCCGATGCGGCGGACGCGACCGGAAGCCGGGCTTGGGTGATGTGCACGATGGCCTCGACCCCCGCTCGATCGGCAGTGAGCGGTGCGTCACCAGGGCACGCTGACGCCGCTTCGCTCGCCTCGCTGTCGCCACCCGATCGGCTGGTTGCCCTCGCCTCCTCGAACGAAGGGCTGCTGGAAGCGGAAGCCGCGCAGCGGTTGGTCGAACTCGGTCCGAACGATCCCGTGGCGGCGACGCGGCGACATCCGACTTTCGCCTTCTTCGCGCAATTCACGCACACGTTGGCGCTGCTGCTCTGGTTCGCGGCGGGGTTGTCGTTCGCGGCGGGCCTGCCGACCCTGGGTGGCGCGATCCTGGCCGTCATCATCGTCAACGGCCTCTTCGCCTTTCTGCAAGAGCACCGGGCGGAACAGGTCGTCGCGTCGCTGATGAAGCGGGTCGCCGTCCAGGCGAGGGCCGTTCGCGGCGGCGGCGAGCGGCAGATCCCTGCCGCAGCGCTGGTACCGGGCGACCTGGTGCGTCTCGCGGCCGGCGATGTCGTCCCGGCCGATTGCGTGTTGCTGACCACCGGCAACCTCACGCTCGATCTGTCGATGCTGACCGGTGAGTCGGTTCCGGTCGAGCGCACGTCCGATGTCGTCGCCGACAGGACCTCGGCGACGCGAACGCACGATCTGGCGTGCATCGCGCCAGCAGGATCGGCCGTCATCACCGGCACCGCCGACGCGGTCGTCTACGCCACGGGACCGCGCAGCACGCTCGGGGAGATCTCGGCGCTCGTCCAGGGAGTCCATCGCGGTTCCTCGGCGTTGGAGCGCGAGGTTGCCGATTTGTCCAGGTTAACCGCGATCGTCGCGGTGCTGGCCGGCACGGCGACCCTGTCGTTGCTCGCCTTCGCCACCGATACGACGATCCTGACCGCGCTCACGTTCGCCACGGGCGTCATCGTCGCCCTCGTCCCGGAAGGGTTGTTGCCGACGCTGAGCGTGGCGCTCGCCGCGGGTGCGAAGCGGATGGCCGTCCGGGGCGCGGCGGTGCGCCGGCTCTCGGCCGTCGAGATCGTCGGTTCGGTGACGACGATCTGCACCGACAAGACGGGAACGCTGACCGAGAACGCGCTCTCGATCCGTGGGTTCGTCGGCCCCGACGGTGCCTCCGAGCCGACGCACGATGCGCTGTTGGCCGCGGCCCTCTGCAACGACGCGCACCAGAACGGCGAGCACGTCGAAGGGGACCCGATCGACGCCCTCCTCCTCCAGTGGGTGCTCGCCAACGACGAGGACCACGCGGTGCTGAGGGAGCGGTATCCGCGGGTCGAGGCAGTCCCGTTCGATGCCCACCGGCGGTACATGACGGCAACCTGTCGGTGCAACGGTACCCTCCAGACCTTCGCCAAGGGCGCGCCGGAGGCCCTGGTCGACCTGATCGATGGCGAGTCGATCCCGCGACCGATCGCGGAGGCGATCGAGGCGGCGACCGGGCAGGGCGAGCGCGTGTTGTTGCTTGCCGGGGGACCGCCGGGGCAACCGCTCTCCGCCATCGGCCTGGTCCGCTTCCACGACCCGCCCCGGCCGGAGGTGCCGGCCGCGATTGCGGCGTGCAAGCGCGCCGGTGTGCGCATCGTGATGTTGACCGGCGATCACCCGGCGACGGCGCGGTCGGTCGCGACCTCGGTTGGGCTCGCCGTCGACGACGCGTCCGTCCTCCACGGCGAAGCGATCGACGCGATGGGCGACGACGCGCTCCTCGAGGCGATCGGAAAGAGCGGGAACGCGCTCGTCGCCCGCGCCGATCCCCACCAAAAACTGCGGATCGTCTCGCTGCTGCGGCGAAGCGGCGAGGTCGTGGTCGTGACCGGCGACGGGATCAACGACGCACCGGCGTTGCGCGCGGCCGACGTCGGGGTGGCGATGGGCCGGCGCGGGACCGAGGTCGCGAAGCAGGCGGCCGACGTCGTTCTTGCCGACGATAACTTCGCGACGATCGTCGCCGCGATCGAAGAGGGCCGCTCGATCAAGACGAACATCCGTCGCTTCGTCAGTTACGTCCTGACCAGCAATGTCGCCGAGCTGGCCCCGTTCCTGGTCTACGTCTTCCTGCCGGTTCCCCTGCCGCTGGCGGTGATCCAGGTGCTGGCGATCGATCTCGGCACGGATCTGCTGCCTGCCCTGGCATTGGGGCTGGAACCACCGTCGCACGAGTCGATGGGCAGACCGCCCGAACCGCCGGGTCGGCCGCTGCTGACGAGGAACCTGGCACTGACGACCTTCCTCTTCTTCGGGATGATCGAGGCCGTGCTCGGTCTCTGTGCCTGGATCGGCCGCTACTGGGTGGAAGGTTGGCGTCCGTTCGGCTCGCTGGCGCCGTACCAGGCGGTCGATCGGGAGGCGGCGACGCTGGCGTTCCTCGGTATCGTCGCCGGCCAGATCGGTTGCTTGTTCGCCCAGCGCGACGGTTCGCTGCACAAGCGACTGTCGCTCAATGGCAACCGGTGGATCGTTTGGGGACTCCTCTTCGAGATCGGTCTGGCCCTGGTGCTGGTCTACGTTCCGGGCCTGAACCGCATCTTCTCGATGACGGCCGTCTCGCCGCTCTGGCTGCTCGTCCTGCCGTTCGGCGCCGGTCTTTTCCTGGCACTCGACGTTATCCGGCGCCGGCTGTGCGGGAGGCGGGGCACCGATGACGTCTGATCTCGCCGAAATCGCCGCCGTTTCGGCCCGACCCTGGCACTCGCTGGACGACACCGAAGTCGAAGACCGTTTGGCAACGCACCCAGGCGGGCTGTGCCGCGAGGAAGTTCGCGCCCGGCTCGCCCGCTACGGCCCGAACGAACTGATGGACGACGCCGGACCGAGCGGGTTGGCGACGCTGTTGGATCAGGTGCGCAGTCCGCTCGTCGTGATCCTCGTCGTCGCCGGCGTCGTCACGGCGCTGCTCGGCGAGTATGCGGATGCGGTGGTGATCGCGGTCGTGGTCGTGCTGAACACGACCGTCGGGTTCGTCCAGGAACGGCAGGCCGAGCGGTCGGTGCGGGCCTTGCTCCTTCTCGTCAGCCCGCGGGCTCGGGTGGTCCGCGACCACGCGGACTGGGAGGTGGAGAGCCGGGAACTGGTCCCCGGTGATGTCGTCTTGCTCGAATCCGGGGCGCGCGTGCCGGCAGATCTTCGCCTGACGACCACGACGGCGCTGCAAGTCGACGAGTCGGCGCTGACGGGTGAATCGCTCCCGGTCGTCAAGGGAACGGCGCCCTTGCCCGTCGCAACCGGACTCGCCGATCGAACCAACCTCGCCTACGCGGGCACGACCGTGACCAGCGGGCGTGGCCGCGGCTATGTTGTTGGTACCGGGCGTCAGACGGAACTGGGAACGATCGCCCGCGAGGTGAGCGAGGTCCAGCAAACGGCGACGCCGCTCCAGCAGAGGATGGAGCGGTTGGCGCGGGTCATCGGCGTCGTAGTCGTCGGTTGCGCGTTGCTGGCGTTCGCGCTCGGGATGATCGGCGGGCGCGCGGCCAGCGAAATGTTCTTGATCGCGGTCGCGCTGGCCGTCTCGGCGGTACCGGAAGGATTGCCGGTTGCCTTCACGATCACGCTGGCGGCCGGCGTGCGGCGGATGGCGCGGCGGCGGGCGATCGTTCGCCGTCTGCCGTCCGTGGAGACGCTTGGCAGTACGACCGTGATCGGATCGGACAAGACCGGCACCCTGACCGAGAACGTCATGACGGTCAGACAGGTTTGGACCGCGGATGGCGTGACTCACCTCACCGGCATCTGGGATGGCCGGACGGTGGATTGCGCACCGGTCATGGGACCAAACGGCCATGATCGAACCGAACCGCGCCAGCTGACCTTGCTGACCGGCATCTTGACCAACGAGGCCGAGGTTGTCCAGACCGCGGACGGCATCCGAACGCAGGGCGATCCGACGGAGGCGGCGCTCCTGATCGCGGCGTCGCGCCTCGGTTTGGATCCGGACGAGGAACGCGAGGCATACCGGATGGTGGCCGAGGTCCCGTTCGAACCGGAGCGGCAATTCTCGGCCAGTGTCCGCCAGCGCGATGGGACGCGACTCCTGCTCGTCAAAGGAGCGCCCGAGCGGGTACTGGCGATGTGCGACGCGATGTTGACCGGTCACGGGCCGGTACGGCTCGATCACGACGCCGTCCAACTCGCGGCCCACGACATGGCCTCGGAGGGCCTTCGCGTCCTGGCGATGGCGCACCGGGTGCTTCCACCCACCCCGGTCGAGCTCGATGGGTTGGAGGAACCGAGCGGGCTGACGCTGCTCGGGCTGCAGGGCATGGCGGACCCGCCACGGGAAGGCGCCCGCGACGCGATCGCCGCCTGCCGCGATGCGGGCATGCGCGTCGTGATGATCACCGGCGATCACGCCGCGACGGCCCGCGCGATCGGCAACGAGCTCGGGATCGCGGAGGACGATGCCGCGGTCGCGACGGGCGTCGAAGTGGAGGCGATGGACGATGCCGAGTTGCACCGGCGGGTCGGCGAGGTCGATGTCTACGCCCGTACCGCGCCGGAGCACAAGCTGCGGATCGTCCGCGCCATGCAGGCGAACGGCGACGTGGTGGCGGTGACGGGCGACGGGGTCAACGACGCACCGGCTTTGAAGGCGGCCGACATCGGGATCGCGATGGGGAAGCGGGGCACCGACGCCGCCAAGGAGTCGGCCGACATGGTGCTGGCCGACGACAACTTCGTCAGCATTGCCGCGGCGGTGGAGGAAGGGCGCGTCACCTTCGACAACATCCGGAAGGTCGTGGCCTTCGTCCTGGGAACGAATGCCGCCGAGGTGCTGACGATCGTGATCGCGCTCGCCCTCGACTGGCCGCTGCCCCTGATCGCGGCCCAGATCCTCTGGCTCAACCTCGTCACCGATTCGCTGCAAGTGATGGCGCTCGCGTTCGAACCCGGCGAACCGGACGTGATGGCGCGATCGCCGCGGGGTCGGAGCGCCGGTATCCTCTCGCGGGTCATGTGGGAGCGCGTGGGCATCACCTCGCTGGTGATCACGGTCGGGACGCTTTTCCTCTTCCGGTGGGAGTTGGACCAGACCGGGTCGGAAGGGATCGCCCAGACGGCGGCATTGACCACGATGGTTCTTTTCCAGATGTTCCAGGCCCTGAACGTGCGTTCGCCTTCGCGCTCGCTGTTCCGGATGCACCTGTTTGCCAACCCGCTGCTCCTCGTCGCGATCATTGCCTCGATCGCGATCCACGTCATAGCCCTCTACCTGCCTTGGACCCAGTACCTGCTGCGAGTCGAACCGCTCGACCTCGCGGTGTGGGTGCGGGCGACGCTGGTCGCCTCGACCGTCGTCGCCGCGGCGGAGGTGCACAAGCTCTTGCGCCGAGATGGCGAATTCGCTTCTTGACGCCTGGGCACAGGCAAGGGGAGAGGGCCGGCGCTTGCCGGGCGCCGACCCTCCTTGTCTGCGGAGATATCGACTTCAGGGCCGATTGGCCTAACCGTCGGTATCGCGGAGCCCGGCTAGAATCTCCGCGTCGTACGGCAGGTCGTCCGCCTCCGCGGTTCGACCGCACGAGGGGCAAACGCGGATCGTCTCGACCGGCTCCCCCATCCCGCGGTCGATGGAGAGGTCACTCAGTCCATCGCGGGCGATCGGTCGCCCGCAGAGTTCGCAGATCGTCACATCGGTGCTGGCCATCTCGTGCCGCAGTCCAACCGATTCGTCGTCCACCGCCGTCACCTCCTCGATCGATCGCGCGGTTGGTCCGATGCCCTGAGTGTAAGGAGCGAGCGTTGCGCACGCGCCATGCCAGACCGCTCGGTGCGACAACGGCGCAACAAACGGCCAGGGCCACATGCCGCTCATTGAGACGGGGCTGTAACGACTCGCCGCCGCACGGCAATGCAACCGCCACGGATGCTCACCTACGATGGGACGAGTCGCGGCGCCTTCCGTCGTCCGCGTGGCGGCGGGAGGCGCAGGAGGAACTCAGATGGAAGCCACGACTGCGAGCGGAATCCGGCGGATATTGGTGCCGTTGGACGGATCGTTCTTCGCCGAGCAAGCGCTGCCATACGCGAAGGCCATCGGTGGCCCCGAGACCGAACTCATTCTGCTGGAAGTCGCTCCACCGGCCGAACCGGTTCGAGGACTCTTGGGGAACGTGCTGGTCACCGCCGAGGAGGTCCGGCAGTCCTACGACGAAGGCATCGAAACGGCGCTCGAGACGACGCGGCGCGCCTGGCTCGGCGAGCGACCGCACGTTCGGATGGAGACCGCGATCGGCGATGCGGCCGAGGAGGTCTTGCGCGTCGCGGAGCGGGAGAGCGTCGATCTGATCGTGATGGCAAGCCACGGCCGCGGGGCGATCGGCCGGTGGGTCATCGGCAGCGTCGCGGATCGTGTTGCCCGGACCTCCCTGATCCCGGTGATGGTGATGCGCCCGCAGGAGGAGATGCCGACCGAGCCCGGTCGCTGCGAGATCCGTCGGTTGATCGTGCCGCTCGACGGATCGGAACTGGCGGAGCAGGCGTTGCCGTTCGTGGAGGTGCTCGCCGCTTCCCTTCACGTCCCGGTCCTCCTGGTCACGGTGACCGACATCGTCCACGACATTGCGCGCGCGACGGCCTATGGCATGCCGTTCCGCCAGGAGGTCTACGACGAACTCGTCGCCGGCGCGCGGACGAAGGCGAGCGATCACCTCGACGGTGCCGCGAGCCGTTTGCGGCGGTCGGGTCTGGAGGTGAGCGCGCAGGTGCTGGATGGGCAGGCGGCGGACGCGATCGCCAACCGCGCAGAACCGACCGACGTGATCGTGATGACGAGTCATGGGCGTGGGGGGCTGCGGCGCTGGCTGATCGGTAGCGTTGCGGAGAAGCTGGTGCGTGAGGGACCGGTCCCGGTTATCCTCGTGCCATCGACGATTCGGCGCCAGGTTCTCGAACCCAGAAGAGACGCGGCGGTGATAGGCGGTCTGGCCGGTGCGGTGGCGGCGACGGGCTGAGTCCAGCCGGGTGAACGCGTCCCGCGGCTTTGGATGCGCGTGGTGTGACGGTTTTGCGATGGGACCGGAGTAGGCATTAACGCGGTTGGCATGTGGTGAATGGTATCGTCTGCGCCAGAGAACGAGCCCGGCGTGTCGCGGGTCGGCCCGCGGCGCTCCTCATCGGGTTGGGCGAAAGGAGCAGGCGATGCAGCGGCAATGGGTATCACGCTTCGACGAGGGCAGGGCCGATCAACGGGACCTCCTCGGCGGCAAAGGGGCCAACCTCGCCGAGATGACGCGTCTCGGGTTGCCGGTGCCGCCCGGTTTCACGGTGACGACCGACGCCTGCCGTGCCTACCTGCGTTCCGGCGGCGACGTACCGGCCGGGTTGTGGGACGAGGTCCGGGCAGCGGTGACCGAGGTCGAAGCGCGGATGGGACGCCGCTTCGGCGATCCGGCCGACCCGCTCCTGTTCTCGGTCCGTTCCGGCGCCAAGTTCTCGATGCCAGGGATGATGGACACGGTCCTCGACCTGGGGTTGAACGACGAGCTCGTCGAGGCGCTGTCGGCGCGGGCCGGTGCGCGCTTCGCCTACGATGCGTACCGCCGCCTGGTCCAGATGTTCGGCAAGGTCGTGCTCGGGGTCGACTCGGACCGGTTCGAGGAGGCGCTGACCGAAAGCAAACAACGGGCGGGCAAGCGGTACGATTCGGAACTGTCCGCCGACGACCTGCGTGCCCTCGTCGTCCGCTTCAAGGCGATCGTGGCCGAACACGGCAAGGTCTTCCCGGACGAACCGTGGGAGCAGTTGCGCCAGGCGGTGCTCGCCGTCTTCCACTCCTGGAACACACCGCGGGCCAAGGCCTACCGCCGCTCCAACAAAATCAGCGAAGACCTCGGCACGGCGGTCAACGTCCAGGCGATGGTTTTTGGGAACGTCGGTCCCGACTGCGCCTCGGGCGTCGCCTTCACCCGGAACCCCAATACCGGGGCGCGCGATCTCTTCGGCGAGTACCTCGTCAATGCCCAGGGAGAGGACGTGGTTGCCGGGATTCGCACGCCGCAGCCGGTCGCCGCGCTCGCTGGCGATCCGGTCTTCTCCTCTGCTTACCGCGAACTGAAGGGGATCGCGGACCGGCTGGAAGCGCACTACACCGACATGCAGGACGTCGAGTTCACGATCGAACGCGGCAAACTCTGGATGCTGCAGACGCGGACCGGGAAACGGACGGCGCCGGCGGCGGTGCGGATCGCGGTCGAGATGGCCGAGGAAGGACTGATCGATCGCCAGACCGCCGTGCTCCGCGTCCAACCGGCGCAACTCGACCAACTCCTCCACCCGCGGATCGACGAGACGCAACCGGTCAAGACGATCGCGACCGGCTTGCCCGCGAGTCCGGGCGCGGCGACCGGTTTGGTCGTCTTCGACCCGCTCGAGGCGAAGTCGCGCGGTGAGGCCGGCGAGGCGGTCATCCTGGTGCGGATGGAGACGTCGGCCGACGACTTCCCGGGGATGGAGCGGTCGCGGGGCATCCTGACCGCCCACGGCGGGATGACCTCGCACGCCGCGGTGGTGGCCCGCGGGATGGGCAAACCGGCCGTCACCGGGTGCGGCGAGATCGTGATCGACGAAGCGGCGGGGCTTTTCCACGCCGACGGGGTCGCGGTGCGGGCGGGGGAGGAGTTGACGATCGACGGTTCGACCGGGCGCGTCATCCTTGGCCGGGTGAAGACGATCGAACCGAGCCTGACGGGCGGGATCGACACGCTCCTGACCTGGGCCGACGACTTCCGGCGACTCGCCGTCCGTGCCAATGCCGACACCCCGATCGACGCCAAGCGGGCGCGGGAGTTCGGCGCCCAGGGGATCGGTCTTTGCCGGACCGAGCACATGTTCTTCGGCGAGGACCGCATCCTCGCGATGCGGGAGATGATTCTGGCCGAGACCGATGACGCGCGCGCCGCCGCCCTTGCCCGCTTGGAACCGCTGCAGAAGGCCGACTTCGTCGGGGTATTCCGGGCGATGGACGGATTGCCGGTCAAGATCCGGCTGCTCGATCCGCCGCTGCACGAGTTCCTGCCCAGGGGGGAGGAGGAGATCGCGCGGCTTGCCACGGACCTGGGCGTGAGCGTTGAGCGGATCGAAGCGGCGATCGCGACCCACCGCGAGGCGAACCCGATGTTGGGGCTACGGGGGTGCCGCGTCGGGATCACCTACCCCGCGGTGTCTCGGATGCAGGCGCGGGCCATCCTCGGCGCTGCCGTCCAGGTGGCTGAGGAAGGGATGAAGGTCGAACCGGAGATCATGATCCCGCTCGTCGGCGATCCCGAAGAATTGCGCCAGCAGCGCGAGCTGGTCGACGCGACGGCGGAGGAGGTCTTTGGCGAGGTGGGACGGCGCGTTGCGTACCGCGTCGGGACGATGATGGAGTTGCCGCGCGCCTGCCTGCTCGCGAGCGAGATCGCCGCGTATGCCGACTTCTTCAGCTTCGGCACCAACGACCTGACGCAGACGACCCTCGGTCTGAGCCGGGACGACGCCGGCAGTTTCCTGCCCGGCTACGTCGAACGGGGGATCTTTGCCGACGACCCGTTCCAGGTCCTCGACCGGCGGGGCGTCGGACAACTGATCGAGATGGCGACCCAGCGCGGCCGGGCGGCCAAACCGGGCTTGACGGTCAGCATCTGCGGCGAGCACGGCGGCGAGCCGTCGTCGATCGCGTTCTGCCACCAGGTCGGGCTCGACTACGTCAGTTGCTCGCCCTTCCGGTTGCCGATCGCGCGGCTGGCGGCGGCCCACGCCGCGCTCGGCGAGGTGAGCCGGGACGTCTGAGCGCGACGACGCGGGGCAGCGCACGACTGTCACGAATCCGTCACACGGACCGGACGGATGATGTCGCCGTTGGGGCGGGGTGATCCTACGCTGCATGTGACCGGGCCACTGCCTTTCGGCACCGGTGGCGGTGCCGTTCCCGAGGCAGTCGCGCACCGCGAAAGGAGTCCGCCATGCGACGCGCTGTCGTTGTTCTCCTCTTCGTCCTCGGTCTCGCCCTCCCGGCAGCCTCGCGCATCATCGCTGCTCCCACCGACGGCTGGCCGACGGCCACGCCCGAGGAGCAGGGCGTCGACTCCGCCAACCTGGCCGACGTGCTGCTGACCATGCAGCAGAAGGTCCCCGACCTCCACAGCGTCATCCTCATCCGCGACGGCAAGGTGGTCGTCGACGCCTCCTTCTACCCGTACGACGGCACGACGCCGCACGATCTCGGCTCGGTGACCAAGAGCGTGCTGACGACCCTGGTCGGCATCGCCATCGACCAGGGCAAGCTGAAGCTCGACCAGCCGGTCCTCTCCTTCTTCTCGGACCGCACGATCGCCAACCGCGACGCCCGCAAGGAGCGGATGACGGTGGGCGACCTGGCGAGCATGACCTCGGGCCTCGCCTGCGTCCGCGAACCCGGCGAGCCGACCCAGGCCGAAATGGCGGCGAGCAAGGATTGGGTCCAGTTCGTGCTCGACCTGCCGATGGCGGCCGAGCCGGGGACGCAGTGGAACTACTGCAGCCCGGGTATGCACCTGCTTTCGGCCGTCCTGACCGAGGCGACCGGGATGACCGCGCTCGACTTCGCCTGGCAGAACCTGTTCGGCCCGCTCGGGGTGCGCGACGTGATCTGGCCGGCCGACCCGCAGGGCTACACCCGCGGCGCCGGCGACCTGATGCTCCGTCCGCTCGACGCCGCCAAACTCGGCC
>DATBFX010000624.1:0-2296 GCA_036558305.1 Thermomicrobiales bacterium | reverse complement strand
AAACGCACGGAGACCGACCCGGAGACGGGACTGCCGGTCGAGACCGTCACCGGCTTCGGCGTGGGCCACGTGTGGGATCTGGCGCAAACCGACGGCGATCCGTTGCCCGCGCCGCCGCCCATCAGCGAGGACACCTCCTCCAGTGGCGTCGCCCGCGAAGTGAATCTGCGCCTTTCCCGCTGGCTGATCGAGGAGGGGTTGCTCCTGGAGAGCAAGGACTTCCCCGGCCATGCCGCGGGGTTCTATCACCCGACCAAGCGCCAGATCGTGGTGCGCCGGTCGGTCGTCGCCGGCGAAGACGGTTCGGACCGACCGCTCGTCGATCCCCTCAACATGCAGAAGACGAAGACGCTGGTGCACGAGGCGGCCCACTACGTCGCCGACCACCGGGGGCAGGTCGACCGCCGCGACGCCGAGACGGTGGCCGAGGGGGCGGCCTTCGTCGTCCTGGCCCACCACGGCCTCGACACGTCCGGGTACAGCTTCCCCTACCTGGCAACCTGGGCCCGGGATGTCGCCGTCCTCAAGCGCAACCTCGCCGCCATCCAGCAGACCGCTTCCACCCTGATCGGGGCGATCGGGGGGGATGGCGGCGGCGAACCGCCCGCTGTGGCGTGAACGGCTGGTACCACCGGTGACGGCCGGTCGTGAGCGGACCGACGCCCGACGGGCGACAGAACGCATGAAAGAACTCGGGACCAAACCACAACCGCGGGCGAGCGTCGACGACGCCTACGCTAAACCCTGGGTGGCCAGGGACGCGGCGAAGAACATCGTCAAAGAGGCGATCACCCGCAGGCAGACGCCCGCAGACATGATCGACCGCGAATACGGCATCTTCCGCCCCGACTATGCCGCCGTCGTCGGCAAGCTGATCGGTGTCGAACCCAAACGGGCGATCGCCCCCGACGAGATCGGCGTGACCGGGTTCGCCCCCCAGGGCGATGTCTTCCCGCTCGCCGAGGTCTGGCAGCAGGTCACCGGCGAGGAGATGCCCGCGTACCAATCGCGCCTCGTGTCGGAAAAGCCCCGACGCCGGCGGAAAGGGGGAGCATGACCGAACGTGCGAGAATCCCGGAGGGGGGAGCCGTGCGCAAGATCGTGGACACCACCTACGCCTTCCGGGGCACCTGGGACCGGGAACCGGAGGGTCGGTGCCGCGTCCGCATCCTCGATCGGCAAGCCCTTCCGCCCATTCTCGTCCTCACCGAACTCAACGACAACCCCTCGACGAGCGTCACGAACCTGGCCGAGGTCCTGGTCGCGGAGCTGATCGCCAGGTACATGCCCCACCGCTTCGAGGTCGTCGACGAGGATCCGGCCTTCGTCATCGAGCACTACGAGCCGATGCAGGACGGGCGGGGACGACGGGGCAAACCGACGTACGATCGGGTCCTCTTCACGAGCTGGGTGCCGCGCAAGGTCTGGCTCGGCGGTCGGGAACGCCTGTCGC
The DNA here is from genome assembly GCA_036558305.1 of Thermomicrobiales bacterium. Taxonomy (GTDB): domain Bacteria; phylum Chloroflexota; class Chloroflexia; order Thermomicrobiales; family UBA6265; genus DATBFX01. The sequence goes on along the minus strand of DATBFX010000624.1, from coordinate 843 downwards.
TGTCGGAGCCGGACTGGCGGCACCTCCCGGACCACGAGGTCAGGGCGCTGCTCGGCGACGAAGCCGACGACCTGGTGGCGCGGGGAAGGGAGGTGCCCGACCCGGCCTGAGGTATGCGCGAACGCGGCCGATCCCTCCTCCCGGAGATGCCGCCGCCCTTGGCGGCATTCCTCCGCGGCGTGGACCTGGCCGCGGTGACGACGGAGACGACCCTGGGGACGGTCCTCGTCGTCAAGGCGCCGGCCGCGGCGATCGCCGGCCTGGCGGGCGAGGTCCCGGTCGGGATCCATCACGAGCTCTATAACCGCCCCACGGCCCCCGTGGTCCGCATGGTCACCGCCTTCTACGACGTCCCAGACGATCCCTTGGTGTTCGAGACGTTCTTCAACGTCGGCGATCTTCAGCAGCGGCGGGAGTACGCGCTCCTCTCGCGGCAGGGGGCGTTGCCGATCGTGTTCTACGACGAGGGGTTGTCGCCCCGCCTCGGTAAACGGGTGCGGATCGGCAACGGCGAGGAGATCGCCGGCATCCTCAGCACCGCGGACGGCCTCTACGCCGCCGCCCGGCCGGAGCTGTTCGACTTCGATGAGGCCAAGCAGGAGGTCATCGAGCGGACCGATCTCAAGCCGTTCCCGTACCACCTGGGAGGCGATCCGTTCTGACAACGGGGTCGCCCTACCGGCCGATGCTCACTCGATACCATGAAAGACCGCGACCCGTACCCCAAACCCCCGACCGCCAGAGAGGCGGCCAAGTCCCTGGTCCGATCGGCGCTCGCGCGGGGACGGACGCAGGAGGAGCTGATCGCCGGTGGCTACGGCATTTACCGCCCAAACTACAACG
>DATBFX010000623.1:0-13044 GCA_036558305.1 Thermomicrobiales bacterium | reverse complement strand
CGCGGCGCGCGCCACGGCGAGGTCGGCCTCCCGGTGGGCAAGGTCCAACACCCCGATCGGTGCCAGCAGGAGCGGGGTCGGCAACGCCTCGCCGAAGAGTTCGATCGAGAGATCGCGACGGGAGGCATCGCGGAGGCGCCGCGGGACGATGCGCCAGCGGTCGAAGGCGGCGCGATTGGCGGACATCGTCCGCTCCTGCCCCGCGCCACCGGCGACGTAGGCGAACGCCTCGCGCGACATCGAGGCCCGAGCCTGTGCTTCGAGGCGCAGGGGATCGACGGGGACGGCCGGTCGCCGCCCCGCCAGACCGCGCAGGAAGATCTCTGTCTGGCGCTGCCGGCCGATCATCAGTGTCTCCCCGGCTTCGGCCCGCCCGGCTTCGGCCCCCCGCCCCCCAATCCTGGGGGCCCCCCTCTCGTCTCCCCCAGGATTGGGGGGCGGGGGGCCGAACCGCTACCGGCTCCCGCCCGACAAATGGTCCTTGAACCAGCCGGTCAACCGTTCGAGGACATCGAGACGGTGGCTGGGATAACCGGTGCGGAGCAGGGCGTGGGAGCCGCCCGGGTAGCGGGCGAATTCGACCTCGCAGCCGCTTTCGAGGAGCGTTGCGAAGAGTTGCTCGCCCTGGCTGATGGGGACGCGGTCGTCGGCCTCGCCGTGGATGATCAGGGTGGGGGTTGTGGCCTTCGGCAGATAGGTAATCGGGGAGCGAAAGTCGTACTCCTGCTTGCAGTCCCAGGGGCGACCGCCGATTTGGAGCGGCCCGAAGTAGTGGCCGATGTCGGCGGTCCCGTAGAACGACTCCAGGTCGACGACGGGGGCACCGATCACGGCGGCCTTGAAGCGGTCGGTCTGGCCGATCGTCCAGGAGCTCATGAAACCGCCGTAGGAGTAGCCGTAGATACCGGTGCGGTCGGGGTCGGCGTAGGGGCGCGTGAGGACCTCGTCGACGACCGCCATCAGATCCCGGTAGTCCTCGCCACCCCAGTCGCCGATCACCTGCTGCGTGAAGTTGCGGCCGTATGAACCGGAGCCGCGGGGGTTGGAATAGACGACCAGGAAACCGGCGGCGACGAGGGATTGCTGGATGGCGTTGAAGCCGTAGCCGTACCAGGAATTCGGTCCGCCGTGGACGTCGAGGACGACCGGGTAGCGCTGCGACTCGTCGAATCCGAGCGGTTTGAGCAGCCACGCCTCGATCGTGAAGTCGCCGCGCCGGACGTCGAAGCGTTCCCAGGTCGCCGGCGGCGTCTCGGCGAAGACGGCGTCGTTGACGTGGGTGATCACCTTTGCCGTGCCCGTCTTCAGGTCGGAGACGACGATCTCGCCGGTGTTTTCCAGACTCGTCTGCGCCTGCGCGGCGACCGTCCGCGAGGCATCCACGCTCAGACCGCCGTGCATGGCCGGCCAGTCGTGGAGTTTGTCGATGGCACCGCTTTCGGTGTCGACGACGTAGAGACCGCTCATGCCGCCGCGGAGGGCGTGGACCAGGGCACGGCGGTCGTCGAGCCAGACCGGTTGGGAGGGTGGGGTGATGGTCGGGAAACCGGTGTCGGGTTGGACGGCGAGGTCGTCGGTGAGACGGCGGATGGCGCCGCCGGCAACCTCGTAGAGGAAGAGGTCGAGTTGCCAGGTCTGGGCGGTGTCGCCGGCGATGAGGATGTAGTCGCCGGGCGGCGACCACGCCCAGCAGCCGACGGTGCCGTCGCGCGGGCCGACGAGGGTGGTCTCGCCGCTGTCGACGTCGATCAGACCGAGCTGCGAGGCCATCCCGTTGCGGTTCGGCACCTTGACGGCCAGGGTTTTGCCGTCCGGCGACCACTGCGGGAAGTTGTGGTCATCGGCGGTGTTCGTGAGCATGCGGCGCGCGCCGCCGGCGACGTCGACGACCCAGACGCGCTGGCGGACGTCGTTGAGGAAGCCGCGGTTGTCCTGCTTGTAGTCGATCCGGCGGACGACGCGGACGGGCGGAGCATCCTCCTTGCCGGGTTCGGTCTCCTCGGGGTTGTCGGGGTCGAAGAGGGCGACGTAGGCGATGCGGGTGCCGTCGGGCGACCAGGCGAGTTCGCCGATGGCGACGTTGTGCTTGGTGACCTCGCGCGGTTCGCCGCCGCCGAGGTCGAGGACGAAGAGACCCTGTGTGGCCGGTTTCTTCACCCGGTCGGAGGCGAAGGCGAGCTGGCGGCCATCGGGCGACCAGCGCGGCGAGGTGATGCGCTCGCCCTCCCAGGTCAGGCGCCGGGCGTTGCCGCCGTCCACGTCGCACAACCAGATCTGGCTGCCCGTCTGTTTCTTGTCGCGTTCCGCTTTGCCGAGGACGTAGGCGATCTGTGACCCATCGGGCGAAACCTGGGGATCGCCGGCGGCGGCGAGGTCGTAGACGATCGTCTCCGGAGTCAGCGGGCGGGGCACGTGGGTTGTCCTTTCCTGACGGGTTCGAGTCCGAGCGGCGGCAGTCTACCGCGTCCGGTTCGGCGGCGGAACCGCATTCGGATTGCCCGGTATCGGCCTTGCTACAATTTTGTAGACGAAGAGATAGACGCAAAGGAGCTCACCGCGATGCCTACCACGACGACGATTCGCGTGCCGACCGCGACGCGTGAGCGGCTCCAGCGATTGGCGAGTGAGCAATCGCGACCGATCGGCCGGGTGATCGACGCGTTGCTCGACGATTACGACAAGCGGGCGTTCTTCGCCGGTCTGGGCGAGGACTTCGCGCGTCTGTATGCCGATCCCGAAGCCCGCAAAAGCTACGAGGAAGAGGTCGCGGCGTGGGATGCCACGCTGAAGGATGGACTCGACGACGATTGGGCTGAATCATGACGACGCACCCGAGTCCCGGCGCCCGACGGGGCGAGGTTTGGACGGCCGATCTCGATCCGGTCGTCGGCCATGAACAAGGGGGCACCGACCGTGTCTGGTCGTCTCGACCGATCTGCTTCATGCGATTCCGAGCCGGCTCGTGATCGTCGTGCCCATCAGCAGCCGCGATCGGCGGGTGCGTTCGCATGTCCCGATCGGACCGCCCGATGGTGGGCTGAATCAACAATCGTTTGCGATGACCGAACAACTGCGAACGGTGAGCGTCGACCGGCTGGGTCGCCGCCTTTGGCGAGTCGAGCCCGCAACGCTCGACGCCGTCATGACGCGGATTCGCTGGTTCCTCGATCTGTGATCGGCGCAGGGTGCGCTCATGTGCGGCAACGATGGGTCGGGTCGTCGCAGGATCAAGGGGAGATTCGATCCGTCTGCTCCGAATCGCTGGCTGGCGGAGTGAGCGAACGCTATCGCGTCGCGCGGGTCGCTCGAATCACCTGCGATCGTCGGTCGTAGGAGCAGGCAACGGCGGCCTGCCGCTACGCATGTTCGGAGTCGGTTTCCACGGCAGGCGGCCTCAAATTCGTGAACGCATGCCCGCAACCTCGGAGACCAGCGTGCATTCGCACGAACCTCCCGGATCGTGATTCAGGCCCCGAAGTTGTAGCGTCGGCCACACCAATGGTGTCGTGCCGGCACACCCTCACGCCCACGAGGCTACCTCCTCGGCTCGGATCTTCCCTCCTCATTGTCAAGACGTCACAATCGACGAGATCGCAAGATACGGTGTTGATAACCCGTTATCCATCCTATATATTGTGCGTCCGCCGGTTCGCCGGCTGCCGAAACGGCCGGCGACGCGAGAGGAAACTCGGTGCAAAACCGGGGCTGCCCCGCAGCGGTGAGCGGGAACGACCGCCGTCAAACGCACTGGTGCGGACGCGCATCGGGAAGCGACGGCCAGTACGAGCGCGGCGCGCCAGGCCGCCACGTCCACAAGCCCGAAAACCTGCCGGTGAACCGCGCCGCGACCGGCGCGGTCGGACGACCCGGACCTTCGCGGGAAGGTGAGCGGGTGGGCCGTCCGTGCATGCCAGAGCGGCTTTCCCCGTGCTTTCCCAGCGATCGGTCCCCTGCCCGTGCCGAAGCGCGACCGGAGTCCCCTGGCCGGTTGCCACGCCTCTGGAGTCGTACCGTGAACCAGACGGAGGGTACGGCGCGTACGAGCGCCGTTGAGAAAGTGAACGATCGTTCGGAAATTGCCGGCGGTGTGGTCGTCAAGCGGGATGGCCGCGAGGTGCCGTTCGACCGGTCGCGGATCGCCCACGCGATCGAGATGGCGTTCCGAGCCGAGGTCGGGACTCCCTTTCCCGATCCGTTGCCGGCGGAGGTGCACGGCCGGATCGAGACGATCGTGGAGGCGGTGGTCGCCACACTCGGGCGGGGGCACGCGCCGATCGCCGCCAGCGTCGAGGAGATCCAGGACGAGGTCGAGCGGCAACTGATGGGGGCGGGCGCCTACGCGGTGGCGCGGCGGTACATCCTGTACCGAGAAGCGCGGTCGCGGCGGCGGGAAGAGGATGCGTTACGCGTCGTCGATCCCGAAGGGCGGGAGCTGCTGCTGAACCGCGCCCTGCTGCGAGCCTGGATCGACGAGGCGTGCGCCGATCTGGCGGGGCGGGAAGCGGCAAAGGCGATCGAGGCGGACGTGCTGGCGACGGTCCACCACGGGATGTCGCTGGTCGACGTCGAACGGTCGATCGCGCTCGCCGCGCGGGCGCGGATCGAACAGGACCCCGCCTACTCGCGGATCGCGGCGCGGGCGCTCTTGCGCGGCGTCTACGGCGAGGCGCTCGGGCGGCGGACCTCGATCCTGGAGATCGGCGCGCTCTACCCGAGTGCCTTCGTCGCCTACGTGCGGGAGGCGGTCGAGCGAGGATTGCTGGCGCCGGCACTGCTCGACTTCGACCTGGGCAAACTGGGGGCGGCGCTCGATCCCGCGCGCGATCTCGCCTTCCAGTATTTGGGCTTGCAGACGCTCTACGACCGCTACTTGGTCCACGACCGCGGCCGGCGGATCGAGCTGCCGCAGATGTTCTGGATGCGGGTCGCGATGGGGTTGGCGCTGCCCGAGGCGGATCGGGAGGCGCGTGCGAGCGAGTTCTACGATCTGATGTCGTCGTTCCGGTACTGCCCCTCGACCCCGACCCTCTTCAACGCCGGTACCCGCTATCCGCAACTGTCCTCCTGCTACCTGACGACCGTGCCCGACGATCTCGACGGCATCTTCTCGGCGATCCGCGACAACGCGCTCCTCTCCAAGTGGAGCGGCGGCATCGGCAACGACTGGACGCCGGTCCGCGCCCTCGGCAGCCGGATCAAGGGGACGAACGGGCAGAGCCAGGGGATCGTCCCCTTCCTCAAGGTGGCCAACGACGCGGCGGTCGCCGTCAACCAGGGCGGCAAGCGCAAGGGGGCCGTCTGTGCCTACCTCGAAGCCTGGCACCTCGACGTCGAGGAGTTCCTCGACCTGCGCAAGAACACGGGCGACGACCGCCGCCGCACCCACGACATGAACACCGCCCTCTGGGTACCCGACCTGTTCATGCAACGGGTGCGCGAGGACGGGGTCTGGACGCTCTTCAGCCCGAGCGCCGTCCCCGATCTCCACGACCTCTACGGTCGCGCCTTCGCCGCCCGCTACGCCGAATACGAAGCAGCTCTTGCCTGCGGCGAGATCGAACACGGTCGCCAGGTCCGCGCCGGCGACCTCTGGCGTAAGGTTCTCACAGCGCTCTTCGAGACGGGGCACCCCTGGCTGACGTTCAAGGACCCGGCGAACGTCCGCTCGCCCCAGGACCACGCCGGGGTCGTCCACAACTCGAACCTCTGCACCGAGATCCTCCTCAACACGAGCGCCGACGAGGTTGCGGTCTGCAACCTCGGTTCGGTCAACCTCGTCGCGCACGTCCGCGACGGTGCGATCGACCAGGAGCTCTTGGGACGGACGGTGCGGACCGCGATGCGGATGCTCGACAACGTGATCGACCTGAACTACTACCCGGTCCCGCAGGCACGGCACGCGAATCTGCGCCACCGCCCCGTCGGCCTCGGTCAGATGGGGTTCCAGGACGCGCTCTCCGCCCTCGGCCTCGGCTACGCCTCGGCGGAGGCGGTAGCGTTCGCCGATCGGAGTACGGAGGCGATCGCCTCCCACGCCATCCTCGCCTCGACGGAGCTGGCCCGCGAGCGGGGTGCCTATCCCTCGTACCCCGGTTCGAAGTGGGATCGCGGTCTGCTGCCGGTCGACACGATCGCGCTGCTGGCCGAGGAGCGAGGCGAGCCGATCGCGGTCGAGACCGGGGCGACGCTCGATTGGGAACCGGTCAGGGCGGCGATCCGCGACCACGGGATGCGCAACAGCAACTGCCTGGCGATCGCGCCGACGGCAACGATCGCCAACATCCAGGGCGTCAGTCAGTCGATCGAGCCGCTCTATTCGAATCTTTATGTAAAGAGCAATCTCTCCGGGGAGTTCACGGTCGTCAACGAGGCGCTCGTCCGCGACCTGGCGGCGCGCGGTCTCTGGGACCAGCCAATGCTCGACGACCTCAAGTACCACGACGGTTCGGTCCAGGAAATCGACCGCGTCCCCGACGACCTGAAGGCGCGCTACCCGACCGCGTTCGAGATCGACCCGAGTTGGCTGATCGCCTGCGCCGCGCGCCGCCAGAAGTGGCTGGACATGGGGCAATCGCTCAATCTCTACGTGGCAGAACCGAGCGGCAAGAAACTGAGCGAGACGTACCAGCAGGCGTGGCGCGCCGGGTTGAAGACGACCTACTACCTGCGCTCCCGCGGCGCGACGCAGGCGGAGCAATCCACGCTGGACGTCAACCGCTGGGGGCTGCAACCGAAGTGGATGAAAGCCCGCAGCGCCTCGGCGGACGTGGCGGTGGTGCGGGAAGACGAAGCGCCGTCGTGTTCCCTTGAGGTGGGGTGCGAGGTGTGTCAGTGACGGCCGGCGCGCCACCGTCTCGCGTGTAGGGGAGGGCCCTGTGCCCTCCCGGCCCCATTGGCACCAAATCCCGAGGGAACCGGCGCGCGTGTCAGCTCTGGAGGGCTCTGGAGGGCACAGGGCCCTCCCCTACACCGCACTCGCGAGCACGGTTCCTCAAACAGGCGACGCCCCAGCGAAACGGGAGGGCACAGGGCCCTCCGCTACCCCGCTTATGCCCCTCGTTCGATCGAATCGATCGGAAAGGACCCATTCATGAACGTCATGCCCATCGCTGCGACGTACGACCATACCGGCCCGGCCCGCATTCGCGCCGACGAGAAGCGGTTGATCAACTGCGAAACGGTCGACGTCAACCAACTGATGCCGCTCAAGTACGGGTGGGCCTGGGAGCACTACCTCAACGGGTGCGCCAACCACTGGATGCCGACCGAGGTGCCGATGGCCGGCGACATCGCCCTCTGGAAAAGCGATCGACTGACCGAGGACGAGCGGCGGGTCGTCTTGCGGAATCTCGGGTTCTTTGCCACGGCCGAGAGTCTGGTCGCCAACAACCTGACGCTGGCGATTTTCCGGCACGTGACGAATGCCGAGTGCCGGCAGTACCTGCTGCGGCAGGCGTTCGAGGAGGCGATCCACACCCACGCCTTCCACTACATCGTCGAGAGTCTCGGGTTGGACGAGGGGCAGATCTTCAACACCTACCGGGAGGTGCCGGCCGTCGCCGCCAAGGACGAGTTCGAGATGGCGCTAACGGCGGAGTTGGTCCGCCCCGACTTCACGACCGAAACCCCGGAGGGGGCGCAACGCTTCGTCGAGAACCTGGTCGGCTACTACGTGATCATGGAGGGGATCTTCTTCTACGCCGGGTTCGCGATGATCCTCTCCTTCCACCGCCAGAACCGGCTGAAAGGGATCGGCGAGCAGTTCCAGTACATCCTGCGCGACGAGACGGTCCACCTCAACTTCGGCATCGACCTGATCAACGGCATCGTCGCCGAGAACCCCGATCTCTGGACCCTCGATTTCCGCGAGCGGTTGACCGCGCGCATCCGCGACGCCGTCGAATTGGAGATCGCCTACGCCCGCGACTGCCTGCCGCGCGGCGTCCTCGGTCTGAACGCCGACCTCTTCCGCGACTACGTCCATTTCGTCGCCGACCGCCGCCTGGAACGGATCGGGCTGGCGCGCCAGTACCGCGCCCGCAACCCCTTCCCCTGGATGAGCGAGACGATCGACCTCGGCAAGGAGAAGAACTTCTTCGAGAGCCGGGTGACGGAGTACCGGAGCGGGGCGTCGCTGGTCTGGGAGTAGCCCTGAGACCTGATCTACCCACGCTGACCCAACGATGAGACGAATCGCCCGATCTGCCGCGGGTCGGGCGAATATCCATCCGTGGTATCGATCACGAGCGTGGGAACTCCGAGGTCGAGGGGTTCGTAGTTCCCAGCTTCCAGATCGCGCACCAGATCGGCAACCGCCTCCTCGTCGAAATGCCCGGCATGCCGCTCCCGATTCGCCGCCCGCCGGAGGTATCGGCGAACGGTCTCGTCGGGATCGGTCCGACAATGGAGCAAGACCGTCGGTACGCGCATCACCAGGGGCAGGAGATCGGGCTCCGAAAGCCCACGCCGAAAGTTGCACTCGACGATGACGCCGACCGACGCGTCCAGCAAGCTACCTGCGATCTGGAAGAGCAAGGCGTACGAGGCGCGGCCGATCTTCCGCGAGGCAGCGCGGTCGGAGGCGCCCAGTTCGTCCAGCAAGGTCTCTTTCAGCCGGTCTCGCGAAAAGAGTGGCAGACCCAGTTCCTGAGACAGCAGGTGTGCCAATGTCGTCTTGCCGCTACCGGGAGCGCCGCTGACGAGGACGAGCACGGGGACCCGCGTCACGTCTCGCCAGGCGGCGGCTTGAGCCCGAGCGTAACGCGAAGTGTCGCCGACTCGATGGCAAACGAGGAGAACGCGCCAAGGAGGTAGTCCAGACCGAAGTAGCCATCCACCACGTATTCGTCGTCCGCGATGAGGAACTCGTCCACGTCGCGCACGCGCACCAACAAGTCCGGTACGGCGTGATCGGCGATACGCATGTCCTTCAGCACGCACGACACACGGCCGGTCGGGAAGTCGAGGATGTCGGCTCCGGTCAAGCCCGCCTTTCGAAGTTTGCTGAACGCGGGGGGTGTCAGGACCGACCGGCTCGCGATCGAATTGGCCACCATCATCAGGTCTTCGGACCCGGCGATGCGCACTGGCACGACCAGCCACAGCTTGGCGTGAACGCGGTCACGACGAACACGCAGCCGAAACGAGAACTCGCTGCCCGATTCAGACACAGTCCGCTCGATCCGCTTCGATCTCCTCTCTGATCAGCCGATGGAGTTCGGCCGGGTCATCGATGTACAGGTCGGGTTCGGCGAGGAAGGAATAGCGCGGGAGTTTAGCGAGGTCCGGTGGGTCCGATTGGCGCTCCATCTCGTCGAGCATGGCATTTTGCGAGCCGGCGTGAACGGTCACGTAGCCACCAACTGGCCATCCCTCATCGTGCTCGGTGACGCGCATCATGATCCACTCGCCGGGGTAGCGACTCATGATTTCGTCGATCGAGAGCACCTCGCTGGGGATGGGCCGGGCGACCGTCGTGTGCGGCTTCCTCGCGGACATGCCGAATTCCTTCTTTGACGTCGGTTCCTGGCACGCGATTTTACTACGCGCCAGGAACCGACGTCAGAGGGAAGCAGGGGGCATGATTCGCCGAATGCGAACCGATTCATATCGCGATGGCGCTCAGCGCCCCGCCGGAATCACCGCTTCCCGCACTTCCCGCGCCGCCTCGACCATGTTCTCCAGGGCCGGGCGCACCTCTTCCCAGCGGCGCGTCTTCAGACCGCAGTCCGGATTGACCCAGACCTGGGTGGGGTCGAGGACTTCGAGGGTGGCGCGGAGGTTGGCGACGATCTCCTCTTTCGAGGGGACGCGGGGGGAGTGGATGTCGTAGACGCCGGGGCCGATGCCTTTGTCGTAGCCGTGATGGCGGAAGACGCGGAGCAGTTCGTTGTCGGAGCGGGCGTTTTCGATCGAGATGACGTCGGCGTCGAGGGCGGCGATGGCATCGATGATGTCGCCGAACTCGCTGTAGCACATGTGGGTGTGGATCTGCGTCTCGTCGCGGGCGACGGCGGCCGCCAGGCGGAAGGCGGCGGTCGCCCAGGCGAGATAGGCGTCCCAGTCGGCGCGGCGGAGCGGTAAACCTTCGCGCAGGGCCGGTTCGTCGATCTGGATGGCGGCGATGCCGGCCGCATCCAGGTCGGCGACCTCGTCGCGGATGGCGAGCGCGATCTGGCGGCAGGTTTCCGCCCGCGGTTGGTCGTCGCGGACGAACGACCAGTTGAGGATGGTGACCGGTCCGGTCAGCATCCCCTTGACGGGGCGCTCTGTCAAACTCTGGGCGAAGGCGGCCCAGCGGACGGTCATCGGACCTGGGCGGCGGACGTCGCCGTAGACGATCGGTGGGCGAACGCAGCGGGAGCCGTAGCTCTGAACCCAGCCGTGGTGGGTGAAGGCAAATCCTTCCAACTGCTCGCCGAAGTACTGGACCATGTCGTTGCGCTCGGGTTCGCCGTGGACGAGGACGTCGAGACCGAGTCCCTCCTGCCAGCGGATGACATCGCGGATCTGGTCTTCGAGGAAGCGATCGTAGGCCGCCGCGTCGATCTCGGCGGATTCGAAGCGACGCCGCGCCGCCCGCAACTCGCCCGTTTGCGGGAAGGAGCCGATCGTCGTCGTCGGCAGCAACGGCAACTGCAACCGCCGCTGCTGCTCCGCTGCCCGCGCGGTGTAGGCACTCGGACGCTCGTGATCGACCTCCGAAAGATGGGCCAGGCGATCCTGGACGGTCGGGTTGTGGCGCAACGGCGATTGCCGCCGCTCCGCCAGCACGCGTACGTTCGCCGCCAGAAGTTCGGCGATTGCCGAGCGTCCCCCGTTGACGGCGCGAGTGAGGGCGACGATCTCCCCGAGTTTTTGCTCGGCAAAGGCGAGCCAGGAGCGGACGGTCGGGTCCAAATCGGTTTCGGCGGCGACGCTGTGGGGCACGTGGAGGAGCGAGCAGGAGGCGGAGACCATCAACCGCTCGCTCGGGACGTGGGTCTGGATGCGGTCGAGGAGGTCGAGCGAGGCGGTCAGGTCGTTGACCCAGACGTTGCGGCCGTCGACGACGCCGGCCGCCAGCCATTTGTCCGCGGGGAAACCGTGGCGCGCGATCAGGTCGAGGTTTTCGGGACCGCGCACGAAATCGAGACCGATCCCGTCGATCGGGAGGTCGATCAGCGTCTGGTAGGCATCGCCGACGTGCCCGTAGGCGGTCTGGACGAGGAGTCTGGCCGCGCCTTTGGCTGCGGCCAGCGCGGCGTAGGCGCGCGCGACGGCGGCGAGCGCTGCGGGTGTACGGTCGAGAACGAGGGCGGGTTCGTCGAGTTGGATCCACTCGGCGCCCGCTTCGGCCAGACGACTTATGACCTCGGCGTAGACGGGCAGCAACGAGTCGAGGAGCGAGAGCGGTTCGACGCCGTCCGCCGATCCCTTGCTGAGCAGGAGGAACGTGAGCGGGCCGAGGAGGACCGGTTTGGCGGGGACACCGGCGACGCGGGCTTCGGCGAGTTCGGCGAACGGTTTGGCGGAGGCGAGGCGGAAGCGTTGCCCGGGTACGAACTCGGGGACGAGGTAGTGGTAGTTCGTGTCGAACCACTTGGTCATCTCCAGCGCCCGCGCCGGCCGCGCCCCGGTGCGACCGCGCGCCATCGCAAAGAGGGTGTCGAGATCGACCGCATCGCCGCTCCAACCGTAGCGGTAGGGAACGGCGCCGGCGAGGGCGGCGGTGTCGAGGACGTGGTCGTAGAGGGAGAAGTCGTTGACCGGGACCAGGTCGAGACCGGCCGCGACCTGGGTTTGCCAGTTGGCCCGGCGCACCTCGCGGGCGGTCTGATCCAGATCGGCCGCGGTCCGTTTGCCGGCCCAGTAGCCTTCGAGTGCCCACTTCAGCTCGCGGTTGGCGCCGATCCGTGGGTAGCCGGGGATGGTCGCGATCGCCATGGTGGATGCCTCCTCCGCGCCGCTGCTATGATGGACGCCCCACCGGACGCCGTTGCCGCGGCTCCCTGATTATATATCGGTTCTTGATCAATTTAGTCAAGATCGCGCGGTCCTTCAGTCGTGCCGTGGCGCCACGACGACTCGTGGCACGGTTGCTGCACGGCGTTCGGCACGCGACCGGGCCGGGCGACATCGGTCGCGACGACGGAAACGCACCAACCCAACCGAACAGACGTCGATTCGATCGAACCGGTCATCCGAAAGCCAAGACCAACCGGAGGGGAGCGCCGCCCGGCCCGCTCCCCGTCCCCGCGCCCTCCGGCTTCGTCGATCCTACGCGACCGGTCTAGCGCGGACGGCGATCTTGCCCTCCTCGACTTTGACCTCGAAGGCGGTGACCGGCGCCGTGGCCGGTCCGTGCAGGAGCGACCCGTCGTTCAGGCAAAAGACCGACCCGTGCCAGGGGCAGGTGACGGTGTCGTCCTCGATCTCGCCCTTGTCGAGCGGACCTCCGAGGTGCGGGCAGGTGGCGGCGACCGCCTCGATGTCGTCGCCACGCTTGAGCAGCATCACCGCGTAGCCTTTGGCCCGCACCCGTTTTGGCGTTCCCTCCTGCAAAGAGGCTTCGTCCAGGACGGCGACCCAATCGGTTGGCGCCTGCTCGAAGGCCGTGTGATCGACGCCGAGGCCGAGGTCGTAGGCGAGATCGCCGCCGAGCCAGGCCGAGACGTTCGCCACCGCAAACCCGGCGGTCGCCAGCGCGACACCCGCCGCGCGACTGCCCCGCCGCCGCTGGAGGAGGGACGCCCCGTAGAGCGCGGTGGCGACGACGTTGAGCGAGGCATGGAGAGCGCCGAGCCGGCGCGGCGCCTCGTCGTTGGTGGCGTCCTGCCACTGGGCGACGCCGGTGAGGGCGGCACCGGTGGCGCTGGCGAGTCCGAGGGCCAGCGTGAGATCGGCCGCTTGCTCCTGACCGGCGACGTCGAGGGCCAGCGACGACGTCCAGAAGCCGAGCGGCAGTTGGACCATCGCCGGGTGGAGCGGGTGACCGAGCCAGGTGCCGACCAGGGCGTCTTTGAGCGGTCGCGGCGCGCTCTGCCCGGCGATCGGGTCCCCCAC
>DATBFX010000622.1:0-7044 GCA_036558305.1 Thermomicrobiales bacterium | reverse complement strand
CGATCATCTGGAGCAGGTACTCCTCGTTTTTCGCCGCGCTCGCCTCGACCACCTTCCCGGCCTCGAACCGCAACCGGATGTCCGCGATCTCCCGCCCGTTCGTCACCACCGGGAAGGAACACCGGACGCGCCCGGTCGCCGTGGTCTCGATCGGACCCGTGAAGATTTCTCCCGACGGGAAGTTGCGGTGCCCGTCCGAGTTGATCCAGGTTCTCCCTTTGACCGAGAGCCGGAGATCGGTGTCCGGCCCGACCACGTGGATCTCGTCCTTGTCCGCCAGCCAGTCGATCAACCGCGCCTGTTCGTCGTGGAGCGCGGTCCAGGCGGCCACCGGGTCGGGTTGGTTCAGCTTGCAGGCGGCGAAGACGAACTCGGCGAAGTCCTCTGTCGCCATCTCGGCGTCCTGCGCGTAGGCGTCGGTCGGATAGAGCGTGCTCGACCACCGCAACTCCCCCGTCGCCGCCCGCTGCAACGAGGTCTGGAGCAATTTTGCCCGCGCCCGCTGGTAGACGCGTTGCCGCGCGGGATCGATCCCCGAATTAACGCGCGTGTTCGTTTCGGCGCCGACCGTGATCATCGCGTCGACCCCGTTCCGTACGAACGCCTCGACCGGCGACACGTACTCCAGTTGCGCGTCCGAACCGTTCGCCACCAGCAGCGACGTCAATCCCGGCAATACCGGGATCATCACCGGCAAACCGTCCCTTGCCACCACCTCGCGGTAGATCGCCCGCAGCAATGGCTCCGCCGCCACCCCGCCGGTGATCGCCACCGTCTCCCCCGGTTTGACGTCGATCGAGTACCCGACCAGCACCCTCGCCCACTTCTCCATCCGCGGATCCGGCACCCTGCGCATCCCTTTCACTCGTCCATACCATCCAGTCCTCGACCTTATACCACCACCACGCAAAAGCCCCCTTCCCCCCGACGGTCGGGGGAAGGGGGTCGGGGGTTAGGGGGCCGGGGCTACGACGCCGCCACCAACGTATCGGGCAAGCATCCCAACTCCGGATTCACCGGCGGTTCTGCCTCCACCCATCCGTCAGGGCAGGGCTCGGGGTGCAGTTCGCCCCCGGTTTCGACCGCGATCGTCGCCGCGATGCAGCCGAGCGCCGGATTCAACGGCGGGGTCGCCCTCACGGTACCCTCGGGGCAGTCGCCGGGATTCGGGTCGTTCTCCTCGTGCCCCGTCGCCGCCTGCTCGCGCGTCGGCAAGCACCCGAGTTGCGGATTCAGCGGATGCGTGGCCTGCTCCCACCCGGGCGGGCATCCCTTGGGAGGCACCTCGCTTCCGTCCCGAGAACTGATCTTTTCCGCCCCCACGCTGCCGGCGAACGCCGACAGCGCGAATACCGACGCCAGAGCCGCAACCGCAACCATCGCGAACATCGATCGTGGCGAGCGCATCGCCGTCCCCCTTGGGACTGCCGGCCGGAGACCGGAATCGGCGGGTACGAGACGAACGGGCCGCTTGGTGTCCACCAGACACCCCCTTTCCGTTTGGTCTGCCACCGCCCTCGGTGGCCACGCTCCGATCATGCCCGGCCGCCTTGCCCGGCACATCGAGGAGGTCACCGAGATTCCCGGAGGGCGCGCTCGCGGCGCCCTACGTGACGTCACGTAGGGCGCGCTACCTACAAGGACGCGGCCCGGATCTGCCCGATCCGGGCCGGGCCGCGAGGCGACTTGACTGGTTCGTCGGCGGGCCGAAAATCAGAAGGACGGACGCGGCGCGATCGACGCCGGCGGCACCGGGCTCCCTTCGAGGGAGAACGGGGGGTAGGCGTCGGTCAGCAGCAGCAGGTACGCCAGGACGCGGTAACTCCACCGCGAGACGCCGGTCACGAACCCGAACATCCCTTGCGGGTATCGGCCGGTGATAAGGATCGCGAACCAGGCGATGATCCAGACCACGGATACGGCCATCCCCAGGATGTAGAGCACGATCCAGTGCGGGATGATCAGCAACCACTTGACGAAGATCAGCAACCGGCTCATCCGATCGGGGTAGGCCATCTCAAACCGGATCGGGTAAGGGGCGTCGCCAAAGGGGGGATACTCGTCCCGTTGCAGGTACACGTAGGTGTTGATCCGCGCCTGCCAGCGCAGCGTCATCATCGCGAATTCCCACATCCCGCGCGGATACCGCCCCGTGATCAAGATCGCGAACCAGGCGATGATCGTCACCACGTACAGACCGATGCCGAGCAATCCCAACACGATCGCGTGGGGAATGATCAGCAACCACTTGAGAAAAATGAGCCAGCGCTTCAATCGTTCTGGATAAGCGACGTCGAAATCGAGCAACGGCTGAACGTTCATCGACCTAGACTCCTCCCCGAATCAACACAACCGGAGCACGAAGCCCACGCTTCGCGCCTTCGAGGTCCACGGGTTCTGCCTTCGTGCGGGAATCTTCGCTCAATACTCTATCAGCGATGTCAAGACCGGTTCGCCGCGTTTCTGGAAGCCAAAGGCCCCAAATCTCTTACGACAGAAGTACTGGTTCGGCGGTCCGAGTCGTCACCGCTTTCAACGCGGCCGCGAAATCGCCCTCCAAATCGCTCGCATCCTCGAGCCCTACCGCAACCCGAATCAACCCCTCCTCTCCTGCAAACGGCCAAACCAGCGTCGAGCTATCCCCCAAACTCACCGCGATCGTGCAGAGTTCGAGCGCATCCAGACAGATCCGCGCCGCCTCGACGCCACCTTTGGGCGCGAACGAAAGTACACCCCCAAAACGGCCTCCCGTCAAGCGCGCCGCCACCGCCGCCCCCGGATGGTCCGGCAGCGATGGGTAATTCACCGTCGCCACCGTCGGGTGCCCCGCCAGGAACGCCGCCAACCGCGCTGCCGTCGCCGAGTGCCGCTCCATCCGCAGCGACAACGTCTTGATCCCCGCCAGCAACAACCAGGCGGCGAACGGCGTCAGGTTCCCGCCCTGCCGCGCCAACCGCGCCGCGATCGGCCCGACCACCTCCCGTCGCCCCGCCACCACGCCACCCAGCGCCTGCCCCGTCCCGGACAGGTACTTCGTCGCGCTGTGCAGCACGAGGTCCGCCCCGTGCTCGATCGGCCGCAGCAACGCCGGCGATAGGAACGTGTTGTCGACCACCAGCAACGCCCCCCGCCGGTGGGACAACTCCGCCAGGGCGCCGATGTCCGCCACCCGCAACCGCGGATTCGACAACGACTCGACGTAGACCGCGCGGGTTCGCGGCGTGAACGCCGCCTCCACCGCGGCCAGGTCCCGCACGTCGACCCGGTTCACCGTCCCCCCCAGTTCGGGCAGGTCCTGGCAAAGCAGATCGCCGCTGACGTTGTAGAGTTCGTCGGCGGCGATCAGGTGGCCGCCGCCGGCCGTCACCTGCGCCAGCGTCGCGGCGATCGCGGCCATCCCGGTCGCCGCCGCCGCCGCCAGCTCCGCCCCCTCCAGATCCGCCATCTTCAATTCGAAACAGCGCACCGTCGGGTTGCCGTACCTCGCGTAGACGAAGTGCGGCACCACCCCCGCCTCGAACGCCTCCACCTGTTCGTGCGACCGAAACGCGTAGGTGTTACTCCCGTAGAGCGGCACGCCGTGGGCACCGGTCGACGGGTCCGGCGCTTCCCCGGCGTGAACGACGCGCGTGTCGAAGGAATGGCGATGGGATTGCGACACCTGACCGGACCCCTCCGCGTCGCGACGGCTCGTCCGTCGCTCCGCTCGGAGTGTACGGCATCGCTCGTGCTGTCCCGTGCGACCACCGGGCATCACCCTGCTCGCATCGCCTGCCTTTTGACATTCGGCGGCCAAGCCGATTCCACCGGATGTCGAATGGTACGAGCGAAGGTTCAGCGCGAGAAGCCGCCGAAGGGCTGCAGATACACCGGTCCGAGGCCGTCCAGTGCCGCCCGCGCCTCCTCGTTCGGACTCCCCATCACGGTCAGCCGCGTCGGATCGACCGACGCGAAGAACCGCCCCGCAAACCGCTCCCCGAACGTCGCCAGGTGCGCCACGACCGCGGCCGAGTTCGCGTACCGCTCGTACAGGTGCACCACGCCGCCGCCGTCGCCGACGAACCACTCGTAGCCCAGCGCGCCGGGCTCGGCCCGCGTGGACTCGACCATCTCCCGCATCAACGCCCGGAACGCTTCGAGCTATCCGGGTTTGACCGCGACTTCGAGCACCCACGAAACCCGATCGCCCATCTCGCGAATCGCTCCTTCGTGTCACGCGCGTGGCGCCATGATAGCGTGGCGGAGCGCGCCCCCAACAGACCCCACGCCGCGCTTCGCAAGAACCCGCGCATTTCAGCGCGCCGTGCCCTCCGGGAGTTTCGCGACGGTCGTGCTCTCCACGCGCCGCCCGGCGCGGATCAGCGCCGCGCCGATCGTCCACCGGAGCGACCGGACGCGGACCGGAACCCAGCCCCGCCGCTGCCCAGTGCGCCCTCCCTCGCGGACCTGCTTCGCTTCCGCGAGCAGTCGGGACTTCTCCGCTTCGCCGATCGCCCACGCCTGCCACTCCTCGTGGGCAAGCCGCTGGCCGGCATACCAGGCATATTCGGCACTCGGGAGGGGGCGGCTCGCCAACCGGGCACCAGACCCGGGTTCGTCGCGACCGTGGATCGTTGGCATCGCGCATCTCCTTTGGCGCCGGTCCCGTTCAACGATTCGACGTTCCTCGTCGGCGCAATCCGACGTGCGCTCCGAACCGTCCCGACAGGACCTAGACTCCACACCCGTCTCCCTGCCTACGTGTGCCCCGCGCGACGATGAGCGCGAGTTCGAGCGCGTGGGTGGCTTTCGTCCTGCAATGACGGTAGCGCCTTCCGTTCCGTTTGACGTCCGTTGAACTATGGACACGGTTGGGAAGCTTTGCGGACCGACATTCGCACCGGCATTCGGGCCGCGAAGCGAACCGATCGGCACGCGGCCCGAACCGGTTCGATCGGTGCGGTCGCTTGCGACGTCGCGGGTGTCCCGGCCACCGCATTTGTAGGCGCCAGGGGCAGGACGTAGGCGGTGACCGCCTCCTGGCCGGCGATGGGGACCGAGCCAGTGGTGATTGCCGCATCCGGCGCGCTCGATCCAGCGGTGAGACCGTCACGCTAGCGTACGAAGATCGCGCCGAAGTGGTGGTCGGTGATTTCCAGGTTCGCGCCGACGAAGAAGTTGGACGTGATCAGCCCGCTCGCCCCGGCGAACTGGCCCTCCACGCCCTCGACCCGCCATTTCACGGCCCCTGCTTGCGACCGGGATCGGCGCTCGCCCCGAGGAAGCCGCTGCCGACGGTGGAGAAGCGCAACCGGTGGCCGTCGCCGAAGGCGATCGTCCCGACCTCCTGGAAGCTCTGCTCGCCGGTGAACGTCACCTCCGATTCGAACGTCGCCTCGCCGCCGGCAGCCGGCTGCAGATCGCCGGCAAGCCCGTCGGGACCGACGGTGGACGTGAGTGTCGAGCTGCGCGTGGTCGTCGCCGCCTTCAGCACGCTACCGGCCGACCCGACCGAGGTGACAACGCTCTCCGCCCTTCTGCGCCGCGAGGGCGTCCGATTCGTGACACATTGATTCATGTGTTCTATATTCGCAGGCAAGCGGCACACGAGCGAAGCGTGCGGGCCTGGGCAGGGCGTATCCGTTGCCCGGCTGGCCCGGGTCATCACGGCCCGGATTGTCCCGCCCGTCCCCACCGCCGCACCCGCGCCCCAGTGAGGCGCCCCCTCACCCCCGGCCCCTCTCCCGCGCACCGGGCGGGGTGCCCTCTGGGCCGCGGCCAGGGTGAGGGTCGTCCGGCGGGAGCGACGCGGGTCCCGTCGGCGCCCACCCGCACCGAACCATTGCTCGCCCTACGTCGCCTCCGGCGACCCGACAGCCACCGGCGACGCCCGCGGCGTCCCCGTTTCGATCACTGCGAAGTCGTACTCGTCCGGGCCCGCCTTGATCGACACCCCCGGTCGCCCGTCCGCATCCCGCCGCAGATCGACCGCCAACCCCGCCAGCGGCGGATCGAACATCAGAAAGGCGGGCTGACCCGATACCGGTTGCTTCAACGGTCGCAATTCGCTCCGAAATTCGCCCGCATCGATGTAGAGACGCCCGTTCGCGAAGGCGATCGTCACCTCCCCGAGCGCCTGGTTCTGGTAACGGCCGACGTAGGGCGCGGCCGCCTCGCGATCGGCGCGGTCCGCCAACTGCTTCGCCAGCGCCGCCTCGGACTGCGCGGTCTGCTGCTCGGCGAAGGCGATCTGCTGGTCGTACTCCTCCGGCTGGTCGAACAGCAACTCGAACAGGCGGGAGCGCACGCCCTCGTTGAACAGCGTGCTCCCTTGCGCGTTCGCCAGCACCACGATGCCGATTCCCTGGTCCGGCAAAAACGCCAGATCGGAGGTAAACCCGAAGGTGTTCCCGCCATGATCGATCAGCTTCAGCCCCTTGTACTCGCCGATGAACCAACCGAGCCCGTAGCTCGTCTCCGCATCGACCGCAACCTGCGGCTGCCAGGTCTCCTCCAAATTGGCCGCCGAAACCACCCGCGTCCCATCCGGCGCCACCCCCCGCCCGAGTTCGGTCAGCGCGTAGCGCGCCATCTCGTTCGCGCTCGACCAGATCGCCCCCGCCGGCGCCACCGGCTCGATGAACGCCTCCGTCGCAAGCGACAACCGCGTGTACATGTTGTCGAGCCGCAACCCGTGCGGCGTCGCATAGTCCCCGTCTGCCTCGACGTCCGCGAACGAGAGCGTGGTCCGGTCCATCCCGATCGGATCGAGCACCCGCCGCCGCAGTTGTGTCGCGTACGCCTCGCCCAACTCGCCGTAGCGTCCGCCCGCCGCGGCGGCGGCGGCATACCCGCCGGTCGCCACCATCTGATTGCTGTACTGAAACGCCTCGCCAAATTTGGTGTAGAACTGGAAACCCTTGAGCGACGCGATGACACCCTCCGGCGTCAACTGGCCGGCGTTGAACACCAACTCCAGGTCGCGCCGCGGCACTCCCGTGCAGGCGCAGACCAGGTTGCGGACGGTGATCTTCTTCGTCAGGTCGGGATCGGCGACTGCAAACG
>DATBFX010000621.1:0-12322 GCA_036558305.1 Thermomicrobiales bacterium | reverse complement strand
ACCGACCCGGCGGTCGAACAGCCGGCGGCCCAGGAGGTAGACCAGCAGCACGGTGCCGGTATCGAAGATGGCCGAAAGGGCGCGGCCCACCTTGTGGACGTGATCGAAGTACGCCGTCCACTTCGTCCCGGTTACCCAGGTCATGACCGAAGCTACGAGGTCGGTGACCAGGACCGGCAGCGCCCCGTACGCATACTGCCGCGGCTCCCCCGTCTGTGGGTCGTCCGAGCGCGGATTCAGCCGCGACGCGGCCGGGTCGAGCAAATTATCGAGGTCAGGGGGCCAATCGAACGAGATCCGCGTCGCCGCGACCTCGACCATGTGGAGCTCGTCGGGATGGAGCAATCGTCCTTCGTCCCAGTCGAGCCGGTAAACTCGAAGGGCGAAGGCGGCGATCAGCAACGCGACGAGACCGAGCGTCGTGGGGTCGGGTCGGACGGCGATTCGCTTCAAGCGTGGGACCCTCATACTGCCGGCATTGTACTTTTGCGTCGAACCGACGGTCGAGGCGAGCGCACCTCGCCGACCATGCCGTCCCACGGCGACCCGCGTAGCGATGGAGACGCACGTGACGGCGCACGGGCCAATCAGGATCGTTCACTTCGGGACGCCGACGTACGCGGTGCCTTCGCTACGCGCGTTGGCCGCCGATGCGCGTTACGACGTCGCGCTTGTCGTGACCCAACCCGACCGATCCGCCGGCCGCGGCAATCGCATGCAGGCGTCAGCGGTCAAAGTCTGCGCCGAAGACCTGAAAATCCCGGTCTATCAACCCGTGTCGTTGCGCGCCGAATCGGCACGTACGCCCCTCATCGAATCTCGTTCGGACCTCTTTGTCGTCGCCGCCTACGGTCTGATCTTCGGCGCCAAGACCCTCGCCATACCCCGGTACGGTTGTCTCAATCTCCATGCTTCCCTGCTGCCGGCCTATCGCGGCGCCAGCCCGGTCACGGCAGCAATCCTCTCGGGCGACGCGGTGACCGGCGTTTCGGTGATGGTCATGGAACAGGGACTCGACACCGGACCGGTCGTCGAGCGCGTCACGGTCCCGATCGAGCCGACCGATACCACGGAATCGTTGACGGCAAGGCTGGGACTCGCGGCGGCCGATCTCGCCGTCGACACGGCCGCCGGCTTCGTTCGCGGCGATCGCACGCCGCACGCGCAAGATCCAGCGGGAGCGACGATCGTCAGGCAACTGGTGAAGGCCGATGGCTGGCTCGATTGGAACGAGCCCGCGATCCTCCTCGACCGGCGCGTCAGGGCGATGTGGCCGTGGCCTCGAGCCTGGACAACCTTTCGGGGCGAGCCACTCCAGATCCACTCCGCCACGGTCATCGAGGAACACGCCGCGGTGCCGCCGGGTTCGCTGGTAATGGACAGCGGGCGTCTAGCGGTTTCCTGCGGAGTCGGATTGCTCCGATTGGAGGTTGTCCAGCCGGCGGGAGGAAGACCCATGCCGGGATACGCCTGGGCTGCCGGCAGACGAATCGGCGCCGGTGACCAGCTTGGCGCCGGCGGAACGCCGCCTCTGCCTCCCCCCCTCATCGCCAGGGTCTGACGTTGCCGGTTCGATCCCTTCCCGCCTCTTAGCCACGAGGTGGGCGTCGTTGACCCCGAAAAACTCGATCGATCCACATTGGGCGCGAATGCGGCGAGATGTGGACGTCCCTGCCTCGCCAGCGCTTTGGTGATCCACGGTCTGGTCGCCCGAACGATCGAACGATGGCGAGGACGATCGTTGCCAGACAGGCCACGGCGAAAATCCGTGCCAGGAGCGGCGAAGCGTTCCGCACGAGAAAGGCAAGGATGCCCAACCCGACGCAAACGGCCAACCACATCCCGGCGTCGAGTTGGGCGACGACCGAGCGTACGCCGACGGTCCGTCGCATCCGCAACGACGCCATTGCCCGCCGGCTCGCCGACCGCATCCGATCCGTGAACGAGGGCGGGCGATCGCTTCGATAGAGGATCTCGAGGACCTCGTCTTCGAGCCGGCTCCGACGTGGGGATGGGGTTTTTGGGTCTTCAACCATCTGTTGCCTCCTCGCATGAGGAGCACGAACCAGGATCGTCGCCGATGGCAAAAGGATCTCAGGCCGCAGCACGCGGGATCACCGCGTGGTCAATACATAACATCGGTATGCTACACTCCCGGTGACTGAACTGCCACGTTCGGGTGGATGCCGCGCTCGTCATTCCCTTTGAGATTTCGTTCGCGCTGCGCCCCGATTCTCTTTGGAGGGGACGCGCGCCGATGATGCGCTTCACGGTCGTGGATCAGTCGGGGACAATTTCCTTCCCCGGCCCACCGCACGCTCTCAAAGCACTTGCCGCCGGTTGCAGCGCCGGTGTCGAGGACCACCTCGCGTTGTTGCAATCGCTGGCAACCTTCGACGCGGATCTCTCGGCGGCCGTGTCCAATGGCCTGGCCGTGTTCGATGAACACGTGGTGTCGACGAATCCCGATTCGATTCGAGTCTGGCTCGCACATGCGGACGATGAGGACAGACGCCCCCTACGCGTCGTTGACGAGGCGACGAGGCGCATCAGCCTCGAACCCCTCCGCCTCGGCGTCGTGATTTTCAATCTGAAGGCGCGAAGAATCGTCCAGGTTCAGAACAGCTACGCGGAACTCCTCCGCGCGGATCGGGGGCGAGTCAGGGTCGATGGTCGACCGACCGCACGCATCTACCGCTATACGCTGCCGAGCGACTGGCTAATCCTTCCCTGACCCGTTCACCGCGTCGCGCGTGGCGGTTCGTCCGTCTGGCGTACCGGAGCCGCCACGCGGTCGCCCGAGGCGATCGGTGGGGCTGGCGCGCTTGCGCATGAACCCGCCCAGGAGCATCCGGCCCATCTGATCGCCGAACCCCTCCTTGCTCAATTCGGCTTGGGTTCCCTGCAACAACTCGCCTTCTCGGGTTGTCTGCGTAGCCCATTCCGCCCTCGCGTCGCGCGCTTGGGTGAAAAAGGTCGTCAGCTCCTTGGCCGACTGGTCGGCATCCTCGTGCAGCGCGGCCCGGAAATCCTGGAGGACCGTGACGTACGAGTCGAGCCAACGCGTCAGTGCATCACGATTCGTGAGGGCGATGTCGCGATGCATGTCCGGACTGCCGGCGGCGAGGCGGGTCATGTCGCGAAACCCACCGGCCGTCAAAGACTTCATGTCGCGCCACGACGAATCCTTGGACAACGAGTTCATCAAGGCGGCGGAAAGGACGGCCGGCAGGTGGCTGATGCCGGCGACGTACGCGTCGTGTTCTCCCGGATCGAGGAAGTACGGTTCGGCGCCGAGTGCCGAGATCATCCCGAGGACATTCCGAATCGCGGCATCCTCGGCAATAACCGACGGCGTCACGCACCACGTCGCACCTTTGAAGAGATCGGCTTCGGCCCCTTCGATACTCTGCGCTTTGCCCGCCATCGGATGCCCGCCGACGAAGCTGACCGTGCGAGGAAGCAGCTCCTGGGCCCAGGAAAGCACCTCCTCCTTCGTCGAACCGGTGTCGGTGACGACGGCCCCGCTCTTCAAGTGGGGCGCGATGTCCGCGAAAACCTCTCGCGTGGCCCTCACCGGAGTGCAGACGACGACGATGTCGGCATCGCGGATTGCTTTCCCGAGTTCCCACTCCGCGCGGTCTACCGCGCCGATCTTCTTCGCGTAGTGTTGCTGGTCGAGATCGGTATCGAAGCCGATGACTTCGAGGGCGCCTTCGCCGGTCTTGCCGTTCTGCTCCGACCAGCGTCGCAGACCGAGTCCGATCGACCCACCAACGAGTCCGAGTCCCACGATGGCGACGCGTTGCATGCTGCCCAATTCCTTTCGACGTGTGTTGGGTAAAGTGGCGATCTCCCCGGCACCAAGGCTAGACGGGTTGGACCGCATCCTCGCGGAGCCAGCCTTCCAATCCGTCTTCGGTACGGAATTTCAGCCAGCGATTACCGTCACCGTCGACCTGTTCGTCGCCGAGCGCCTGAACCGGGGTGCCGGCATCGAGCGTCGTGATCGGGGTCGTGTTGAGATCGGGTTCGGGTCTGAAATTCACCCGTGAATTCGGATTCGTGATGTGGGTGGCTTGAAATACCTCCGACGTCGGTGTTTGGCGGGGGGCGGGGGTCCGGGTCGGTTGGGCCGGTTTACTGGTGGGTTCTTGTGTCGGCTCGCTCGTCGGCGCAACCTCGGCGCTTCGGGTGCCGGACGCGGTTCCTTCGGCGGTCAGCGTAGTCCGCGATGCGGTCGTTGCCTTCGCCTCGGAACCGACCAGGTCGGCGAAGAACGGATCGGCTTTGGCATAGATCCAGGCAAAACTGCCGATGCAGAGCGCGATGGTCAGCGCCATCGAGAGGCCGACTGCCAGGCCGGCGCGCCGGGATCGCTGCCGGAGCCGGTTGGTCAAACCTGGGTCGGACATCGTTGCTGGCCGTCAACTCCCTGGCTACCGCACAAACCGGCCGTCCCGCGGATAAGGATCGCGACCGATCGAGTATAGCATGGGCCTTCCATACGACCCCGTTGCCCGGCCGGTCTCCGGTCGCTAAACTCCCTCGGCGATCGACTAGATGCCACGTGGCACGTCTTACCTACCAGGAAGGAAACAAGCCAGTGCTGGCCCTATCCCGATCGGATCTCAAACGCCTGGTTTCGATGCCCGAGGCGATTGAGTTGATGAAGCTGGCGTTCGCGGAGTTGTCGGCCGGTCGCGCTGCCTCCCCGGTGCGGACCGTGGTCGAGGTCAACGCCGACCCGTCGGCGATGCTGATGATGCCGGCCTACGTGCCCGCCGCATCATCGCTCGGATTCAAGGCCGTTTCGTTCTTCGGCGGCAATGCAGGGCGGGATCTGCCGACGATTCACGCGCTGGTGTGCCTGTTCGATCACCAGACCGGTGTCCCCCTCGCGATCATGGAAGGTGGCTGGGTCACGGCCCTGCGAACCGGAGCCGTGTCGGGCGCGGCCACCGATCTCCTGGCGCGAGCGGACGCCAAGACGCTGACGGTGATCGGCGCGGGGGTGCAGGGGGTCACCCAAGCCGCGGCGGTCTGCGCGGTCCGTCCGATCGAGCGTATCCGGGTGGTTGACGCCCGATCGGAGGCGTTTCCTCGCTATCTGGAGTCGATCCGGAGCGACTGGCCTGAACTGGTCGATCTGGTCGAGACGACCACCGACGTGAGGGGCGCGGTCCGAACGGCCGACGTGATCTGCACGGCGACGACGTCGAAGCGTCCGGTGTTCGACGACGCGGACGTGCGACCGGGCACGCACATCAATGGGGTCGGGGCGTTTACTGCCGAGATGCAGGAGATTCCACCGGAAACCGTCGTGCGGTCGACCATCGTGGTCGACTCGGTCGGGGCGGTGAAGGCCGAGGCCGGCGACCTGATGATCCCGCTGGGCCAGGGATTGATCGCCGCGAGCGACATATCCCGCGAACTCGGCATGGTCGCCGCCGGTCTTGCACCGGCACGAACCAATGACGACGAGATCACCTTCTTCAAATCGGTCGGAAATGCCGTTCAGGATGTCGTCGTGGCGCGCCGAGCGGTCGACCGGGCGCAGGAATCCGGCATCGGCACCGAGGTAAATCTGGACTCCTAAACCGTCAATCTCCGGCGGCGATGGCGGTGTCACCGGCGCCGATCGGACAGGTGCCGGTGGGGCAAATCCCATCGACGATGTGGGAGCGGAACTCGTCTGGATACATCTTCATCATCCCGAGCAGGGGCATCGGTGCGACCTGCCCGAGACCGCAGAGCGAGAGCTCGATGACGTGTTTCGACGTGCGCTCCAACAGGGCGAGATCGCTCAACGCGCCACGGCCGAATCGGATCCGATCCAGGATCTCGACCAGAGCCGGGTTGCCCTTTGCGCAGGGAACGCATTTGGAGCACGATTCGTAGCGGTTGAAGGCCGTCAGGTAGCGCGCGAAATCGACCGAGCAGACGGTATCGTCGAATACGACGAATCCACCCGAACCGAGCATCCCGCCGACGTCGGTGAGCGAATCGAAGTCCACCGGAAGGTCGAGATGCTCGTCCTTGAGCGGGCCGGCCGACACGCCCCCGGTTTGGATACCCTTGAATCGGTACCCGTCCCGCATCCCGCCCCAGACTTCGTCGATCAACGTCCGCAGGGTGATCCCCATCGGCACCTCGACCAAGCCAAGGGTCTTGAGCGGACCTTGAACCGTCATTAGCTTGGTGCCCGCGCTCCCCTCGGTGCCGATCGCCTTGTACCAGGCACCGCCCTTGTTGATGATGTCGCGGACGTTGGCCAGCGTCTCGGTATTGTTGGCAACGGTAGGACGTCTCCAGATACCCTCTTCGACCGAGCGCGGAGGCTTGGTCCGCGGCTGACCGCGCAGACCCATCACCGAATACATGAGGGCGGAGCCCTCGCCGCAGATGTAGGCGCCACCACCGGTGCGGACGCGGAACGCCACGTCCTTGCCCGAACCAAGGACGTTCTTGCCGATCAGGCCCAAACGTTCGGCATCGGCGGCAGCCTTGCGGAATCGTTTGATCGCCAGCGGATACTCCCCGCCGATGTAGTTGTAGCCGCGTTCGGCGCCGCAGACGACGCAGGCGATCAAGATGCCTTCGAGGATGCGGTGGGGGTCACCCTCGTGGATCCGGCGATCCTTGTAGACGTTGGGCTCGCCCTCGTGGCTGTTGCAAACGACGAATTTGGGGGTTGCGCGGGCTTTCCTCCCGCTTTCCCATTTGATTCCGGCGGGAAAGCCGGCGCCACCGCGACCCCGCAACACGGCGGCCGTCATCTCGGCGATCGCGTCCTCCGCCGCCATGTCGAAGAGGACCTTCAGATACGCGCTGTAGGCGCCCCGCGCGATCGCGTCCTCGATCGAATCGGGGTCGATGACACCGGTGTCGGCGAGGACGATCCGCTGTTGATGCTTGTAAAACGGCAACGTGTTGAGCGGTGGAATCGCGCCAAACGCCTGGTCCCCGTCGACGCCGACCGCTTTGGCCTGGAGGCTTCCGTCGACAAGCCCCGGAACGTCCGCCGGCTCGACGTGTCCGTAGTAGACGGTGGGCATACCGGGTCGCTTGACCTGAACCTGCACCTCCATCCAGTCGGCACCGTCGACGCCGACCTTGCGGACCACGATCTGCTGTCCTTGCGCAAATCGTTCGCAGGCGGCCAAGACGTCGAGTGCGCCCTTGGCGATCGAGGAACTGCCCACGCCAACCGAAATGACCGTGGCATTGCCATCCCAGATCCGGTTCCAGCGGGCTGCGGCGTCGACCCGGTATTGCTCAAATTCGGCGCGCGAGGTGAATCGCTGCATCGGCAATTCCGCCGCCTCAACCATGGTGAGTCTCCTGCTTCGCGCCGCCGGCGATGACGCGCTGAATGACGTCGTTGAGTTTTTCGGTGGTCAGCTCGCCGTAGTAATCGTCGTCGATCTTGACGATCGGTGCGCGATCGCAGACGCCGAGGCAGCCGTTCACGACCTGCACGGTCAGTTCGCCGTCCGCCGTCGTGCCGCCGTCGGCGATCTGGTAGCGGTCTGCCAATTCCTGGACGAGTTGCTGCGATCCCATGACATAACACGACATGCCGTGGCAGAGCAGCATGAAGTGGTTGCCGCGTGGCTCCGTTCGGAAGTCGGCGTAAAAGGTCAAGAGCCCGTAGATCCGATTGGCGGTGGTACTGAGATGCTCGGCGACGATCTCGGCCGCTTCGAGCGACACCCATCCGAAATGCTCGTTGACCTCTTGCAATGCACTGAGGATGAGTTCCTGGGCTTCCTGGTAGTCCTGGGGGCGGAAATGGGACATGATCTCGCGGACGACCGCCAGGTCAATTTCCTTGCGGTCGGCGGTCGGTATGGTCGCTTGCGTCAACGGAACCTCCCCAGAACGCACGCCGGTGCGATGGGTCGCGTCGCGCCCGCGAGCCGCATCGCGATGAACCAGGAGGGAGTATAGGATTGCCCTCGTGGGCAGTCAACGCACGCGTCCGCGCCGATTTGGATGCCAACCGAGAATGCCCTATCGACGTGACGGGTTGAACAGCGACTTGAAGTCCCCGTCGAACTCGTCGAGGAACTCGTGCATTTCGATGACGTCGTCGATGCCGACCGGCGCCGCGGTTGATTCGGCCGATAGCTCGGCCTCGACAGGCTCGGCGGTCTGCTCGGCGCTGAGTCGTCGCAGGGCCATTCGAGCTTCGGCTGGGTCGCTATCGCCGATGAGCGCCGCGACGAAATTGCGCGCCTGGCAATCCAGGCACTGCACGACCATCATCCAGACATCGGGTTTCCGAGAGAGAACGTGAATGTCGTCGGGCTCGAACGTCCTGTGACAGACAGAACACCGATCCATCCGCTCCAAGACGATTCGCTTGATCTGTCGCTCAGAGGTGTCCATCGTGGCAGTTTCCTCGGACGCTCCTAGTTTCCCCGCTTACGATCGAAATCGTCGAGGTCGAGCGTGTTGATGAACTCTTTGAAGACCGAGAGGCGTTCCTCGTCGACCGTCGAGCTGGCGTCTCGCTCGAGCGACGGCGCCGCCGGACCGTCGTCGTCGGACTCACCGTCGCCATCCAAGCTAACGCCCGCGCGCTCCATCACGGATTCATCGACGAGGATCGGCGCGCCGGTGCGGACCGCGACCGCAATCGCATCACTCGGCCGGGAATCGACCTCGACCGTTCGGTTGGGCATCCGAATCACGATCCGGGCGTAGAAGACGTCTTGCGAGAGATCGGTCACCAACACGCGCTCGACCTTGCCATCGACGTCGCCGACGATCGACTTGATCAGGTCGTAGGGAAGCGGTCGGGGCGAGGCAACGCCCTGGAGTTCCATCGCGATCGCCTGCGCCTCGAAGTCCCCGATCCAGATCGGCAGGTGTCGCTCGCCGTGCACTTCTTTGAGGAAGACGACGCGGTTCTGGGTGACCAGATTGACGCGGATGCTTTCGACGATAGTCTCGATCATCGAAGGGACCTTTCGGCGCGACGCAACCTCGCACGGGTCGAAACGCAGAAATTGTGCCCGAGGCGCCCCGAGAACCTACCACCCGCCTGAGAGAACTCGCGACGGCGACCCAATTCTACACCCGGTCGCGCAGGGCACTCAATTGCGTCCCCCGCGGCTACGGCTTCGGAATGTCTGGATAACTGTAGTGCGGCACCAGTCCGAAGTCGTCGAGTGGCCAATAGGTCAACCACGCCTTGCCGATGATCTCGTCGACGTCGACGAAGCCGAAGATGCGGGAGTCAGAACTATTGCGGCGGTTGTCGCCGAGCACGTAGATCTTTCCCTCGGGCACCGTCATCGGTTCGCATTTCCGCACGTTGCATTCCGTGATCGGTCCCTGGATGTATGGCTCGTCGAGTCGGGTGCCGTTGACGTAGACGTAACCGTCCTGCTTGATCTCGACGGTATCGCCGGCGACCGCAATGACGCGTTTGATGTACGGCTTTTCGGACGCGACCGGCGGGTTGAAGACGATGATGTCCCCTCGCTGTGGGGGGTGGAAAAGGTAGACGATGTGCTGTCCTTCGCGGTCTTCGCCGGGAAGGTAATTGAGCCACTTGTTCATGTCGAAGTGGAAGTAGACGTTGCGATTGACCAGCAGCATTTCGTGATCGTGAAGGTTGGGGACCATGCTGTTGCCGTCGACGCGGAAGTTCAGGACGAGCGCCCGCACGGCGACGAAGATGATCAATGCCAACAGCAGTGTCTCGACGATTTCGCGGACGGCGCGCGCTGCCGACTTGGTGGCCGTCGGTTTTGTGGGCGGGTTTGCTTCGACTTCGACAGGGGCGGCCGGCTGCTCGGTTGTTGCCGGCCAATAGGCGTAGTCGGCGGAGACGGGACCGAGCGGGTCGACCTGACTCTGCGGCTGGTTCGGTGCCGGGTTGCCGTCGCTTGCGACACGTGAATCGTCGTCGGTCATACGGTCCCAGCACTACGCGGATCGAACCGGCATCTCACGTCCGGCATGATAGCCACCGGCACTGGCCTCCGACAAGGAGTGCACGCCCGAACCGCAGACCGGGAGGTACTTAAGCCCCAACTGCGCCTCACGAACGGCCCAGCCGCTTCCTTCGGCACCCGCCCATCCCTAGAATGGTCGGGACGGACGCTGGCGTTCGGCCGCGATGGATGGCTGTCCCGCGACGATCGCGGGCATGATCGCGTCGGGTCGCCACGGAAGGTGCAACGAGGATCGTGCCGGTTCCCGCAGCGAAAACCGAAGCCCCGCTGGTCGAACCGGGTCGCGAGGACGGGCGCTCGAAGCGACCGGTGGCACCGCAGGGGCGCCCGAACGTCCTCAAACCGGGAACGGTGCTCCAGAACCGCTACCGGATCCTGGACGTGCTCGGCGTTGGCGGCATGAGCACCGTCTATCGGGCACGCGATCTCCGCTTCACCAGCGTCGAACGCCTGTGCGCGATCAAGGAGATGTTCAACTCGACCGAAGACCCGAAACTCCGTCAGTTGCGCCTCTCGAATTTCCAACGCGAAGCGGCGCTGTTGGCAACGCTGACCCACTCGGCGATTCCGCGTATCTACGACTACTTTGAGCAACAGGGAACCATCTATCTCGTTCTCGAACTCATCCACGGCAACGATCTCGAAACGTCGATGAGTCAGCGCTCCGAGCCGTTCGAGGAAGACACGATCATCGATTGGACGCTGGAGTTGTGCAGCGTTCTGGAGTATCTCCACGGTCAGGAACCGGAGCCGGTCATTTTCCGGGACCTCAAACCGAGCAACATCATGATCCGGCAAGACGGACGGTTGATGCTCGTCGACTTCGGTATCGCCCGGTCATTCGCTCCCCAACAAAAAGGCACGATGATCGGCACCGAAGGTTACGCACCGCCCGAACAGTATCGCGGCATCGCCGACGCGCGCGGCGACATGTATGCCCTCGGCGCAACGCTGCACCACCTGTCGACCGGAAGCGACCCCCGTAGCGAGACCCCCTTCACGTTCGCGCAACGGCCGCCGCGCCGCCTCAACCAACGGTTGACCCAGGAGTTCGAGCAGATCGTACTCCGACTGGTGCAGTATTCGCCGACCGAGCGCTATCAGTCGGCGGACGAGTTGAAGAAGGCACTGCTCGAACTGAAATACCGCCCGACCTGGGTGGCAAATGCCGTCGAAGCGGTCGAGGCCAACAAACGCGACCGCGCGAGCGGTTCTCGCCTTCTCAGCGTTCCCGCCGGACCTTCCCAACCGCTCAGACGTCCACCCGCGGCGGTGTCCGCGACACTCGACAATCGACTCGATTGGGCACTGAAAACACGAGACGAAGTGAGAAGCTCGGCGTCGATGGCCGGCGGCGCGGTGTATGTCGGCTCGTACGATGGCAATCTCTACGCGGTCGACGAGACCGATGGGTCGGTTCGCTGGCGCTTCCGCGCCCAACGCGGCATCGTCTCTCGCCCGTTGCCGATCGCGGAGATGGTCGTGTTCGGTTCCGAGGATCGAAACATCTACGCGGTGTCGCGGCAGACCGGTCGCGCGATCTGGTCGTTCCGTTCGAACATGGCCGTTCGCTCTTCGGCTCTCGTCGACGACAAGTCGTGCTTTTTCGGGTCGGACGACGGATTCCTCTACCGGATCGATCGGGCGAAGGGTTCAGCGGGTTGGCGATACCGTACCTGGGGACCGATTCGCTCGACCGCCTGCGCCACCGGCGAACAGGTCATTTTCGGCTCGGACGACGGATACCTCTACAGCGTCAACCGAGAAAGCGGTCAAATGATCTGGCGTTACAACGTCGGCGCCCCGGTTTGGTCGTCTCCTCTGGCGTCGCATGGCCTCATCGTGGTCGGCGCCGGCGACGGCGCGGTCCGCGGATTTTCCGAGGCCGATGGCAAGCTGATCTGGACATATCAGACCGCGAAAAACGTCGTGGCGTCTCCGGTCGTCGTCGACCAAACCGTTTACGTCGGATCGGTCGACGGCTCGATCTACGCACTGGAGATCGAGTCGGGGGGGCTCAACTGGAAATCGCCGCTGTGCCGCCAATTGACGTCGACCGCGACGCCGGATGGAGACGTGCTCTACGTCGGTGGCGTGGACGGAGTGCTCTACTGCCTCAATCGCGACAACGGCTCGGTCAGATGGTCGACCGCTCTCGGCGGCCCGCTGGTGACCAAGCCGCTCGTCACCGCCGATCACATCATCGCCGGGAGTTTAGACGGAACGGTCTACGCCCTCCACCGCGAGACGTCATGACCAGTCCGCGTGCAAAGAACGAATGCCGAAAGGAGGACGTGCGGTGGCAACGATAGCGATCGTGCACCTGCAGGGAGAAGACGCAATCCTTGCCG
>DATBFX010000620.1:0-15284 GCA_036558305.1 Thermomicrobiales bacterium | reverse complement strand
ACCTGCCGGTTACTCAGGGCCGTGAACCGGGGTCATTGCGATCTTGAGGCAATGAAGATTTCAGGAGAGACGGTGGTGCCAAGGGGCAGACTCGAACTGCCGACCGCACGATTTTCAGTCGTGAGCTCTACCAACTGAGCTACCTTGGCGCAGAAGGCGACCTTCTTGCGGTGGGCGATAGAGGGCTCGAACCTCTGACATCCACGGTGTAAACGTGGCGCTCTCCCAGCTGAGCTAATCGCCCGCCGCGAACGAGTTCCAAGTGTCAAGTGGAAAGTTACAAGTACTCTTAGGCGGCAAGCCAGTCAAACTTGTCACTTGCTACTTGTCACTTGCGACTCGTGCGGTGCCCAGGAAGGGATTTGAACCCCCACGACCGTAATTGGTCACTAGCCCCTCAAGCTAGCGCGTCTGCCAGTTCCGCCACCTGGGCGTGGTGCCGATTGGCCACGGAATTATAGGGGCCGCGCCCGCGGCACGTCAACGACCCCCGTTACCGCGCCACCATGACCTCGTTTTGCACGATCGGCAGGGTGAGGAGCGCGTGCGGGACGACGAGCGCCGAGGCAGGTACGCCGACGCGATCGACCGCGAGGCAGAGCGCCTCCTCGATGTCCGCGGCGGGGACGCAGCCGATCCGGCGAACCGGTTCGGGATCGGCGACGCCGGCGAAGATCACCGTCACCTCTGCGAGCACGCGCGCCATGATGTAGGCGCGTTGCGCACCCGGCCGGATGCCCTCCGCCCGGGCTTTGGCGATCACCGCCGGCGGGCCGCCCGGTTCCTGCATGGCGGCCGCGAAGCGTTGCTCACCGGCGCCTTCTCCCGCCCCTTCGGGGCAGGCGCCGGGGACGATGATCACGCCGCCGGGTCGAACGACCGGGATCGGCGCGAATTGGAGGTAACTGGCGGCGCGGCTCGCCTGGTACAGGTTTTGGTCTTTCGGATAGCCGACTCCGGCGACGGCGATGTCGACCTGGCGCGGCACCGGCACCGTGTACATCGCGGAGGCGAGTTCGGCCAAATGGTCCTGGACCGCTTCGGGATCGCCGTAGGCGACGGCAACCAGGCGCTCGTCGTCGTCGAGCACGCAGTTCGCGACGAACCGAAGATTCGCCGCGCGGGCGACGCGCCGCACCGCCTGTTGGAACGGATTTCCAGCGAGCTGCGCCAGGCGGGTGCCGGCTTGGTCGAGCATCGCCGGTCCGTGGGTGTAGGCGATGATCGCGTCGTCGGCGCAGCCGATGGCGACGGTTTTGCCGCCGCCGCTGTACCCCGCGTACTGGTGCGGTTCGACCCGACCGGTGGCGATCAGCAGATCGGACTCGGCCACCAGGCGATTGAGCAGGAACGGCACGCCCTCCGGTCCGTCCGCCACCTTGACCAGATTCGCCTTGTCGGCCGCATCGTGGTCGACGACGCGATAGCGATCGACGACGGCGTCGCCGAGTTTTTCCCGTTTCTCCGCGTCGGTACTCGCCCGGTGCGTGCCGACGGCGACGAGGATCGTGATCGCGTCGTCGGCAACCCCTGCCGCCGCGAGTTCGTCCAGCATCGGCGGCACCAGCAGGTGATCGGGGCAGGCGCGCGTGGCGTCGGTGACGGCGACGCAGACGCGGCGCTTTCCTTCCGCCAGCGCACGAAGCGGCGCGGTGCCAAGCGGCGATCGGACGGCAGCGTGCGCTGCCGCCACGGGATCGTCCAGAGGGGTGACCGCGCGGGATCGGGCGGCGGCGCCTTCGACACCAGCCGGTAACCCGAACGAGATCGAGCCGCGGCCGAACGGCACGGTGAAGGACTGTCCGTCAGTGGTCGGCATCTGGGCGCTCCCGAATCTTCCCCGCGTGCGTCGCGAAGCGGCCACTTATACTATCACCCGCGATGTGACGACTCCGCGAGGGTCGATCGAACGCCGCGCCGGTTCGTCCCGGGCGGCGCCAGGAGAGAGTGGGACGATGGCGGCACGGGCGGGCACACGGCGCAAGGTAACGGTGATCGGGGCGGGTATGGTCGGCGGCACGGTGGCGCAGATGCTTGCCACCCGCGACTACGCCGACGTCGTGCTTGTCGACATCGTCGAAGGGATGCCGCAGGGGAAATCGCTCGACTTGATGCAGGTCGGTCCGCTCCTCGAGTACGACACGACGCTGACCGGCGCCAACTCCTACGAGGAGACCGCCGGCTCCGACGTGGTCGTCATCACCTCCGGCATCGCCCGCAAACCGGGGATGAGCCGCGACGACCTGCTCCGCACCAACATGGGCATCGTCGGGTCGGTCACCGAGCAGGTGGTGCCGAACTCTCCCGACGCGGTCGTGATCGTCGTCTCGAATCCGCTCGACGCGATGTGCCACGTCACCTTCGACCACGCTGGACTGCCGCGCGAGCGCGTCGTCGGCATGGCCGGTGTGCTCGATTCGGCGCGTTTCCGAACCTTCATCGCGATGGAGTTGAACGTCTCGGTCGAGGACGTGACGGCGATGGTGCTCGGCGGGCACGGCGACACGATGGTGCCGCTTTCGCGCTACTCGACCGTCGCCGGGATTCCGATCACCGAGCTGCTGCCGGCGGAGCGGGTGTCGGCGATCGAGCAGCGGACCGCGGGCGGCGGCGCCGAGATCGTCGGTCTATTGAAGACCGGCAGCGCCTATTATGCGCCGGGGATGTCGGTCGTCGAAATGGTGGACGCGATCTTGCTTGACAAGCGGCGCGTCCTCCCCTGCAGCGTCCTGCTCCGGGGCGAGTACGGGATCGACGGACTCTTCGTGGGCGTCCCGATCAAGCTCGCCGCCGCGGGAGTCGAGGAGATCATCGAGATCAAGCTGACCACGGACGAACAAGCGGCCCTCCAGAAGTCGGCGGGTGCGGTTCGCTCGCTGGTCGACGCCATGGCGGCATTGAAGGAAAGCGCGTAACCGGCGTCGTTGCGTTGTGCGCCCGGAGCACGTTCGCTATGAGCAAGAGTTCGAAGCTCGGCAAGATCGGCAGCGTCCGCAACTTCGTCAACATCGTGCGCGAGGTCAACCTCGAAGAGCTGCGAGCAAATGCCGAAATGGCACCGCGCATCCTCGTCCTTGCCCAATCCGACGATGCGTCTGCGAAAGTCGCAGAAATGCTTGCCGGCGAAGCGAGGTCGCCCTATTTCACGACCGGGCGCCTCGACGCCATCCCTCGGACCGGACACGGCTACGACGCGGTCGTCGTCTTCGATCCCTCTGCCTCGGACCCGATCGCGGGTGTTTCCGAAAAGCTGATGGCCCGCGAGCTCCAACTCCCGGTGGTCGCGTTCGGCGGGTCGGACCCGACCGACCAGGGAGCCGCGGAATTCGCGCGGGAGGCGATCGTCACCCAGGCACCGGAACGGGCGCCTGCCCTGGGTCGCCACATCCCGGCTTTCCGACCCGCCGCCGTGCAGGCGGTGATCGACGAAACGGCGCGGGCGAACGCCCAGTTCTCGCTCGTTTCCAACCTGCCGGGCGTCATCCCGGTGATCGGGTCGTTGATGGCGGCCGGCGCCGACATGCTGGTCTTGACCAAGAATCAGGTGATGATGGTCTTCAAGATCGCCGCCATCCACGATCGGGACGTGCACGACCAATGGCGGATTCTCCGCGAGATCACCCCGGTGGTCGGCGCGGGATTCTTCTGGCGGACGCTGGCGCGCGAGGCGGCCTCGTTTCTGCCGCTCTTGATCGGCACGCTGCCGAAGGTCGCCGTCGCCTACATCGGCACGGTCGTCGCCGGGCGCGGCGCCGATCTCTATTACCGCTTCGGCCGCAAACCCGACCGCCAGCAGATGCGTGAACTCTACAACCAGGCGGCCGAGTCCCTGAAGCGGATGCCGAATCCGTTGTCTCGTCGCCCCGAAGACGACGCGGCCTGACCCGCACTATTTGCGAACGGGGAGGACCACCGCCTGGTCATTCCGAGCGGAGCCGTGGCATCTCCCGGAGCGCGAGCAGAGGCGGTCTCTTGTGGTCGTGTTTCCTCTGACGGAGGGAGATTCCTCGACACGCTCGGAAGGACGATATGGCACATGGCCGCGCGTGAATGATCCGGATTTCGCGGGTCGCCCCGGCAATCGGGGGTTTAGTCCTCCCGCACCCACCCCTTTGAACGCTCGACCGCCTCGCGCCAGCGCCGTTGTCGCCGTTCTCGCTCGTCGTCGGGAATGCTTGGTTCGAAGCGACGATCCACCTGCCAATGGGCCGCCAACTCATCCCTGTCTCGCCACAACCCGACCGCCAGCCCCGCCAGGTAGGCGGCACCGAGCGCGGTGGTTTCCGTGATTGTCGGACGGACGACGGGGACGCCGAGGAGATCGGCCTGGATCTGCATGAGGAGATCGTTCGCCGCCGCGCCGCCGTCGACCCGCAGTTCGGACAGCGGGGCACCGCGGTCGGCGGTCATGGCGTCGAGCACATCCCGCGTCTGGAAGGCGATCGCCTCCAGCGCCGCCCGCGCGATGTGCGCCTTCGTCGTGCCGCGCGTCAATCCGAGCAAGGTTCCGCGAGCCGCGGCGTCCCAGTGCGGCGCGCCGAGACCGACGAGCGCCGGCACGAAGAGAACGCCGCCGCTGTCGGCCACCGAGGCCGCCAAGGGCTCGACGTCGGCGGAGCGGTCGACGATGCCGAGACCGTCTCGCAGCCATTGCACCGCCGCACCGGTGACGAAGATCGATCCTTCGAGGGCGTACTCGACGGCGTCGTCGATGCGCCAGGCGATCGTCGTCAGCAGCCTGTTCTGCGATGGCACCGCCTCGGTCCCGGTATGCAGCAGCAAGAACGAGCCAGTACCGTAGGTGTTTTTTGCCTGACCAGCGGCGAAGCAGGCTTGCCCGAAGAGCGCCGCCTGCTGGTCTCCGGCCGACCCCGCGATCGGGACCGCCGCCCCGAAGATCGAGGGCGCGATTTCGCCGAGGAGCTCGGCGTTGCCGACCGGGCGCGGGAGCATCGCCGGCGGGATCGCGAGATCGGCCAGCAATGGCGGCGACCAGGCGACCTCCCTGATGTCGAACAGCATCGTGCGCGAGGCATTCGAGACATCCGTGACGTGGGCGCGACCTCCGGAGAGTTTCCAGATCAGCCACGATTCGACGGTGCCGAAGAGGACGTCTCCCGCCTCCGCCCGGCGCCGCAACTCGGCGTCTTGTTCCAGGAGCCAGGCGATCTTCGTCGCGGAAAAGTAGGCATCCGGCACCAGACCGGTGAGTCGCTGATATATCGCCGACATCCCGCGCCGCTCGATGTCCGCGACGAGCGGCGCCGTCTGGCGGCTCTGCCAAACGATGGCCGGCGCCACCGGCCGCCCGGTCACGCGGTCCCAGAGGATCGTCGTCTCGCGCTGGTTGGTAATGCCGACGGCCGCGAGGTCGCGCCCGGAGATGCCGGCGGCGGCGAGAGCGTCGCGAACGGAGCGAAGAGTGGTTTCCCAGATGTCGCCGGCGTCCTGGTTGACCCAGCCATCGCGCGGAAAGATCTGGCGAGTCGGATGTTGACCGAGACCGCGAATCTGACCGCGCTGGTCGAACACGATCGCGCGGCTCGACGTGGTTCCCTGGTCGATGGCCAGGACGAATCGCTCCATGCCCCCTCCTTTTCGCGAACCGGCTACAGTTTAGCGCCGGGTTCGGCGTAGGGACGTGGGCAATAACCGAGGAAGCAGATGGACGACGTCCTGCGGATCGTGTTGATCGGGTTCAGCGGCACGGGTAAGACGACGGTGGCGCGACTGCTCGCCGAGCGACTCGGTTGGGAGCGGTACGACACCGACGAGGCACTCGAGCGCGAGTTCGGGATGACGATCCCCGAAGTCTTTGCCGAACGGGGCGAAGGGGTGTTTCGCGCCGCCGAGCGCGAGCAACTCGTCCGTGCGGTCGCGCGGGATCGGGTCGTGGTCGCGACGGGCGGCGGGGCCGTCGTCGATCCCGCGACCTGGGGTCCCGATCTTCTCGGACGCGCGGGGACTCTGGTCGTCGCGCTCGATGCCGATCCCGAGACGATGATCGCACGGCTGCGGCAGCAGCAGGCCGAGCAAGGAGCGGCGGTCGAGCGGCCAATGCTCGCCGGGGTCGATCCGCGCGCGCGGATCGCGGACCGGAAGACCCGCCGCCCGGAAGCCTACGACCGCGCGGCGATCACGCTGATCGTCGACGACGTGCCGGCCGAATCCGTGGCCGGCGAGGTCGCGGGGCTTCTGCTCGACCCAACGGCCGCCACCGAGCCGGCGGTGCGCCTGATGACTACCTCAAGTCGGTCGGACATCTTCATCGCTCCGGGCCTCTCCTCCGGTCTCGGTGCCATGACGCGTGACCGTTGGCCCAAAGCGCGGCGCGCCTGGGTGATCAGCGACACGAACGTCGCCGAACTCCACTGGCAGGGCGTCAAGGCCGCGCACGGGGACGCGGGATTCGACACGCGCATGCGCGCGGTCGCGCCGGGCGAGGGCAGCAAGAGTCTCGCCACCGCCGGCGAGCTCTACGATTGGATGCTGAGCGGCGCGATCGAGCGGGGCGACGTCGTCGTCGCGCTCGGCGGCGGTGTCGTCGGCGATCTGGCGGGGTTCGTCGCGGCCACGGTGCTGCGGGGCGTCGGGTTCGTCCAGGTACCGACGAGTCTGCTGGCGATGGTCGACGCCAGCGTCGGCGGCAAAACGGGGATCAATCACCGCGCCGGCAAGAACCTCATCGGCGCCTTCTACCAACCGCCGGTCGTCGTCGTCGATCCGCGGTTCCTGGCGACGATGCCGCATCGTTCGCTGACCGAAGGTTGGGCGGAGGTTATCAAGCACGCGGTCATCCAGCGATCGACGCCGGGTGGCGAGCGCGGCGACCTCTTGCGATTTCTGGAGCGGAATGCGCACCAACTCCGGGTGCTCGCGGAACCCGCGACGACGTACCTGATCCGGCGCAACGTCGCGTTGAAAGCGGCCGTGGTCGAAGCCGACGAGCGGGAGACCGGGTTGCGCGCCTTCCTCAACTTCGGGCACACGCTCGGGCACGCGATCGAGGCCGCCGACTACCGCTATCTGCACGGCGAGGCGGTCGCGGTCGGGATGCGGGCGGCGACGCGGATCGCCTTCGACCTTGGTCTGGCCGGCGAGGCGGATGCGCGCACCCTGGATCGGCTGATCGAAACCTACGGCCTCCCGACGACGGTCGAGGTCGATCCTGAGGTGGCGATGGGCAAGATCGGCAGCGACAAGAAGCGCGTCTCGGGCTCCCAACGTTGGGTGTTGCCGAAGGCCGGGGGCGGCGTCGAGCTTTGCGACGATGTGGCGGAGGATACGGTGCGCCGCGCCTTGGACGCCGTGCGGGTCGAGTCTACCGAAAATTGAGGCAAGAGCGTCGCCTGCTGCACATTGACGACACAAAGGGCGTGGTCGATACTTCGGGGCAATCGCTCGAATTCCGAACCGTTTCCGGCGCCGGTGGCATGAGGACGAGACTCGTGTCATCCAGGCGCAGGCGTGGGATCATCGCTCGGGCGGGCCGATTCGCTAGACCGACGCGGCAATGCAGCCGGTCGGGTGCGTGAGGTGAGACGAATCATGGGCGACATTCGCATCTCCGATCTCGTCGAACGGTTTTCCCGCGGCGAGCTCAGCCGGCGCGATTTCATCAAGCGCGCGGTCGGGGCCGGGGTTTCTGCTTCGGTGGTCGCGGCGGCCCTGGCCGAGCACGCCGGCGCCGCGCCCGGCAGCACGACGCGGAGCACGGCACGCTACCAGGCCGACGCCAAGACCCTGGTCATCGCCGACGCCCTGTCGAGCAGCGACTGGCTCACCCTCGACCCGGGCTGGTACTACGAGATCCACTCGACCGCCGGCATGAATCTCCTGTACGAGCCGCTCTACCACATTCCGGACGGATCGAAACCGACCGACATCCAGCCCTTGATGGCCGACGGGATGCCCACGGTTTCCGCCGACGGTCTTACCGTGACCGTCAAGATCCGGCAGGGTGTCACGTTTCACCACTCCGGCAATCCGGTGACCGCCGACGACTTCATCTTCTCCTTCAATCGCTTGAAGAACATCGGTTGGCAGGCGTCCTTCCTCGCCACCGACTACTGGACCGACGCCAAGGCCCTCGACGAGTCGACGCTCCAGTTCACCCTGGCGGCCCCGAACGCGGCGTTCGCGGCGGTCTTGACGACGCTCGAGCTGTCGGCGCTCGACAGCAAGGTCGTCAAAGAGAACGGCGGCACGGACCAGCCGTCGACCGACTCGAATGCCACGGTGTCCACCGGTGTCTCGCTCAGCGGCGACACGGCGAAGGACTACATCGACAACAACTCGGTCGGCACCGGTCCCTACATGGTCAAGCAGTACGATCGTAACGACGAGATCATTTTCGAGCGCAACCCCGATTACTGGGGAGACGCGCCGAAACTCGATCGCATCATCTGGCGCAACATCATCGAGCCGACCAAGCAACTCGAAGCGGTTCAGGCCGGCGAAGCCGACATGGCCTACGACCTTTCCACCGACAGCGTCCAGGCGGTCAAAGACGACCCGAATCTCCAATTGCTGACCGGCGCGACGCTCGCCCTCGAATACATG
Source organism: Thermomicrobiales bacterium (assembly GCA_036558305.1). GTDB lineage: Bacteria > Chloroflexota > Chloroflexia > Thermomicrobiales > UBA6265 > DATBFX01. The sequence continues at coordinate 6,722 of DATBFX010000620.1, read as the reverse complement.
GGCATGAACATCAGACCGGAAAAGGGCGCCCTCTCCAACCAGCAGGCACGGCAGGCGATCGGCTGGGCGATCGATTACCAGGGGATCATCGACGGCGTGATGGGCGGCGCCGCCGTCAAACCGGCGACCTGCATCCCGCTCGGTCTGACCGGCACCGAAGAGGTCAAGGACATGGGTTACTCGCTCGACCTGGCCAAGGCCCAACAACTGTGGGACGCGTCCGGCGTGGGCGAAGTCGAGGTCGAGGTGATCTACAACTCGGACCAGCCGACCCAGGGCGGCGGCAACTACGAGACCTTCGCCACGATCATGAAAGACAGCCTCGAAAAGATCAACGGTCTCAAGCTCAAGCTGACCCCGCTGCCGGGGACCGAGCGCATCGCGAAGTACCGCGGCGCCGACTTTGTCTCGACGTTCTCGGAATGGACGCCGGACTACCCGGACGTCGATTCGTACGCCGGTCCCTTCGCCCGCGGCGGCACCGCCGCCGCCAAACGCGTCGGGTACGACGATCCCGAGACGACGAAGCTGCTCGACCAGGGTCTTGCCGAAACCGACCCCGCGAAGCGGACCGAGATCTACGTCGAAGTCCAGAAGCGGATGATCGACGCGGCCGCCTTTCTCTCCGTCTACCAGCCGGTCGATCAGAAACCGGCCAGCAAGAAGGTCCAGGGGGTGACGACGCACCCCGTCTACCAGATCCAACTCCGGTACGCCAGCAAGACGGAGTAGCGAAGTCGTCAGTCGTCAGTCGTCAGTCGTTAGTCGTTAGCGAGACGGACAGACGGTCAGGACGACCGATCCACCCCAGTCTGACCACTAACGACTAACGACTAACGACTGACGACCCGTCCCTGCGAGACTGCTGATGGGTCTTTGGCAGTACATCCTCCGCCGCATCGCGCTCGCGATCCTGGTGCTGTTCATCGTCAGCGTTGCGACGTTTGTCCTCGCGCACGCGGTGCCGGGCGATCCGGTGAACGCAGTCATCAGCGAGCGGCAGGCCGACAAACCCGAAATCCGGCAGCGGATCGAGGCGCGCTACGGCTTGAACAAACCGCTGCCGATCCAGTACGCCTACTACCTGCGCAATCTCCTGCGAGGCGATTTCGGGGAGACGATCACGACCCAGCGTCCGGTCGCCTCCGAGCTCGGGAATTTCGTGCCGGCGACGATCGAGCTCACCATCGGCTCGATGATCTTCGCGCTCGGTCTTGGCATCCCGCTGGGCATTATCGCCGCGGTTCGTCAAGATCGGCTGGCCGACAACGTCGCCCGGTTCGTTGCCCTACTCGGCACATCGGTGCCCGTCTTCTGGCTCGGGTTGATCCTCTCCTACGTCTTCTTCTACCGGCTACGGATCTTGCCCGGTTCCGGCCAGTTGGACGTCGGCATGGAGAAACCGCCCCACGTGACCGGTCTCATCTCCGTCGATGCGCTCCTGGCCGGTCAGTGGAACGTGTTTTGGAGTCTGATCCGCCACATCATCTTGCCGTCGATCGTCCTCGGTTCGTACGCGATGGGGATCATCGCGCGGATGCTGCGCTCGTCGCTGGTGGCGGCGATGAGCGACGACTACGTGCGGACCGCCCGTGCCAAGGGCGTCTCCGAGCGCCGGGTCGTGACCACGCACGCGCTGCGCAACGCGCTGATCCCGACGGTGACCGTGATCGGGTTGACCTTCGCCAGTCTCCTCGCCGGCGCCGTGCTGACCGAGACGATTTTCTCCTGGCCCGGCGTCGGCCAGTTCTCGGTGCGCATGGCGCTCAAACTCGACTATCCGGGGTTGCTCGGGGTGACCTTCGTCATCGCGGTCGCCTACGTCCTGGTCAACCTGATCGTCGACATCCTCTACGGCGTCCTCGACCCGCGCATCCGCGTCTCGTAACCCCGATTAGAGAGGCACCGTGGCTACCCTCACCGCTCTGGCCGGAACGAGAACGGAGGCGATCGCGAGCCGGCCTCGCCGCACGCCCCTGGGCGACGCCTATCGCACGCTCAAACGGAAACCGGCAGCGGTGGCCGGTCTGTTGATCGTGACGGCGTGGTTGGTCCTCGGCATCCTGGCCCCGGTGTTGCCGATCCAGAAACCCGACACCGTGATCGTCCACGACCGGTTGAAACCGCCCAGTCTCGATCATATCTTCGGCACCGACGACGTCGGGCGCGAGATGTCGAGCCGCGTCATCTACGGGGCGCGGGTTTCGCTGCCCGCGGGGATCGCCGTCATCATCCTCACCGGCACCTTCGGCTGCATATTGGGCGCGATCGCCGGGTATTTCGGCGGGATCGTCGACTCGTTCATCATGCGGACGTCCGATGCGATCCTCTCCTTCCCGTCGATCATCCTGGCGATGGCGATCACGGCGGCACGCGGCGGTCCGGGGCTCGGCAACGCGATGTTTGCCGTCGGCATCGTCCTCTGGCCCGAGTACGCGCGCGTCATGCGCGGTCAGGTCCTCGCGATTCGGGCGAACGAGTACGTGACCGCCGCCGAGGCGATCGGCGCCTCGCGCTGGCGCGTCCTCTTCCGGCACATCCTGCCGAGCACCGACGCGCCGATTGTCGTGAAAGCGACGCTCGACGTCGGCGCCGCGATCGTCCTCACCGCCGGTCTCAGTTTCATCGGGTTGGGCGCGGTTCCGCCGACCGCCGAATGGGGGGCGATGATCAAGCAGGGCGCTTCGAAGGGGTTGCAATACTGGTGGTTCTCGACCGTTCCGGGGTTGGCGATCATGAGCGTCGTGATGGGACTGAACTTCTTCGGCGACGGCCTGCGCGACGCCCTCGACCCGCGGCGTCGCGGTTAGCGGCATGTTGGCGTGAACGACACCTCCCCATCCGCCCCCACCGGTGAGGCGCTTCTGGCGTACCTGCGCGAGCACGGCGTCGAAGCCGAGTTGTTGGCATCGGGCGTGCCGATGCCGACGGTGCCGCTGGCGGCGGCGGCGATCGGGGTCCGCGAGGACCAGATCATCAAATCGCTGCTCTTTCGCGACGGCAACGGTCACCTCGTGTTGGCGATCGCGTCGGGGAGCGCGCGCATCGACCGCGGACTCCTCGGCGCGGCGACCGGATTGGATCGACCCCGGCTGGCCGACCCGGCGACGGTCCTGGCGGTGACCGGTTTCCCGGCCGGGGGCGTCGCCCCGGTCGGACACGCGACGCCGGTCCGCGTTGTCGTGGATCGGCGGGCCGCCGTGTTGGAGGTCGTCTACGGCGGTGGCGGCGCCGAGGACGTGCTGCTGCGGATCAGCCCGCGCGACATTATCCGACTCACCAACGCCGAGATTGTGGACATCGTAGCCGACGCCCAAGCGTAGCGCCCCTCGCGCCAATGGCGTCGCGGCTGGAGCCTGGGCAATAATGGACCCAGACTTGGCCCTGCCGATCCGGCAGACGCATCACGACCCTTCGCCAGAGGACCGCGCTTCCGTGACCACCAAACTCGTGATCATCGGGTTGCCACAATCCGGCAAAACGACGGTGTTCAACGCCTTGACCCAGGCCGAAGCGGCGACGGGCGGTTTCGGCGGCGGCGCCGACGAACCGAACCTGGCGACGGTCAAGGTCCCCGACCCCCGGCTCGATTTGCTGACCGAGATGTTCAACCCCCAACGCAAGGTCCCGGCCGACGTCCAGTACCTCGACGTCGCCGGGATCGCCAAGGGGATCGCCGAAAAGGGGATGAGCGGCCAACTCCTCGGCCACCTCAGCCAAGCCGACGCCCTCGTCCACGTCGTGCGGGCCTTCGACAACCCGGATCTGCCGCACCCGGAGGGGTCCGTCGATCCGCTGCGCGACGTCGAAACGCTCAACCTGGAGTTGACCTTCAGCGACCTCGGCATCGTCGAAAAGCGGTTGCAGCGGCTGGTCGCCCAGATCCCGAAACTCCGTGGCGCCGAGCGCGAAGCGTACGAGCGCGAGCAGGTCGTGATGACGCACCTGAAAGCGGCGCTGGAGGCCGACACGCCGTTGCGGGACGTCGTGCCCTCACTCGATCCCGACGACGCCAAGATCCTGCGCGGGTTCGGCCTGTTGACGGCGAAACCGCTCTTGGTACTCTTCAACGTCGGCGAGGACCAGTTAGGAGAAACGGCCGAATCGCTGGTTGCCTCCGGGCGTGAGCGATTCGGCCGGTCGGGCGTGGCCGTCGACGCCCTGGCGGGTCAGATCGAGATGGAGATCGGTCGTCTGGAACCGGCCGACGCCGAGATCTTCATGACCGACCTCGGCATCGCCGAATCGAGCCGCGATCGGGTCATCCGGCTCTCGTTCGACCTCCTCGGGTTGATGCCGTTCTTTACGGTCGGTCCCGACGAGTGCCGCGCCTGGACGGTCCGCCGCGGAACGACGGCGGTCGATGCCGCGGGCGAGATCCACAGCGACATCCAGCGCGGTTTCATCCGCGCCGAGGTCGTCTCCTACGACGACCTGATCGCGGCCGGCGGCATGGCCGAGACGAAGAAGAACGGCACCTTCCGTCGCGAAGGCAAAACCTACGTCGTTCAGGACGGCGACATCATCAACTTCTTGTTCAATGTCTGATCTCGAGATGGAGGAGGAAACCGCAACCTATCCATCTATCGGGGCGCGCTCTGGGCCGCTCGCCCCGCATGTCGCAGCGAAAGGTGGAACTCCTTCATCGCCGGACCGAGTCGCTCGCCCGCCGCGTCCATCGTCACCAGCGTCGTGCCGGCTTTGCCGACGTCCGACCGCGTCGTCACCTCGCCGGTCACCCTGGGCAACCCGCCCTCGGCACCGCCCATCACGAATACCTGATTTGGCCGCCCGGTCCGCCCCGCCCTGTAGCCGCGTTCCTTGAAAAACGCGATCGCCAGATCGAGCACCGCGCCCGGCGCCATCTTGCTGACGGCCTTTTTCTGGTAAGCGGTTCGGCGGAGTTCTTCGTTGAGACCGTCCATGCCTCTTGGTGATCGACCTGTAGGGGCGGACCTCCGTGTCCGCCCTCATACGTATGCGCAGGTGAGGAGGGCGGACACGGAGGTCCGCCCCTACGAAACTTCCCCGTCACACTCCCCTGATTGGCGCCGAAAACTCGTGGGACTCCCCTGGCTTCAGCAGCAAGCACCGCGCCTTCGTCTGCGCCTCCACCATCTTCTTGAAGGCATCCGCATCCTGCTCGATCGCCGGAAACGTGTTGTAGTGGCAGGGGACCACGAACTTTGGTTCGAGGAGCTTGACGGCGCGGACGGCATCGCTGGGGCCCATCGTGAAGAGGTCGCCGATCGGGAGGACCGCCACGTCGAGGCCCTCTTCGCCGATCAACCTCATGTCGCCGAAGAGGCAGGTATCGCCGGCAAAAAAGGTCGTCAAGCCGCCGAAGCGGACGACCTGACCGGCAGGAACGCCGGGAGCGACAACCTGATCGCCGTCCGTGTAGCTGGAGGTATGCCAGGCCGGCGTTATTTTCGTGGTGCCACCGTCGAAAGCGATCGTGCCGCCGTGGTTTCCTGCGGTCGCCTTGACGCCTTTTTTCGACAGGTAGGTGCCGAGTTCGAACGTGGCGATGACGGTGGCGTCGCTCCGCTTGGCGATCTCGACCGTGTCGCCGACGTGGTCGTTGTGGGCGTGCGTCAGGATGATCGTCTGCGGGCTGAAGTCGCTCGCGGGAACCGTCGCCGCGGGATTGCCCGTGATGAAGGGATCGACGAGGACGCTCTTGCCGCCGGCTTCGAGATGGAAAGCCGCGTGACCGATGTAGGTCATTCGCATCGTGTCTGCACCTCCGTTCCTTCGCCCTACGCACGGGCGTAGACGACTGAGCCTTCGGCGATCGTGTAGCCGATGCGGACGCCGCCGATGTCGCCCGGCGCGACCTCTCGCAAGTCGGTCTCGAAGACCGTCACGTCTCCCAGCATGCCCGGTGCCAACGTTCCCTTGATTCCCTCTTCGAACGAAGCGTAGGCGCCGTTGACCGTGTAGGCGCGGATCGCCTCGTCGAGCGAGACCGCTTCCTCCGGCCAGACCTCGGCGCCGTCGACGTCGCGCCGCGTCATCATCGTCTGGAGCCCGATGGTTGCGCGCGTGGGGACGACGGGCGCGTCGGTGCTCGCCGCGGCGATCACCCCGTGGCGGGCAAAACTCGCCATCCCGTAGGTGTAGCGCAGCCGTTCGTAGCCGAGGTTCTGGATGTAGGCGTCCCGAAAGTGGTACAGGAACGACGTGCCCGGGATGGGGATGACCCCCAACCGCGCGATCCGGGCGATCGTCGCCTCGTCCACGATCGAACAGTGTTCGATCCGGTGGCGGGGGTCCGGCCGAGGGTCACTTTGCATCGCCTCTTCGTAGGCATCGAGAACCAGATCGATCGCCGCGTCGCCGATGGCGTGGATACCGACCTGAAAGCCGGCGTCGTGGGCACGGCGCACCTTCGCCTTCAGCTCCTCCGGCGGCATCATCCAGAGGCCGCAGTTGTCGGGTTGTCCCTCATAGGGCGCGTGCATCCGGGCAGTGCGGCCGCCAATGGAGCCGTCGCTGAAGAGCTTGGCCGGGCCGATGCGCACCCACTCGTCGCCGAACCCCGTCTGGATACCAAGCGCCACCAGCGAGTCGAGCGTCTCGTCAATCATCATCATCAGGTAGGTACGGATGGGGAGCTTCTCCTGTTCGCGCAGCCGCTGGTAGGCGCGCAGCTCGCGCGGATCGCGGATGCCGGCCTCGACGGCGCTGGTGATCCCCTGGCGCAGGAACTCGCGGCC
>DATBFX010000619.1:0-4273 GCA_036558305.1 Thermomicrobiales bacterium | reverse complement strand
GCTGATCTACTGCGGCCAGTGCGGCGCCCTCAACCCCGCGACCAACCACTACTGCGCCGCCTGCGGCGCCACCCTGCTCGACGCCTTTCACGCCAGCGAAGGGTTGCGCGTCTACGATCGCCCCGACACCGCGTCCCGCCTCATCGAGATCGTCCCCGCCGGCAACGAACTCGACGTCGTCGAAGACCCCGACGCTCCGTTCGAGTTCGTCCGCGTCAAACTTCCGACCGGGCGACTCGGCTACATCCGCCTCGCCGACGTCGAGGCGCTGGCGGCAACCGCGCCGGCGGCACGCCCTCCCCTCGGCGCCCCCGACATCAACATCCACGCCCGCGGTTGCGTGACGCCCGCGGCGGCGCTCGCCGCGCTGGCGTTGCTGGTCGTCATCTCGACCTTCGGCTACTACCTCCTCAACCGGGAAGACGTCGGCGACAGCGGTTTCCTCGCCCTCATCTTCTGCGTCGTCCTGGCACCGCTGCTCCTGCTCACCATCGGCGTCTACCTCTACGCCCGCGGCCGAGAAGAGCGCCTCGAACTCGAAGAAGAAGAGACCGCCGGAGACTCCTGAACATGGAGATCGCGGGCACCCTGGAAGGTCTGCAACCCTACACCATCCACGACACCCGCTACTACCGCGTCTTCTACAGCCACGCCGACGCCCCCGACGAGATCCTCCAGGCTCAACTCCCCTTCGACGCCTTCGATCCGACCCTCAAACCAGGCGACCCCATCACGATCACCTACCTCTTGAAAACGGTCATGCGCGTCGACAGCCGGGAGCCGGGAGCCGGGAGCCGATAGGGGAGACGGACAGACGGACAGACGGACAGACGGACGGAACCACTCAGTCCTCAGCACTCTCCTACCGGCTACTGGCTCCCGCCTCGATCCCCGCCGCCTCGCCGCCCAGGATCGCCGCTCCCACCACCCCCGCCTCGTCGCCCAGCCCCGCCTTCACGATCTCGACCGACTGCGCGGGCGTCGGCAACGCCTCGCGTCGGGCCTGCCTGGCGGCGACCTCGAACAGCAGGTCGACCGCCTCGATCACGCCGCCGCCCAGGATGATCCGCGGCGGGTTGAGGAGATTGATCGCCGACGCCAACCCGAGCCCGAGATAGAACCCGGCTTCCTCGATCGTCTCGACCACCAATTCGTCGCCGTCCGCGACCGCCTTCGCCAGCACACCGGACCGGATCGCCGTGCCGCCGGATTCGTCGTCCGTCGCGTTGCCGACCAGCTCGGCCAGCTTGGACGCCCGCCCCCGGTGGAGATCGCCCAGCAGGGACCGCGTGATCGCCGTGCGCGACGCGTACGCCTCCAGATGCCCCCGCCCGCCGCAACCGCACAGGCGTCCATTCGCGTCGATCACCAGGTGCCCGATCTCCCCGGCCGTACCGGCCGCGCCTTTCACGATGTGGCCCTCGTGGATCAGCGCCCCACCCACCCCGGTCCCGACGAACACGCACAAGAAGTCGGCGGCATCCTTGCCGGCCCCGAACCGCGCCTCGCCCTTCGCGGCGATCTGCACGTCGTTGCGCAGCGCCGCCGGCACCCCGTAGCGATCCGTCAACAGCTTCGCCATCGGCAAATTGACCGTCGCCTGGCTCAGATTCGGCGCCCCCAGCAGCACGCCCTTCGCGTGGTCGACCTGCCCCGCGATTCCCACCCCGATGCCGGCGACGTCTCCCTTCTTCCCGACCTTCGCGTCCTTCATCGCCGCATCGGCGCAGGCGTACAGCCGCTCCATCAACTGGTCCGGCCCGTCCGTCGGGTCCGTCTTCTTCTTCCCCTGCCCCAACACCTTGCCCGTCTCGAGGTCGACCACCGCCGCCAGCACCTTCGTGCCGCCGAAATCGACCCCGAGCGCGTATTGGCCCGCCATGCTGCATCCCTCCGGTCGCACCAGATCGCACCGCTCCACCGCGATTGGCCCCTGCACGCTCCGCATACGATACGCCACACCCCGCCTTTGGTGATCATCATGGCGACGGGTCGTCACGACGTCCCCTTGGCAGCAAAGAACCAGCACAGGGATCCTGGCGTACATGCTAAAATGTGTTACGACGCGAAACACGCAACGTCCGCCCGCGGGGCCTGTGCGGCCGCCTGGGTGTCGTGTTGTGCTGACGCCGGTCGTGGCACGCCGGGTGTCCGCTTGGAGTCTCGATCTGGAGGAAGACGATGGAGCGCAACGGTCTGGATGTGTTGTTGGACCGGTGGCTGAACGATCCCGCGTTTCGTGACGGACTGGGGAGCGACCCGGAGTCGGCGATCCGGGCATCGGGGATCGATCTCTCCGCCGAGGAATGGGACGCGCTCCGCGCCGCCAAGTACGACTTGAGCGATGGCGCACTCGCCGAGCGCGTCAACAAGCCGCGCCTCAGGTTATGAATCCCAAGCTCCGGTCGTAACGCGGGGTGAATGCTTCGCCGTGCAACGATCGTATCGCGCTGTTGCGGCAGAGCGCCGTCTTCGCCGGTGCGTCGGCGGACGCGCTGGCCCTCTTGGCAACGGGGGCAATCGAAGAGACGTTCGCCGCCGGTGAGGTCGTGGTCGACGAGCACACCCCCGACGATCGCCTCTACGTCGTCGTCGCGGGACGGGCGACCGCGGCGGTGGCCGGCCCCGCCGGTCCCATCCGCATCGCCACCCTCGAAGCGGGAGCCGCTCTCGGCGAGATCGTGCCGCCGATGCGTGCCTCGCAGCGGGACGCGCGGGTCGGGGCGGAGACGCCGATGCGGGTCTTGCGCATCGACGCGCCCCTGTTCCATCGCTTTCTGGCCGCGGAACCGGTGGCCGGGGATGGGTTGATCGCCTCGGCCGAGGACCGGCTGGAGATCGCCTTTCTCGCCGCCGGCGGGCCCTTCGCCCGCCTCGATTCCGAGCGCCTGCACGATCTGGCCGCGCGTCTGGCGCCACGAACCGTCGCGGGCGGGGTGGCGATCGCGCGGGCCGGCGACATCGGGGATCGCTGCTATCTCCTCCGGGCCGGTGTGGTCGACCTGATCGCGCCCGATCCGTCGATTCCGGGTACGGCCCCCGTCCGGCTCGGACCGGGCGCCCTCTTTGGCGAAGAGGTCGCGCTGACGGAGGGACCGTACGCGGCAACCGCCCGCGCGATCACACCGTGCGACGTCCTCGTGCTGCACCGAGACGATTTCCTCGCCCTCCTCGTCGACGAACCCGCGACGAGGTCGGACGTGATCGACCAATTTCGGCTACGCGATCGACCGCGGCGGGCACCGGGCATCGTCGTCCACGAACGGACGGAAGGGAATGGGCGGACGGTCTGGATACTCAAAGATCCACGGCGTGGCGCGTACTACCGGCTGACGGCGCACGGGTGGTTCCTCTGGTCGCGCCTCGATGGCCGGCACACCATCCGCGACCTGGTCCTTGCCTACCTGAGGGAATTCCGGGCGTTCGCGCCCGGTCAGGTCGCCGGCGAGGTCGCCGAGTTGGCAGCGACCGGATTCGTCGTGCAGCGGCCGTTACGACGCGAGGTCGAAGTCGGAAGGCAATCGCACTGGGATCGAGCCTATCGGACGTTGACGCCGATCGTCGAGTACCGCCTCCGGCTGCGGCGATCGGCTGCCTTGGTGGACCGCCTGTATGTCACCGGTCCCCGTCTGCTGTTCACGGCGCCGGGTCAGATCGCGGCGGCCGTCCTGGCGATCGCCGGTCTCGCGGCGTTCTTCCTGGCGGGCGGGCGCCACGAGGCGGCCGACGCCGGCGGTCCGTCGCTCCTCGTACTGATGCCCCTGGCCCTCGTTGCGATCGTCTGGCACGAGCTGGGTCATGCCTTCACGGCGAAGGCCTTCGGACGCGAGGTTCGGCTCGGGGTCGGTTGGTATTGGTTTGGACCGCTCCTGTACGTTGACACCTCCGACATGTGGTTGGCGGGAAAATGGCCGCGGATCGCGGTCAGCATCGGCGGACCATACGCGAGTTTCCTCCTCGGCAGTCTCGCCGCGCTCTCTGCCTGGCTGTTGCCGGCGAGTGCCACGACGGGAACGCTCTGGCTCTTCGCCTTCCTTTCGTACATCTGGGTGATCCTGAACCTCGATCCGCTGCTGGAGTATGACGGCTATTATGTGCTTGCCGATCTCCTCGACCGACCTTCGTTGCGCAACGACGCCATCGGTTGGCTTGGCTCCGGTTTCCTCCCCGCGTTACGCCGCCGGGGTTGGCGCGGCGTGCGAGGGCACGGCACCGATCTCGCGTACGGCACGGTGGCACTCGCCTACGTCGGGTTCATCGGTTTCACCACGAT
>DATBFX010000618.1:0-2726 GCA_036558305.1 Thermomicrobiales bacterium | reverse complement strand
GGCACGCTGGGTCCACTACAACACCGGCCAAGCCAGGGTTGTGCTGACCGGCAAAGACTACGCGCGCCTGGCCGCAACCTACCCCGATCAACTCGTCGGCTCGAAACAGGGATCGACCGATCTCATGCAGTACGCGGAGATCATCGACGAGAGCCCCAACCTCGCCCACTTCGGCGTCGAGTACAACATGGTCCTCACCTACCTGCTCGGCGGCAAGGGCACCTACAGCTACTGGGTCAACGTCCTGCCCCGGTGGGAGAAGACCTGGCAAACCGCCTGCGAAACCGCCGACTGGGATCTCGCCTGGCGCATGCAACGCAAGTTGTGGACCTGGGAACGCACCCACATCGTCCCGACACTCCGCCGGGCCGGGCACAGCAGTGGCATCGTCGGCAAGGCGCGGGCGTCCCTCTCCCACTTTCTCGAGGACACCGGTCACACCAAGCCGCCTTACTATCCCGCCGATCCCCAAATAGTCGATTCGCTTCGGGCGTCCTTCCGCACGTTTTGGGCCGAGGAGTTGGCCGCGGAGGCCTTCGTGCCGACCTGCGGCTCGCGCCTCGAAGGGGCGACGCATTCCAAAACCTAGCCGTTGGGGATACGAGCCGGCAACGGACGCCGGGGCGCGGCAATGCCGAGAAAGGGAATTCGTATGGGTTGATCCGCCCGATGCATCGCAATTCCGCGTCGATCGCAGGCGATTGATCGCCAAGGAGGCACAATGGACGAAAGTGCTCGCAACGCGGCATTGTCACACGAGGTGTCTCGTCGCACGCTCTTCCAAGTCGCCGGTCTCGGCGCGTCGGCGGGTTGGCTCGCCGCCCGCGGCGCCGGTCCCGCGGCGGCGCAAACCCAGCAGAAGGTCACGGTCGTCCTCCCGGAGGAGCCGCCCGATCTCGATCCCTTCTACTACGCGCTCAGCCACATCCCGGTCACGCGCAACATCTACGAGTCGCTCCTCCAGCGCGACCCCCAAAGTCCCGACCTCCTCCCCGGTCTCGCCACGGAGTGGTCGGCGACCAGCCCGACGACCTGGCGGTTCATCCTGCGCCAGGGCGTCAAGTTCCACAACGGCGCCCCCTTCAACGCCGACGCGGCCGCCTGGACCGTCAACTGGGTGCTGACCCAGAAGACGCAGGCGACCGGCAACTTCATCGCCGGGACGACCGCCAAGGCGGTCGACGAGGTCACCCTCGACGTGACGACGCCGGTGCCGGACCCGATCCTGCCGCGGCGGATCTACCTCATCGGCATGCCCGAGCCCCAGAGTTTTCAGGCCGACCCGACCGCGGCCCTCCGCACCCCGATCGGCACCGGTCCCTACAAACTCATCGAGTACAAAGGCGGCGATCGGATCACCGTCGAGGCGTTTCCGGACTACTGGGGCGACAAACCGACCGTCACCGGCGCCGAGTTCGTCTACCGCACCGAGTCGTCCGTCCGCGTGAGCATGATCAGCGCCGGCGAGGCCGACATCGCCCGCGACATCGCCCCCCAGGACGCGGCGCAGACGCGCTCCGTCGCCGTGACGATCCCGGAGACGCCGTTCCTCCGCCTCGACGTCCCCAGCCCGCCGCTGGACGACATCCGCATCCGCCAGGCCATGGACTGCGCGGTCGACCGCGAAGAACTCGCCAAGACGGTCTTCGGCGGCTACGCCGAACCGGCCGGCCAGATCATCACCTCGTCCGTCGTCGGCTACAACCCCGATCTCAAACCGACCGCCTACGATCCCGACAAGGCGAAGGGTCTGGTCGAGGCGGCGAAAGCCGACGGGGCGCCGGTCGATCTCCAGTTGACCATCTTCGGCCGCAACGGCATCTACCCCAACGCGGCCGAGGCGATGGACGTCGTCCAGGCCTGGTACCAGGCGATCGGGCTCAACGTCACCGTCAACATGATGGACGTCAAACCCTGGACCGACATCATCCTCCAGCAACCGATTCCGGCGGACCGCCGCGGCATCCTCCAGAGCTCGGCCGGCAACGAGATCGGCGACGTCGGTCCGACCGTCAACGGCTACTTCGTCTCGACCGGTTCCCAGTCGCCCCTGCGCGACACCAAGATCGACGAGATGCAGGCGGCCGCCGAGGTCCTCGACGGCGACGCGCGCAACAAGGCCTACCAGGACATCCTCAAGTACATCCAGGACACCCACCTACCCTTCATCTACCTGGTCCACACCCAGGCCATCTACGCCCTCTCCGAACGCACGACCTGGCAACCGCGCACCGACAACCTGATCCTGCTCAAAGAGGTCCAACTCGCCGGTTAGCTCGGAGCAATCACCCGTGCGGCCCGCCCCCACCCCGTCATTCCGAGCGAAGTCGAGGAATCTCTCTCCGCCAGAGGCACGGCGCCAACGACGAGACGCCTCCGCTCGCGCTCCGGGAGATTCCTCGACTTCGCTCGGAATGACGATGGGTTTTCGGCCGGGCCGGTGAATGGTCCGGGTAGGAGGCAATCGGGGTGATCAGCCGTGGGGGCGACCGCCGATGATGCCGTACCTCATCCGCCGCTTTGCGCAGTCGGCCTTCGTCTTCGCCGGGCTGATTACCCTGATCTTTTTCCTGGCGCGGATCACCGGCGACCCGACCGATCTCTACCTGCCGTTGACGGCGACGGCCGACGAGCGCGCCGCGTTTCGCCACGCCCACGGCTTCGATCGGCCGGTCCTCGACCAGTACGGCGACTTCGTCGTCGACGTCGCTCACCTCGACTTCGGC
>DATBFX010000617.1:0-3110 GCA_036558305.1 Thermomicrobiales bacterium | reverse complement strand
ATTCGACGAACGCCTGGGCTTCCATCGCGGCGACGACCTGGGCGCCGTAGATGGCCTCGCCGTCGTGACTGACACTGGCGGCGCGGCGGGCGAAGTCGGCGGCGCGTTCGGGGTCGCCGGGGGCGATCATCGCCCAACCGTCGATGAAGATCTGGGAGCCGATCTGCTCGGCGACGATCTTGCCGTTGAGGGCGATCGAACCGCTCTCGGGGGCCGGAATACCGTGTTTGAGGCGGAGGTAGGCGGTGTGCTCGGTCGAGTTACCGAAACCGCCCCACCAGAAGATGGTGCGACGGTCGATCGTGTAGTTGAGCCAGGTACCGCCGATTTGGGCCGGCGTCAAATTCGGATCGAAGTCGTGGTCCGCCAGGGCGCGTAGGAAAGTAAAGGTACCGGTGATGTCGTCGTCGGTGACGACGAGGGGAGCGCCAAACCGGCCCGGCAGGTAGTGGTCGACCTCGCCGTGGGTCTCCATGATCTTCTCGTACGTCCAGCCCTCGATCGGGCGGCCGAGATAGACGCCGATCAGTTTGCCGAGGACCCCGGCATAGACACGTTCCTGGTAATCGGGGGGGATGGTCACGGTTTGTCCTTCTGGTCCGATTCCGGCAACGGGCCGGATGTGCGTAGGGGCGGACCGCCGTGTCCGCCCGGCTCCTCATCGCGACGTCGCCTCTCGGCACCGGGCGGACACGGCGGTCCGCCCCTACGCCGGTTTGCCAAGAGTCGAAAAGGTGGCGTCACGTTTTGTCGCGGCGTCCAATTGCCGTTTCTGCAGCGTCATCGTCAATGACGTCAGGTCGGCAGCCAGCGGTCTCAAATCGCACCTGTTGGCGGTGTCGATCTGGCCAATCCAGGTTGGGCGGATAGCAGTGGTCCCATGCAGCGCGCCGGCAATCGACCCGGCCATACCGGCGATCGAATCGCAGTCGCGACCGTAATTGGCGCCGCCGCAGATGCTGCCTATGAAGTCGCCCCGGCAGACGACGAGAAAACCGAGGGCGATCGGGAGTTCTTCGATGCTGTGCAGCCGGCTCGGTTGCCAGTCATTGGTGCGATTGCCGCGGTCGTGAAAGTCGTCGGCCGCCCCGTCGTAGGGGCGGATGGCATCGCGGAGAGGGACAATCGCGTCGCGCCAGTCGCCGAGGCTGGCGGCGCGGTCGACAACGGCTTCGATCGCGACGCGGGTTCCTTCGTTTGCGAGGCGGAGGGCGGTGGCGATGACGGAATCGATTGTCGCGGTCGCCGCGAGCGCTTCGGCGACGCAGGCTGCCATGACACCGGCGGCTTCGAGACCGTAGCTGGTTTGGTGGGCGCCGAAGATCTCGATAGCCTCCCGATAGGCGGCGTCGGGGTCGGCGGCGTTGACGATGCCGACGGGCGCGGCGTACATCGCGGCGCCGCAGTTGACCATGTTGCCGACGCCGCCGAGGCGGGGGTCGGCGTTGGCCAGACGGAGACGCATCAGGAGCCACTTTTCGGGGTAAAAGAGGCGATCGACGAGGAGCATCTCGCGGCCGTATTCGGCGACCCAACGGGGTTCGTCGGCGATGAGGGGGACGATCCCCTGGGCGAACCGAAAGACGTCGAGGTGGTCGCCGGTCTCGACGTAGAGGCGCCCGAGGAGTTGGATCATATGGGTGTCGTCGGTGTAGCGCCCGTCGCCCTTGCCGATCGGTGAAGGGCCATCCCAGGGCTCGACGAAATCGGTGATGGCGCCGTAGCGATCGCGAATCTGGTCGGGGGCTTTGCCTTCGGCGGGGGCACCGAGGGCGTCGCCGATCGCACCGCCGTAGAGGCAGGCGAGGATTTTGTCGTGAAGGATTGTCGGCACGGGTATCTCCGGACCATGGGTTGAAACCCATGGCTGAGGCGACGAAACCCCTTCGGGGTTAGCACGAACGGTCGGGGAAGCGAAGGTCATCCCTTGAGGCCGCCCTGGGTGAGACCGTCGATGAAGCGGCGTTGGAGGATGAGGAAGATGGCGATGATGGGGAGGATCATCATCACGGCGGCGGCGCTGGTGAGCGCCCAGTCGCGGCTGAAGCGGGTTTGGAAGTTGTAGTAGCTGGTGACGACGGTGAAGAGCTCCTGCTTGGTCAGGAAGACGGTGGCGAGGAGGAACTCGTTCCAGACCGAAAGCGCGACGACGAGCCCGACGGTGAGGAAACCGGGCCAGGAGAGCGGAACGACGATCCCGGTGAAGATGCGCCATTCGCCGGCGCCGTCGACGCGGGCGGCGTCCTCGAAGTCGGACGGGAGCTGGACCATGTAGGAGCGAAGGAGGAAGATCGCCAGGGGCGCGTTGATGGCGACGTAGATGATGGCGAGCCCAAAGAGGTTGTTGACGAGATGCAGCCGCTGCCAGAGGAAGAAAAGCGGAACGAGGAAGAGCTGCAAAGGCAGACTGGAACCGATCAGGAGGTAGAGCATGACGACACCGGCGCCGGGGAGGTCGAGTTTGGCCAGGCTGTAGGCGGCCATTCCGCCGAAGACGAGGACGCCGGTGAGCGTCAAAGCCACGAGGATGCCGCTGTTGCGGACGGTGGTCGAGAAGTTGCCGACGTCCCAGGCGCGGCTGAAGTTGTCCCAATGAAACGAACGGGGATAACCGAGCGCGTCGTGACCGATCTCGACCCGGCTCTTGACCGAATTGAACACGAGGATGACGATCGGGCCGAGGGCGAAGACGACCAGGATGCCGAGGATGAGGTAGTTCGGCAACAGACTCGCCTCGCGCTTGCGGCCGAGTCCGGGCAGGCGCCGCTGGGGCGCGGTGGCGCTCATATTTCCCATCCCCGCTTGCGCAAGACGATGAAGATCGAGATGACGATCCCGACGAGGGCGCTCATCGTCAGACCGATCGCGGCGGCGTAGCCGGCTTCGAACCGCTGGAAGGCGTTCTTGTAGACGAGAACGGAGAGGACTTCCGAAGCACCAGCGGGCCCGCCCTGGGTAAGAATCCAGATGTAGTCGAAGGTCAGGAAGGACCAGATGCTGGTCATCATGATCATGAAGACGAGGGTGGGCCGGATACCGGGGAGGGTGACGTCGCGGAACTCCTGGAAACGGCTGGCGCCGTCGAGGCGGGCCGCTTCGTAGAGGTCGGG
>DATBFX010000616.1:0-6786 GCA_036558305.1 Thermomicrobiales bacterium | reverse complement strand
CCGTCCATGCGGCGATGCCTTCCCGTGCAGGTGGAGAACGACCGGCGCCATTGTACGCCCGAAATGGGCCCCCGCATATAGGCGAAGCGCGGCAATTCTGGTCAATTCGAACCCCGCACTCGGGCGGCATCACGGCACGCCACCCGTGGCCCCTACGTCCTTGGCCAAGCACCTCGTGTCACGGCGGCGTGACGTCTAGCGACCCCGCGTCTCTTATCGTCGGGTTCTCCAACCCCCTATACTCCCGTCCTGGCTGTCGATCGAACACGTGCGGGGAGAGCGGCACGGTGCGGACAATCATCGAATCGGTGCGCGGACGAGAGATCCTTGACTCGCGCGGCAACCCGACGGTCGAAGTCGAGGTGACGCTTCTCGGCGGCGGTCTGGGCCGCGCCGCTGTCCCCTCCGGCGCCTCGACCGGCGCCCACGAAGCCGTCGAGTTGCGCGACGGCGACAAAGCGCGCTACGGCGGGAAGGGCGTCCTCAAGGCCGTCGATCACGTCAACGACCCCATCGCCGAGGCGGTCGTCGGTCTCGACGCCCTCGATCAGCGCGCCGTCGACGGCGTCATGCGCGAAATCGATGGCACGCCGAACAAAGGGAAACTCGGCGCCAACGCGATCCTCGGCGTCTCGCTCGCCGTTGCCCGCGCAGCGGCCGCCGCCGTCGACCTGCCGCTCTACACATACCTCGGTGGTCCCAACGCGCGGACCCTGCCCGTTCCGATGATGAACATCCTCAACGGTGGCAAACACGCCCAGGGTTCGAGCGTCGACATGCAGGAGTTCATGGTGATGCCGGTCGGTGCCGAGACCTTCGCCGACGGGCTTCGTTGGGGCGCCGAGGTCTTCCACGCCTTGAAGAAGGTTCTCGCCGATCGCGGTCTGAACTCCAACGTCGGCGACGAGGGCGGCTATGCCCCAAGCCTCGGTTCGAACCAGGACGCGCTCGACGTCATCCTCCTCGCGATCCAGAAAGCCGGCTACGAACCCGGCCGCGACCTCGTCATCGCCCTCGATCCCGCCTCGACCGAATTCTTCGACGACGGTTCGTACGACCTCAAAGGCGAGGGTCGCCGCTTCACGAGTCCAGAGTTCGTCGACTACCTCACCTCCTGGGTGGAGAAATACCCGATTGCTTCGATCGAAGACGGACTGGCCGAAGACGATTGGTCGAGTTGGCAGACGTTGACGTCGCGCATCGGCGACCGCGTCCAACTCGTCGGCGACGACCTCTTCGTTACCAACACCGAGCGCCTCGCCCGTGGCATCCGCGAGCACGCCGGCAACGCCATCCTCGTCAAACTCAACCAGATCGGCACCCTGACCGAAACATTCGAGGCGATCGAACTCGCCCACCGCGCCGGCTTCAATGCCGTCGTCTCCCACCGCAGCGGCGAAACCGACGACACCTTCATCGCCGACCTCGCCGTCGCCACCAACAGCGGCCAGATCAAAACCGGCGCCCCCTCCCGCATGGACCGCGTCTGCAAGTACAACCAACTCCTCCGCGTCGAAGAGGAACTCGGACCATCCTCGGTCTATCCCGGAGCTTCGATCTTCGCCCGCTTCCGCTAGCAACTCTTGACGTTGAGGAGCATTTGCAATCGTAGGGGCGGACCGGGTGCCTTCTGGGCGGTGTCCGCCCTCCCTGAATGCGCGTGAGTAGCACGGCGGACACCGCCCAGGGAGCACCCGGTCCGCCTCGACAATGGTGCGTCCGTTGACCCATCCGCGGAACGACAGACCCCTTTCACTCAATCAACGCCGGCGTCGTCATCTCCGTGGGCACCGCCAACCCGAGCAACCGCAACACCGTGGGCGCCACGGCCGAGAGAATTCCATTGCTCCGCAACTCCGCGCGCCGGAGCGGATGCCCCTCGGGCGTCACGAGCACGACCGGAACCGGGTTTGTCGTATGCGCGGTCATCGGACCGCCGGTCTCGCGATCGATCATCTCCTCCGCATTGCCGTGATCGGCGGTCACGATCGCGACACCGCCGGCTCCGGTCACCGCGTTCATCACCCGTCCAAGACAAGTATCCGCCGTCTCGACCGCGGTCACCGCCGCGGCGAAGACACCCGTGTGCCCCACCATGTCGCAGTTGGCATAGTTTACGATCACAAAGTCGAATCGACCGGAACGCACGGCCTCGACGACCGCGTCCGTTACGCCCGCCGCGCTCATCTCCGGTTGCAGATCGTACGTCGCCACCTTCGGCGACGGGATCAACTGGCGCTCCTCTCCGGGGAACGCCTCCTCTCGCCCGCCGTTGAAAAAGAACGTCACGTGCGCGTACTTCTCGGTCTCGGCGCAGTGGAATTGCCGCAACCCGGCTTCGCTGACGACGCGCGCGACGGGGTGAACCACGTCGTGCGGTTCGAACGCCACGGTCACCGGCAATCCGGCCTCGTATTGCGTCATCGTCGTCACCGGGCTATCCGCTGCGACGACTCTGACTCGCGCGAACCCCCGAAAATCAGGCGTAGCGATCGCCTCCGTTAGTTGTCGCGCACGATCCGCGCGGAAGTTGAAGAAGACGATTTCGTCGCCGGCCGTGACCTTGACGGGCGGGTTCTGATCGTCCGCGATCACGGTCGGCACGACAAACTCGTCAGTCGCTCCGGCGGCATAGGAGGCTTCGACCGCCGCGCGTGCACTCTTCGCGGTCGGGCCTTGCCCGTCAACGATCGCCTCATAGGCCCGTTGCGTCCGCTCCCACCGTCGGTCCCGATCCATCGCGTAATAACGCCCGGCAACCGTCGCGATGCGACCGACGCCCAGGTGCGTCAGCACCCGGTCGATCTCGTCGACGAATCCGATCCCGCTCGTCGGCGACGTATCCCGCCCGTCCGTGAAGGCATGGACCGCCACCCGGTCGAGTCCGTGCCGTTTCGCAAGGTCGAGCAGCGCGATCAAGTGGCGCGAATGCGCGTGAACCCCGCCATCGCCGATCAACCCCATCAGGTGGAGCGTCGAGCCGCGCACGCGGCAACGCTCGACCGCCCCAACCAGCGCCGGATTGGCGAAGAACGAGCCGTCGTCGATCGCTCGGTCAATCTTTGTGATCCATTGGTAGACGACGAAGCCCGCGCCAAGGTTGAGGTGCCCCACCTCAGAATTCCCCATCTGACCCGCCGGCAGGCCGACATCCTCTCCCGAACACCGCAACGTGGTGTGCGGGTACGACGCGAGCAACCGATCCATCGTCGGCGTCCGCGCCGCCAGGACGGCATTCCCCGGCTCGTCTCGACCGATTCCCCAGCCGTCCATGACGACCAGCACGACCGGACGCGAATTGGATGCCGACGCCACCGAATTGCCTGTTGTCACGACTTTCTCGCTCCTCCGACGACGCCACGAAACTCCGCCCAGCAGTTTGACACGGTGAGCAGCCGACAGTCACGACATCCGCGACTCCGGCCCGTCGCGCCCGTGCGACAATGGAAGGTAAGGCGACACAGGCTCGACGACAGGAGAGAACGATGGCGGCGTACAACGTGACCTTGATCCCCGGCGATGGCATCGGACCGGAGGTGACCGAGGCGGCTCGACGCGTGCTCGAAGCGACCGGACTCCGGTTCACCTGGGATGAGCAGGATGCCGGCTCGATCGCGCTCGAAAAACACGGCGACCTCCTACCGGACGCGACCCTCGAGTCGATCAAGCGCAACAAGATCGGTCTCAAGGGACCGATCACCACACCGGTCGGGGGCGGTTTCCGCAGCGTGAACGTCGGTCTTCGCCAGGCGCTCGGCCTCTACGCCAACCTGCGTCCTGGCAAAACGATCAAGGGCGTCCGCTCCGCCTTCGAGAATATCGACCTCGTGGTCGTGCGCGAAAACCTTGAAGGCATGTATTCGGGAATCGAATTCGACACCGGAGCAGCGGACGCCGCCGCCGTGATCTCGACCATCAACGACCACAGTAAGAAGCAGATCGCCGCCGGTGCCGCCGTCAGCATCAAGGTCATCACACCGGAGAATTCGCGCCGCATCGTCACGTTCGCGTTCGACTACGCACGGGCGAACGGCCGGAAGAAGGTCACCATCGTCCACAAAGCCAACATCATGAAGTTCACGGACGGTCTCTTCCTCCGCATCGGCCAGGAAGTCGCAGCCGGCTATCCCGACGTCGAAAGCAACGACCGCATCGTCGACAACATGTGCATGCAGCTGATGCAAAAACCCGACGAGTACGACGTTCTCGTCATGCCCAACCTCTATGGCGACATCGTCAGCGACCTCGTCGCCGGCATGATCGGCGGACTCGGCGTCGCCCCCGGCGGCAACATCGGTTCCGACGGCGCCGTCTTCGAACCGATCCACGGCTCCGCCCCCAGCCACGCCGGCAAAAACGAAGCCAACCCCACCGCCATGATCCTCTCCGGCGCCCTCATGCTCCGTCACCTCAACGAACAGGCCGCCGCCGAAAAGGTCGAACGCGCCGTCGCCGACGTCATCGCCGCCGGCGACCGCGTCACCTACGACCTCCGCCCGGACCGCGATGCACGCAAGGCGGCGGGAACCTCCGGCATGGCCGACGCGATCATCGAACGCCTCTAAGCCGGTAGCCGGTAGAAATGATGCTCAGTCGAACGGAAAACGCTCATATACCAGTGGTGAGCACTGGCTACCGGCTACCGGCTCAAAACTTGTGCCCAAAATCGCTCGTAAACACGTACTCCGTATCGCTCCAGGGCTCCCGCCACTCGTCCGTCTCGAATCGTGACAACCTGAACGGTTCCAAATCGACCGTCGTTGCCCGCCCTTCGCAAATCAACTCCGCGAGACATTGACCAACCGCGGGTCCCTTTTTGAAACCCGCTCCGCTGAAACCTGCCGCCACGTACAACCCGCCCACATCCGTCGCCCCGATGATCGGATGCGCGTCCGGCGTCATGTCGTAGAGCCCGGCGTGACCATGCAGATAGGCCGCCCGTGCCATCGCCGGTATCCTCTTTGCCGCGGCCGCGATCGCCGACGCCGGATAAGCGGGATCGTTTCGCTCGTCGTAGCGTTCCGGATCGACCGCGTCGTGTTGATCGCCGCCGCCCACGCCGATCAACGTGCGACCCCGTCCCCACGGACGGCAGAACATCCCCGCCGCGGTGTCGATGTAGACGAAATGCGGATCATCCAACTCCATCGGCCGGTGCATGATTGCGATCTGCACCCGCAGCGCTTCGATTGGCAACGACACTCCGGCCGGCGCGAGTAACTCCTTTGACCAGGGTCCGGCAGCACAGATCACGGTTTCGGCCGCAATCAATCCCGCCGCCGTCTCGACGCCGAGTACTCGTCCCCCGCTGACCTTGATCCCGATGACCCGGCAACCCTCCCGAATCGACACTCCCTCCCGCATTGCCGCCGCCGCCATCGATCGCGTGGCGGCAATCGCATCGACATAACCACTCGTCGGCTCGTACGCCGCCGCCGCGATGTCGTCGACGCGGGCGAACGGCTGGAGTTCCTTGAGTTGCTCGGGTGTGACGACGCGCGAGTCGATCCCGAGCGCATTCTGCAGCGCGACATTCCGATGCAGCCGCTCGATGTTCCCTTCGCACCCCGGACCGGTGTCGACCGTAACCACGATGCCCGTCGGCACGTGCCCGCAATCCCCGCCGACGATCTCCGACCAGTTCGAGAAAACCTGATAGCTGAGATGCGCCAGCATCGCCTCCGGTTTGTTCGTGTAGTGTCGGCGGAGGAGTGCACCCGTCTTCCCGCTTGCGCCCGACGCAATCGTTGCTCGTTCCAGGAGGGTGACCCTGCCGACGCCACGTCGCGCGAGATGCCAGGCGATGCTGGTCCCCATGATCCCGCCGCCGATCACGGCAATGTCCGTCGACCACCTTACCGCCCCCTCCAAATCGATCCCCCTTTCCGACCACTTCTTTGCGAACTACAGTCTATTCTCCGCCAGTCGGAACTGCCGCGTGCTCGTGCGTCTCCCCTCTCCCTCGGAAGGGAGAGGGGCCGGGGGTGAGGGCCGCGATCTCCGACCCCAAACCCTGCCAAATCCCCTTCCGAACCTACCAAAATGCGTCTTGACACCCCCTGTGTGGCCTCCCTATACTTTCGCCCGGCGTGGGACGGATTTGGCGCCAGGCATGCCGACGTAGCTCAATTGGCAGAGCAGCTGTTTTGTAAACAGCAGGTTGCGGGTTCGAGTCCCATCGTCGGCTCCGCCGTGTCGCGTTCAGCGCAGGTGAGCAAGGCACGGGCAGGTGCCAGAGTGGACAATTGGGCCTGGCTGTAAACCAGGTGCGCGAGCTTCGGTGGTTCGAATCCGCCCCTGCCCACCGAACAGGCGGCCGTTCCGGCGGCGCTTTACGGGCCCACATAGCTCAGCTGGTAGAGCACATTCTTGGTAAGAATGAGGTCCCCGGTTCAAGTCCGGGTGTGGGCTCCAGCTTCTTCAGCGTTCATGAGAGGCTCCAACGTGGAGCCTCTTAGTCGTGTGATCGGTTCCTCCATCCATTGCCGATGAGGATCGCCGATAGGAGGATGTCACCGTGGGCAAGCAGCGGTTCGAGCGGACCAAGCCGCACGTCAACGTGGGGACGATCGGGCACGTCGACCACGGCAAGACGACGCTGACGGCGGCGATCACCAAGACGCTGGCCCTGCGGGGGGAGGCGTCTTTCCGCTCCTTCGACTCCATCGACAACGCGCCGGAGGAGCGGGAGCGGGGCATCACCATCGCCATCGCCCACGTCGAGTACCAGACCGACAAGCGCCACTACGCCCACGTGGACTGCCCCGGCCACGCCGACTACATCAA
>DATBFX010000615.1:0-6662 GCA_036558305.1 Thermomicrobiales bacterium | reverse complement strand
CACGACAAGCGCGACGTCGTAACGCGCATCGGCGGCCAATGCGCGTAGCGAAGGCACCGCGTACGTCGGCGTCCCGAAGTAAGCGATCCTGATTGGCTCGCGCATCGTGAGGTGCGTCTCCATCGCTACGCGGCTCACCGTGGGAGGGCATGGTCGCCGAGGTGCGCCCGCCTCGACCGTCGGTTCGACGCAAAAGTACAATGGCGGCAGTATGAGGGTCCCGCGCTTGAAGCGAATCGCCGTCCGACCCGACCCCACGACGCTCGGTCTCGTCGCGTTGCTGATCGCCGCTTTCGCCCTTCGGGTCTACCGGCTCGACTGGGACGAAGGACGGTTGCTCCATCCCGACGAGCTCCACATGGTCGAGGTCGCGGCGACGCGGATCTCGTTCGATTGGCCCCCTGACCTCGACAATTTGCTCGACCCGGCCGCGTCGCGGCTGAACCCGCGCTCGGACGACCCACAGACGGGGGAGCCGCGGCAGTATGCGTACGGGGCGCTGCCGGTCCTGGTCACCGATCTCGTAGCGTCGGTCATGACCTGGGTAACCGGGACGAAGTGGACGGCGTACTTCGATCACGTCCACAAGGTAGGCCGCGCCCTTTCGGCCATCTTCGATACCGGCACCGTGCTGCTGGTCTACCTCCTGGGCCGCCGGCTGTTCGACCGCCGGGTCGGTTTGCTCAGCGCGGCCTTGTACGCGCTGGCGCCGATGGCGATCCAGCTCGCGCACTTCTTCACGACGGACAGTTGGTTGACCTTCTTTGTCGCGTTGACGCTCCTGTGCTCGGCGCGCGCGGCGGACGGCGGCGGACTCGGCAGGTTCGCCGCGGCCGGTGGGGCGTGCGGTCTCGCGCTTGCGACGAAGGGGAGTGTCGTACCGCTGGCGGCCGTCGTCGCGTTCGCGGCGGTGTTGGTCGGGTGGCAGCGGTGGCAGTGGGGTGCCTCATCGGTCGAGGTGATGTCTACGGTCCTGCCGCGTCTCGCGATCGCCGGAGCGGCGTGCGTGATCGGCTTCGGGCTGTTCGAGCCATATGCGTTGGCCCGCCCGTTGGTGTACCTCCATCAATTGCGGGTGCAGTCTGGCATCGTCCGCGGGACGATCGATGCCCCCTACACGCGACAGTACGTCGGGACGACCCCGGTGATCTACCAAGCCGAACAATTGGTCCGATGGGGGCTCGGACCGGTAGCGGGTCTGCTGTGCGCCGCGGGCGTGGTGCTGCTCCTGCACACGCTGAGGCGGCGACCGACTCCGGCGCGGCTCGTGGTCGCGGCGTGGCTCGTGCTGCAAGGACTGGTCGTTTTGTTGCCGGAGACCAAGTTTCTTCGCTATTGGGCACCGCTCTTGCCGGCGCTCGCGATCGGCGGCGGCCTGGCGTTGGATTCGCTGACGCGCCTGATTGGGGGTCGGATTGGGCGGCGCGGGGGCTTCGCGTTCGCGGCCGCCGCGCTCGCCGGCGTCCTGCTCTGGGCCGCGTCGTTTGAGTCGATCTACGCCGCGCCGAACACCCGGTTGGAGGCGTCACGGTGGATCTACGACAACGTACCGACCGGGAGCGTGCTCGGGGTTGAGACATGGGACGACGCCTTGCCCGTACCGTTTGGTACCGGGTTGACCCCGTGGGATTTTCAGTACCAGGCGGTGGGGATCGATCTCTACGGCGACAGGAAACCGGCCGAAGTCGCCGACCAGCTCTACCAGGATCTCCAACGGGTCGACTACGTCGTCGTCGCCTCGAATCGGATCGAGCGCGGCGTCGGTCAACTCCCGTGGCGATACCCGGTACAGAACCGGTATTACGAATTGCTGAGCTCGGGTACGCTCGGGTTCCATTTGGCGGCGAGCTTCGAGCGATTTCCGGGTGTTGGTTCGGTGCGGGTGGACGACCAATCGGCCGATGAAGCGTTCCTCAACTACGATCACCCACTCGTACAGATCTACCAGAAGCACTCGCTCGTCGCCCGAGACACCTACGACGCGCTGATGGCGCACGCGGTCGCGCAACCGTTCGAACCGACCAGGCACGAGAGCACGTCGTTGATGCTCGACCAACCGGTCGGCGAGCTGCCGGTCGTGGCAGATGGACGGTGGAGCGTCGCGCTCACGGGGAACTCGGCGGTCGCGCTGATCGTCTGGGTGGCGCTTCTCGTCCTCTTGCAGGTCGTCGGATTGCCGCTGGCGAGGATCGCATTTGGGCGATTTGCCGATGCCGGCTGGTCATTCGCGCGATTGATCGCGTTGATCGTGGCGGCCTATCTGGTCTGGATCGGCGCGAGTGTTGAACTGATCTCGTTTCGGGCGGTTTGGGCGGCGGTCGCCGTCGGACTCGTCGCTTTGACCTGGTTGTTGGTGCGCAATCGATCGCTGGTCAGACGTCCATCGAACTACCAGCGGCGGACGGCGATGACGGGCGAGGCGGTCTTCTGGTTCGTCTTCGCCCTGTTTCTCCTCTTCCGGTGGATCAATCCGGATTCGTGGCACCCGTTTTGGGGTGGGGAGAAACCGATGGAGTTCGCGCACATCAACGCGATACTGCGGAGTGCGCACTTTCCGCCGTACGATCCGTGGTTTGCCGATGGCTACATCAACTACTACTACTACGGCCTCTACCTCGTCGCCTTTAGCTTCAAGTTGACGGGAATCCCGACGGAGATCGCCTTCAACCTGGCGCAGCCGACGATGATCGCGCTCCTGGCGAGCGCCGGGTTCGGCGTGGCGGCGACGTTGGGTCGAGGGTTGACGAGGAAGCGCTCGGCAGGCATCGTCGGGGGCCTGGCCGGCGCGCTGCTCCTGGTCGGGATCGGAAATCTGGAGGCGATTTCCCAGGTCGTCAGGGTCTTCCCGGACAGATACGTCCCGACGTTCGTCGGACTGACCTGGCAGGCGAGCCGGGTGATCCCCTTCGCGATCGACGAGTTTCCCTACTTCACGGGTCTATACGCCGATCTGCACGCGCACGTCGTCGCGTTGCCGCTGACGGTTCTCGTCATCGGCCTCTGCCTCGCGATCGCGCGCGAACCGAGGATGACGGTTCTCGCCGTCTCCGACACGCCGGCGAGTGGCGCCGCGCGAGTCACGTTGGGCGTTCGACTGGCGCTCCTGGTCGTCTCCTTGGGGGCGCTGTTCCCGACAAACGCCTGGGACGTCCCGGTCTACGCGGGGCTGGCCGTCGTGTCGATGTTCATGGCGACGTCGGGTCTCCGGGGATGGGCGGTGCGGGTGTCGCTGACGGCGGTGACGGCGGCGATCACGGGCGGACTCGCGTACCTGCTCTATCTCCCGTTCCACAGGCATTATGTCGCGTTGTTTGGATCGGTGGAGCGGGTTCGCTCGACAACGGGTTTGTGGGAGTGGTTGGACCACCTGGGTGGTCTGCTCGCGATCGTGGGTCTCGGGCTGGTCGTGTGCTTGATCGGGGTGACGCGAGACGGGCGCCTCTTCCCCGAACTGCCGCTTGCGCCGCTGGTGGTACTCGGTGCCCTTCTGCTGGCGGCGGGTCTGACCGCGGGTGGATCGTCGGCGGGGGCGGCGGCGATCCGCATCGCGATCGTGATGACGGCGGCGGTGATTTTCGCGGCGGCCGGTCTGCCGGGTTCGATCCGGCAGAACCGGAGAGCCCAGGTGGTGACCGGGGTGATCGTGCTGGGTTTCGGAGCGACGCTGATCGCGGTTGCCACCGACCGGCTCGTGCTCGGTCTGGCCCTGACGTTGGCGAGTACCGGTGTCGTCGTCTGGTTGCGGGGTGAGGGGGCGGAGCAACGGTTTTCGGGTGCGTTGGTGGCCGCCGCGGGTCTCGTCGCCGGTGGGGTCGAGGTCGTGTTTCTCGCGGACGACCTGGTGACGACCGACTGGTACCGGATGAATACGGTCTTCAAGTTTTACAACCAGGTCTGGGTCTTGCTCGCGCTTGCCGGCGCTGCCTCGATCGCCTTGCTGGTCGATCGGAGCCAGGTGCGCCTTGGCGCGTCCACCGCGGGTCCTCGCCTGGGCATCGTGCCGACACCGGCGTCGCTCGAAGAGGTCGACGAACCGGTGTTCGTGCCGCCGGAACGCCCGGTGTCACCGACGTCGGTGGCGGGTCCACGGTGGGCAGCGGTGGGTGTTGCGGTCAGCGCCGTGGTCGTCCTGGCGTCGCTCGCCTATCCCCTCCTGGCGACGAAACCGCGGCTGGAGGAGCGGTTCGCGGGTCATCCCGGTCCGGGCACGCTCAACGCATTCGATTGGATGAACTACGGAACGGTACCGACCGTGGACGGCGGGGAGATCTCGTTTGCCGACGATCGTGCGGCGATCGACTGGTTCAACGAGCACGTCGACGGATCGCCGGTTGTCGCCGAGGCGAGCATCGGTCCGTACCGCTGCAACGGTTCGCGCATTTCGATCAACACGGGCTTGCCGACGATCATCGGCTGGGAGCGCCACGAAACGCAGCAGCGCCCCTCTGACGGCCTGCCCGAACGGGTCGCCGATGTCCACGAACTTTATGCATCGCCCGACGTCGAGACGAAACTCGCCATCCTCCGCAAGTACGACGTGCGCTACGTCGTGGTCGGGCAATTAGAACGGCTCTACCCCGAGATCGCCGGCAACGACTGCGTGCCGACCAATCCGACGGACGGGATCGCCGCCTTCGACGGCATGGTCGGGAGTTCGCTCGAGGTGGCATTCCAGTCGGGCACGACGACGGTGTACCGGGTGCTGCCGCCTGCCACGTGAACGAGGCGGCACGGGGTGCAGACCTCCGCCCTGCGGATCCGAACCGCGCGTGCGCTCCCGCCGCCACCGTGGAACGGATACCCTCTACGGGCTCCTCCCCTACGCGTCGGCGGGATGGAGACGCCCGCGGTCGTGCTGGTGCCGTCTGCCAGTCGGTACCGCGCCCATCACCGGTCGCGCCAGCGGTCATCGCCTCCAGCCGCCCATCCACCGGCCGAGACGGCAACTCAACGAGGGTGGGCAAAACCGCGAACGGACCGTCACGTCAGGCGCACGGGCAGCTCCAAGAACCCGTTGCCGGGATAGACGGCAGGTTTCACGGGCGCGGTACGGTCGATCTGAATCTCCGTCGTGCGTGCCAGCATCTCCTCCAGCGCGATGCGCATCTGCAATCGCGCCAGCGGTGCGCCGATGCAATCGTGGATGCCCGCGCCGAACAGGAGGTTTGCTCCCTGGTCGCGGTCGAACCGGACCGCCTCCGGGTCGGCAAAAGCGCGTCCGTCTCGGTTGGCGGCGATCCACATCAGCGTCAGCCGCTCCCCCGCGCCGATCTGTCGACCCTCGATCGCCACGTCTCGTGCGACGGTGCGGCGGTTTGCGACCAACGGCCCGTCGACCCTGAGAAGCTCCTCGATCGCGGCGGGAATCGTCGCCGGCGCCTCGCGCAGTTGCTGTTGCAGTTGAGGGTGTTCCGCAAGAAAGAAGACGAGGTTGCCCAACGCGGAGCCGACGGTTCCCTGACCCGCCGTCCAGTTGCGCAAGAGACTGACGATCTCCTCGTCGCTCAACGGTCTGCCCGCCACCTCGGTTCTGATGAGGTTGGTCAGGAGGTCGTCGGGGGCGGCATCACCGGCCGCCCTGTGCTCGCGCAGCGATGTCTCGACATACTCCGTAAAGCCGCGGGCGAGGTCTTGCGCCCTGGCCCGGTCGTGGGAGAGCGACGCCTCGAGATTGCCGTGCGTCCAGCCGTGGAGGTACTCCCAGCTTTCCACCGGCCAGCCGACGAAGAGACAGAGTGTCCGAAGGGGAAACGGATGGGCGAACTCGGCGACGAAGTTCGATACGCCGCGTGCGAGCAACGCCCTCACCAGATCGGTGGCGACGTGTCGACATTGTGGTTCGAGCGCGGACATCCGATCTGGACCAAAGTGAGGAAGGAGAACACGTCGGTACAACGTGTGTTCCGGCGGGTCCATGCCGTTGGGAACGGCCAGGTGCCTTGAGGCGCTGCTGTACGTTTCGGGATCGCTCAGGACGGCGGTGACGTCACCGTGCCGGAACAGCGACCACCCCAAAAACTCGCTGTAGGCCACGGGGCACCGCTCCCGCATTTGGTCGTACGCGGCGGGCTGGTCGCGGAGCACGGACGGATCGCGTGGATCCCAGTCGGGGGGCGGTCGGTCGGTCATGGCGGCTCCTTTCTTTTTACCGCCCGTGCGAGGAGGGATCGTCGGGCGCGGGCGGGTAGCCCAGCCGCGGGCATCTCCTTGCCGCACACGGTGCCGCTTGGCGTTGGGAGAGAGGTTGGGCAGGAGAGGGAGAGAGATCCGACTCGGAACGGTGTCCCTCGCGGGCCGTGTCCGGCCAATGGTAACGACCACGGCCGGAAACGACAACGGTGTCTCCGAACGGGCGCGCACCGGGATCTTGGTTGGGGAGACCAAGGGCGATCTACACAGGGTCTCGGTTTGACAGTCGTTTCGGCGGCTGACTATACTCGCGGCGGTGTCGGAATCCGACGGGGTGTGGCGCAGTCGGTAGCGCGCGGCGTTTGGGACGCCGAGGTCGGAGGTTCGAGTCCTCTCACCCCGACTCGGCGCGGCACCGGTCCACGCGGGGGTAACTCAGTTGGTAGAGTGCCTGCCTTCCAAGCAGGTTGTCGCGGGTTCGAGTCCCGTCCCCCGCTCCCTGAATTACCACGCAAATGCACCACGAAGGATGC
>DATBFX010000614.1:0-5395 GCA_036558305.1 Thermomicrobiales bacterium | reverse complement strand
CATGGGTTGCAGGACGACTCCGCCGGGCAGTTGCGTCGACCCGGCGTCCCCCGCGTCCGCGCCGGCACCGGATGCCGGCTGTCCCTGCGCATCGGGATCACACGACAACCAGATCGCCGTCATCGAGATGCCCGTGCCGGGCGCCGTTCGTCCCGGCGCCTGGGGATCGCACACCGCCGCGACGATCGCGACCGCCGGTTCCGCGCCTTCGTTGCGAAACGTGTAGGTGAGCCCGGCCGAGAGCGAGAGGGCGGTCGGGGCCGCGAGTTGCGAGGGTCTTGCCCCATCGTCGCCCGCGCCGACCGTCGGCGTGCCGGTGTCCGCGTTCGCGATCGTGACCGCCAGCGTCCCCGATTCCAGATACAGCAAACGCACCGAGTCCGCGAGATCGAGATAGACCGCTCCCGGACGGAAGGTGAGTCGCGCCAAGCCCACCACCTGCGGCGCCGGCGGTGATGGACCGAGCGGCGCCGTGCCGAGTGGCTCAAGGACGGCGGGCGCGGGGGTGCCCCAGCGCTCGACGATCTTGCCGGCGGCGACGCGGAACAGGTCCAACTCCCCCCATGGTGCTACCGTGCTGCCGAGCGACAAGCCGAGGAAGGACGCGGCATTCTCGCCCGCGACCTCGACCCGCACCGCCACCCGGTCTCCTTCCGCCGTAACCGCCTCCGGGACCAGTTGCAGGTGCGGAAAGGTGGCGCGGAGGGCGGCGAGTTCGCGGACCAAACCGTCGGCCGTCCCCGGCAACCCCGGCGCCGCGCCGTGGTCGACGAAGTCCGGGGCGAGCGCGCCGGCGAGGAGCGTGCCGTCCCCGGTGCGGAGGACGTCGTCGACGGCGGCGTAGAACTGCCGCACCGCCGCGGCACCGGCGACCGCCTCGGAATCGCGACTCGTCGACTCGTCGAAGAAGCCGGCGGTCGCCGCGAGCGCCGCGCCGGTCGCGACGGCAAGCAAGATGGTCCCAAGCCGAACGAACGAACGGCGCATGTGGGGTCCCTCTCGACAGACATGACGATCCCGACCGTCTGATCCGGGCTCAGACGGTGATCCGACAAGACGTGGACTGGAGGAGCGACCGAGTCTGGCGCCGCGCGGCGAGTTCGCCGCGGCGTCTACGCGCTCGGTGTCGCCGCCGCACCGCTCTCTTGCGCGTTCACCTGTGCGAGCAATGCCTGTTCCGCGGCGTTGAGGACCACGTCGGTCGTCGCGTTCGCGACGATGGTCTCGGCCGTCTTCGGGACGCGGAGCGTCGGTTCGATGCCTTTGCCCTCGACGAGGACGTCGTGCGTCGTCGGGTCGCGATAGGCGGCGTCGACGACGGCGACGAAGTTCCCGGTGGGCAGGAGCACGGTTTCCGTCGTGCTCGCCAGCGACCCACCCGTGGCCGACATGCCGACGATGATCGTGTTCGGGCGGTGCGTCAGCGCTTGCACGAGGAATTCGCAGGTGCCCTTGCACTTCTCGTTGATGAGGAAGGCGACCGGGCGATCCCACTGCACCGGAGCGGGCAGAACCGAGAGGTTCCCGACCGTCACGGTCCGGCCTTCGGCATCGACCTGAGTCATCTCTGCCAGCGGGAAGGGTTCGTCGAAGAAGCTACCGGCGATGTAGAGGGGTACCCCGGGCGGTTCCTCGCTGTCGGTATCGCGAAGATCGACGATCAGTCCGCGCGCATCGGTGAAGCTCAAATCGGTCAGGGTCTGCTCCCAGAAGTCGACGAGGTGGCGCCCGGCCTTGATGGTATCGACGTCGAAAAACTGGAGCTGGACCACGGCGACGTGCGACGGCAGCCAGTGGATCCCAGGCGGGTTATTCGGTCCGGAGCACTCCTTCCACGCCTGATAGCAGCCCGACGCGCGGCCGACGTCCTCGTTCGGGATCTCGACCGCCGTCAGATCGGCCGAGCGGAGCTCGGTTGTGCCGGGATTCTGATACTCGACGTGGATCGTCGTCCCGACCGGCGCCCGGCCGAAGTTGCCGGTTTTCTGCAAGAGGACCGACTGCGGGCTGGACTCGGTGAAGAACTGGAGGGTCTCATCCACGGCCTGCCGTGCCGGCTTGCCATCCCAGGTGACGAGTTCGGCGCCGGCGCGGATCCCGGCCTGTTCCGCGGCCTGACCGGGATCGACTTTGGCGACGATCACTTTGCCGTCGTCGGTGACGTCGGCATGCAATCCGGTCGAGCCCTGAACGAGTTGGGCAAACGAATCGTCGTACGGGTAGACCGCGAAGTAGCGCCAGTTGTGCAGCGCGATCAGGAAGTGGTTGAGCGCGAGCCAGAAGTCGACCTGCTCGCCCGATTGCTCGGCCGCTTCGAATTCCGGCCGGTAGGTCGCACGCAGTTTGTCCCAATCGACCGGGATCGCGTCGGCGAAGGGGTAGCGAGCCCGCAGGATGTCGACGAGTTTGTCGAACGCCTGGGTCGGCGGCAGTTGGGAGAGATCGTCCGGTGTCAACTCGCCCGGTTCGATTGGAACAACGGCGCGCGCTGATCGGTTCTGCACGAAGGGCTCCTGATCAAGATTGACCACCGTCCAACCGGCCGGGATCGGACCGACCGGGTCGTCGCCCGTGAAGAGTTTGCCGTCGGCGCCAAAATCGGTCGGAAACTGCTCCTTGTCGTCCGGCGACCAGACGGCGATCTGGCCGCCGGCGATCTCGTGCGTGCCGTGGACGGTGCGGATCGACGAGTTGCCCCACGACCAACCGGCGAACTCCCAAGGGCTGAGGCGCTCGTCGCCGATCAAGCTCGAGAGCGGATCGACCGAGTAGATCTGCACCCCCGGACCCGCGCCTCCGCCGTGCCCAACGTCGTTGAACGGCCCGGACGGGGCGACCGGGAGATCGATCCGGTAGTCGCCTGAGGTGTGGTCGATCCAGCCGGCGATCAGGCTGTCGCCCTGGGCGTAGTCGTAATCGCGCCGAACGAAACCGGTCAGGTCGACGAGGCCCATGGAGACGAGCTTGTTCGCCGCGAGGTCGAGACTGAGCGTACCGGTCAGCGCCGCGACACCACCGGCATCCTGGGCGACAGAGGAGGCCGGGAGCAGGCTGGCAAAGGAGCTAAGGATCAGGGGCAACACCAGCAGACCGCCCCAGATCGAACGAGTTCGCGCGCGCGTTCTGGTCATTGCCGTTCCTTCCTGCTCAACTTCGTGCCAGGGCGGTTACCCGTACGCTGCCAATGTGCCATCACCGTGCGCCACGTACATCACGCCCACACCGACGGCGATGCCGGTTGGTTTGCCACCGGTGGCGATGCGCCATCGTTCCTTCCCGGTCGCCGCGTCGAGAGCGATGGCAGTGCCGTCGTTCCGGCAAAGCAGGAGTGCCTTGCCCACGACGGCGAAGTCGACGACCTTCACTCGGGCGTCGACGACCCACTGTCTCGTACCCCGTTTCCCTTCGGAGACCTCGACGTGGCTGCCGTTGATGACATAGACCATCCCGCCGACGATGGCCGGTGGTAAATCGGCACCGTTGTTCCCTTGCCAGCGCACCACACCGCTTGCCGCGTCGACCGCTACCAGGAGGAAGCTGGCACCGGTGTTGGTTCCGGCCGCCACCGCGATGCCGTCGCCGACCGCGACCGACTGCATCCCGGCCTTGACCTCCTCCCGCCAGCGGACCGATCCGCTCGCCGCATCGATGGCGAAGAGCGTGTCGCCACCGCCGCCGACATAGACGACCCCGTCCGCGACGACCGGCGACGAGACAGAAATCGGACCGGTGGGAGACGACCATCTCAGGTCGCCGGTCGCCGCATCGAGGGCATCGAGGTCGCCCTCGACCGTGCCCACGAACACCGTGCCGGCGGCGACCGCGACGGAGGTGGTGACCGTCCCGCCGGTCTCGTGCGACCAGAGGAGGTGACCGGTCGCCGCATCGAGGGCGAACACCGTCCCGTCGTGCGCCGCCGCGTAGACTGTGCCGCCGACCACCGCTGGAGGGTTCGCTCCGGCAACCGAAGGGGCGACGCCGAGGTCGAACCGCCAGCGTTCGGTTCCGGTGGCGGCATCGAGCGCGACGATCACGCCGCCGTTCGAGGCGTAGACGGCGTCGCCAGCGGCAATGGGGGACCGGACCCCGGGCGGGAGCGTGGCCGCCCATTTCAGCGTGGGCGCAGTCGCCGGGATCGTACGGTCGGCACCGCCGGTTCGGGTTGGTCCGCCGCCGAGCATCGGCCAGTCACCGACGGCGTCGGGAGCGGCGGTCGGGGTTACCGGAGCTGTTGTCGGAGTGACGATCTGTGTCGGACTCACGGTCGGCGTCGGTTTGTCGGCCGTTTGGTAATGATCGAAGGCGACGAAGAGCAAGACGGCGATCACCGCGGCGATCCCGGCCAATTCGACGAACGGGAGCAGGCGCCGGAACGGCGTTGGCGGGCGTTCGTTCGGGGACTCGTCCTCCGCATCGTCGATGTGCGCGTGTCCGTTGGACACCATTGGGAATGTCGCGGCGTCGTGCGACTCGGTCGTCAGGAAGGTGAGCACGTCCGGATGCGCGCCCAACCGGGCCCGCGCCCGTGCGTGGATCGCTTCCGGCGCGGTCTCGCGCGGCAAGTCGGCGAGCCCGCGGACGATCACCGCCAGATCGCCGAGGTCTGCTGCCGGACCGGGTGGCGCGGCATCCTCCTCGACCAGGGCGTCCCAATAGCGGCCGAGGCGGATCGCCAACTCGTCGTCGGGGGTGCGGAAGCGCGGATCGCGGATCATCGCGTGCCTCCTTCCGCGGCCACACCGGGACGGAGTTGTTCGCGCAATCGCCGGATCGCCCGAAAGGTGGTGATATCGATCGCCCCACGTTGCTTCCCGAGCAGATGCGCGATCTCCTCGGCCGTCAGACCGTCGAGGCGCAATTCGATGACCTGGCGTTGGGCCGGCGGCAAGAGCGAGACGTGCGCGCGCAGCACGCGGCGGAGGTCGGCGTCCAGCACCAGGTCTTCGGGTGTCGGCGCCGGGTCTTCCACCTCGAATGCCTCGTCGAGCGGCGCGTGGTGGCGCATCGCCCGCAGATGGTCGATCGCGGTCGTCTTGGCGACGCGGCGCAGCCAGGCGTCGACGTTCTGGACATCGCCGGTCGGCAATCGCCTCGCGAGTTTTTCGAGGACGGCGCCGGTCGCGTCGTCCGCCGCCGCCGGATCGTGGAGGACGGTCAGGCAGATGCGGTAGATCGTGTTGACGGTGCGGCGAAAGATCGCGTCGTAGAGGGCGGGATCGATTGCCGCGTCGGCAGGCTCGGCCACGGCGAGGACGGCAACGCCGGCGTCACCCGCGGTTGGCGGGTTGCCCGGCGCACCGTGCGATCGTCGCGGCCATCGAGGCATCGCAAGACTCCGCGAGACGGCGAAGCGAGCGCAACGACGCGGACGTCCAGACGAGGCGTCTGCCTGCCG
>DATBFX010000613.1:0-13789 GCA_036558305.1 Thermomicrobiales bacterium | reverse complement strand
GCGACGCGCCTGCGCCTCCCTCGTTCCCGGCGACACGCACCGCGACCTGCGCGTCGAGACCGAGGTCCCCGACCTCACCGGTCGCCTCCTCTACCTCCCCGCCTGGCTCGCCGCCTTCCAGTACAACGGCAAGCAGTACCGCTGCGTCGTCAACGGCCAGAACGGCGTGGTCAAGGGGGAGGCGCCCGTCAACACGTTCCGCGTCGTCGGTCTGATCGCGGCAATCGCGCTCGTCGTCGCGATCGTCGTGCTGGTGATCGTGTTGGTCTCGTAGGCGGTCGCCCGCGCCGACACCGGTGGCACGACCGCTGGAACCGACCGCGACCGCGCCGGGCCCCACGATAGGGGCGGGGTCTGCCCGAATCTTTCCCGTTCCGTCGTTTGCGCGACGTCACGCGCGGCGCTCAACCGGCGTCGAGCACCGCGCGCCCGCGGGGAGTGAGCACGACCTGGATCTCGCTCAGCCTCCCGCCGCCCCGCTCCTCGCCGATCAGCCCGTCGGCGATCGCGTCTTCCCAGATGGTGAAGCGGGGGCAACTGGATCGCCACGCCTCCATGGCGTCGGCGTACGAGCGGGGTCGGCGGGCGACCCAGGCGAGGAAATCGCGCGTCAGCGGGTGGACCGTGGCGGCGGAGCCGCGCCGGGTCTGAGGCGCGAGGTCGTTCGAAGCGTTCACGGTGGGCTCTTCCTTCCTTGGTGGCGGCCGGTCGCACTCGGGGCCGGCCCGAAGAACTCACCGCTGCCAAAGAAAGTGTAGCCCCAAGCGAGACGCGACGACGCGGGCCCGATGCGCCGCGGGTGCTCCCGCCGCCGGTCGAGGGGACCGGTTTGACGTCGACGCCTCCCGCAGAGACCCGTTCGGTGGTGCTGGGACACCTGCCCAAACCCGCGTATTTGTGACCAAGAGCGGATTATCGGCAATCCTGCCTACGTCCGGCCGCGGCGCAAAGATCGGCAAATCGCCCGATGCGTGGCGGTTGGTCGCGCCTCATGATGGCGGCGCGGTCGGGTCTGCCTCTCCTCCTCCCGTCGTCCCACGACCCGACCGACCGGATCCGAGGCGCTGCCCGGTCGGCGCCGAGCGCGGTCTCGTGCGACCGCCGCCACCCGCGAAGGAGCTCGCAGCACCGATGGCCACCCAGTCCGGCGCGTCGTTGCGCACCCCCCTCTGCGACCTGATCGAGATCGCCTACCCCATCCTCAAGGCACCGATGGCCGGCGGCACCGACACGGTCGAACTCGTCGCCGCCGTCTCCCAGGCCGGCGGGCTCGGCATCCTCGGTGCGCTGATGCTCGCGCCGGACGCCCTCCGGGCGGCGATCCGGGCGATCCGGGAACGGACCGATCGCCCCTTCGGCGTCAACCTG
Organism: Thermomicrobiales bacterium; assembly: GCA_036558305.1. GTDB lineage: Bacteria > Chloroflexota > Chloroflexia > Thermomicrobiales > UBA6265 > DATBFX01. Next base: position 12,421 of record DATBFX010000613.1, on the reverse strand, counting down.
ATCGTCCACCCGCCGGAACCGGAGCAGGGCGACGTGGCGGCCGTGCTGGCCCATTTCGCGCGGTACCGCGAGGAACTCGGTTTGCCGCCGGCCGCCGGCGAACCGGTGTTGCCGCCGCCGTTCGTCCCCGGACAACTCGAGGTCATCTGCGACGAGGCGGTGCCGGTGCTGAGCACGATGGGCGACCCGACCGGACTCGTCGAACCGGCCCACGCCGCCGGGATCAAGGTGATGCCCTTCGTGACGACCGTCGCCGAAGCACGGCGGGCGGTGGCGTTGGGTGCGGACGCGGTCGTCGCCCAGGGCGCGGAGGCGGGCGGCTTGCGCGGGACGTTCCGGTTGGGGTCGAACGGCGAGGTGCCGCTGGTCGGGACGGTGGCGCTGGTGCCGCAGGTGGTCGACGCCGTCAAGGTGCCGGTGGTCGCGGCGGGGGGGATCATGGACGGCCGCGGCGTCCTGGCGGCGCTGGCGCTGGGGGCGACCGGGGTCATGCTCGGGACGCGTTTCAGCGTCGCCCAGGAGAGCGGCGTCACCGCGAGCGGGCGCGCCGCGCTCCGGGCGGCCGACGAAACCGACGTGGTCGTCAACGCCGTCGCCAACGGCCGACCGGCCCGCAGCCTGCGCAACCGCTTGATCCAGGACTACCAGAGCGCGGGATTGGCGCCGCTTTCGTTCCCGCACCAATACCTCGTCGCCGCCGAGATCCACCGCGCCGCACGCGACCAGGACCGCGCCGACCTGACCTACCTCGCTGCCGGTCAAGGCGTTCGCCTCGCCAAAGACGGTCAACCGGCCGCGGAGATCGTCGCGGAGTTGGTGGCGGAGGCGGAGGCATGTCTCGACCTCCTCACCAAACGGGCGGCGACGGTCGACGCCGTTGGAGCGTGACCGCACGGGCGATCCGACGGCCCAGAGGAACGGCTCATCCGCCGCGCCGATCAGCGGCTCGTTGTTCGCCACTCGCTCCTTGTTGGCGTCGAAGTCGCAGGCGGTCTTGAAGCGTTCGTGGGCGCCGCCTGCGAGGGGTGCGTTTCAGGGTTTTGCGGGGGACGGATGGCGGCTTGGGATCGGCCACGGATCGAGACCCAGAGCGACCCGCTGCTCGTCGGTAAGTCCGTCAGGGCCGCCAAGATCCCCGCGCGACTTACCTTCGGCCAAGTCGAGCATGAAGATGGCTTCGTCCTCGTCGACACCGTAGCGTGCCATCACCTCACGAACGCGCGCCGATCTCGGAGGATCGGTGGTCAGGTGATCCATCCTAGCCTCCTAAACAGGCGATCGATCGAGTCGGCTACGGGAGCGAAATCGCCATCGTCCCATTGTCGTGGAAGGTAGACGGTGCCGGCAACCGGACGACGCGTTTCGTCGAGTTGGTTAGAAAGTGCTTCAAACTTGCTGCGCACGACGACGTACTGTGCATATGCCCGCGCCCAGAGTTCTTCGTCCAAGAGAAGATGGGTGGCGGTGGCAATCGCGACCGCATCCCATGAAGTTTGCGTGATGTACCGAAGGATTTGGTGCTTTTGTGTTTGCCTCGTCACTGAGCGCCAATCGGCCAACAGGGGATGTCGTTGGGATGCGAGGGCCTTGGCCCCACCCAGACCATGGTGATCGAGAACGTGTCCGATCTCATGAATCAGCGTCAGTGTGGGGCGGGACGCGGAGGGAGACACGGCTAGACGTACCTCGACTGGGTCGTAGTACCCCTGCTGACCGGGTGCTAACGCTTCGAGATGCACCGTCAGTGGTGGTAGGGCGCCATCGCCGTGGACGCGATCGATCGCTGACAATGCAAGGCGAATCGGATCTTCGTCCGGACCCGCCGGTACGTCGAACGCCTGGCTGATCGGTTTGCCGGCAGGGCAACCGGATCGCCGCACCTAATCCGCCGCGCCGATCAGCGGGTGGTTGTGGGCCACCCGGCCCTCGTTGGCGTCGAAGTCGCGGGCGGTCTTGAAGCGTTCGTGGGCGCCGCCCTGGGCGGCGGGGGCGCTGCGGGCGAGGAGGTCGGCCCGCTCCTCGGCGGTGAGCGGGGTGAAAGCGCGGGCGGTGGCGAGGTTGCTCTCCAGATCGGAGAGCGATTTCATGCCGGAGACGACGGTTGCGACCGGTAGGCTCATCGCGTAGCGGAGCGCCTCGGCCGGCGTGATGTTCACGCCGCTCTGCATCAGGTAGCCGGCGGCGAGCGACTTCATCCCGATCACGGCGATCCCCTGCTGTTGGCACAGCGGCACGATCTCCTGCTCGAAACTGCGCCAGTGGGCGTCGAAGACGTTGAGCGGCATCTGGACCGTGTCGAAGGGGAACCCCTGGGAGAGCATCCGCCGGTGGATCTCCGGATGCTTGTGCCCGGTGAAACCGATGTAGCGGACCTTGCCCTGCTCCTTCGCCTTCAGCAGCGCCTCGGCGGAACCGCCGGGGGCGAAGATCCAGTCGGGGTCGTCCTCCCAGACGACCTCGTGGATTTGCCAGAGGTCGAGGTAGTCGGTCCGCAGCCGCTTCAGACTCTGCTCGAGTTTCAGCATCGAATGGTGCGCCTTGCGGTCGTGGGCGCAGTCCTTGGTCATCAGGAAGGCCTTTTGGCGGTAGCCCTCCTGGGCCAATGCCTTGCCCATCCGGCGCTCGCTCTCGCCGTCGTTGTACTCCCAGGCGTTGTCGAGAAAATTCGCCCCGGCGTCGATCGCCTGCTGGACGATGCGGATCCCCTCCGCCTCCTCGGGCGCCCCGATGTGGGCACCGCCGACGGCGAGGAGGCTGACCTCTTCGCCGGTCTTGCCGAGTGGTCGGCGTGGGATCGAGCCGGTGGGTTGGTTGCTCACGTCGTTCCCTTTCCCGACGCCCGAAGGCGTATCGTGCGTGCCAGGCGGCAGGCGAGCCGCTCTACTCGGGTAAGGCGACCATTCGCACGTGCCGGAAGTAGACGTTCTCGCCGCGGCGAACCGAGGCGATGCCGATCTCGACGACCCTTCCCTCCCCTCCCCAATCGGGGATGTCCCGATCTGGGTGGTCGTGCGCCGAATCGTACCGTAACGCGGGGGTAGAGCGCCCTTCGAGGTGGCGGTCAAGGAGAAACCGGGGTCCGGTCCGCGGTCCGCGCCACGCTCGTATCCGGCGCGGGGATCGTCCCACATCGGGGCGTCGATCCTTCGCCGGTCCCCGAACGTCGTCAACACCGCGACCCGCCGGCGCGGCGGTCGGCCGGACGGCCGCCGTATCCCACATAACGGCGTAGCCGCACTGTGGACTTTCGCCGAAGCCGTTTGTATGCTCTTGCGTTAGGGTGGCACGCTCGCCGGGTCCGTGGAGGCGACCACAGGCGACGTTCCGCGCCGGGATGTGACGCCGGGGGACAGGACCATGGCCGATTCCTTAGTGCGAATCGGCCGATACTGGCACGTATCGTGGACACGCACAATGATCGGATGCCGAGCCAGGTTGCCTGATGGCGAGGGCTCTCCAGCTATGGTGGGAATATGCACCTGTTTGAGCGTGAACGACACGTCGAGTCGCTGGATGGTTGGTTGCGGGAGGCCGCGGCCGGAGGCGGCCGCCTCGTCTTCGTCGGCGGCGAAGCGGGCGTCGGCAAGACCGCGCTCGTCGACCACTTTTGTCGGAGCGCACGTGGCCGGGCGCGCGTCCTCCGCGGCGCCTGCGATGCGCTGTCTACCCAACGTCCCCTCGGACCGCTGCTCGATGTCGCCGCCGCAGTCGGGGCCGAACTCGATCGCCTCCTGAGCGGCGATGCCCCGCGCGACCGGGTGTTTCGCGCCACGCTGGCCGAATTGGGTGCCGGACTGACCCCGACCCTCGTCGTCGTCGAAGATGCCCACTGGGCCGACGAGGCCACCCTCGATCTGCTCCGCTTCCTCGGCCGGCGGCTGGGACCGGTGCGGGCGATCGTCGTGGTCACCTACCGCGACGACGAAGTCGGCCCCGCCCATCCCCTGCGCGTCGTCCTCGGCGACCTGGCGACGACCGCGGCGATTCGCCGGCTGCATCTGGCGCCGCTGTCCATCGATGGGATCCGCGCCCTCGTGGCGGCGAAGTCGGGCGGCACCCGGCTCGACCCGTCTGCCATCCACCGGTTGACGGGCGGCAATCCCTTCTTCGCGAGCGAGGTGCTCGCCGACGAGACAGCCGCCGACGGCCGCCTCCCCGCGACCGTCCGCGATGCGGTGCTTGCCCGCGCCGCTCGGCTCTCGCCGGAGGGGCGGGAGGCGTTGGATGCGGCCGCGGTGATCGGCTCGCCGGCCGGCGGCACCCTGTTGACGGAGGTGGTCGGGGCGTCGGCCGCGGCGGTCGAGGCGTGCCTGTTCGGTGGGATGCTCGTCGACGCCGGCAAAGGCGCCTTTGCCTTCCGCCACGAGTTGGCCCGCGCGGCGATCCACGACGCGATCGCACCGCCCCGCCGCGCCGATCTGCACGCGCGCGTCCTGCGCGCCCTGGAGACCGCCCCGGTCGAACGCCGCGACCTCGCCCGCCTCGCCCACCACGCGGAGGAGGCCGGCGACCGGGCGGCGGTGATGCGGTACGCCCCGGCCGCGGCGCGGCGGGCGGCGGCACTGCGCGCCCACCGCGAAGCGGCGGCGCAATACGCCCGCGCCCTCCGCTACGCCACCGATTTGCCCGACGAACAGCGGTTGTCGCTCCTGGAGGAATACGCCGACGTGACCGACCTGTCGGGTCGCGGCACCGAGGGGATTGCCCCGCGCGAGGAGTTGATCGCCCTGGCACGGCGGTGCGGCAATCGGGCGAAAGAGGCCAAACACCTGGGGTGGTTGGCCGTTACCCTGGCCCTCGACGGTCGCCACGCCGCGGCGGTGCACGCCGGGGCGGCGGCACTGGCGGCGATCGAAGGTCTGCCGGAAAGCTCGGCCCACGCCACGGCCTACTACCATCAGGCCCACCTGCGGCTGGAACACTACGACCTGACAGAAGCCATCCACTGGGGCGAACGGGCGATCGCCCTCGCCGAGCGCCTCGGCGATCTGGAGACGCTGATCCCGGCGCTCAACGCGGTCGGCACCGCGCGGCTCGTCGGCGGCGACGAACGACGGGGCCGCACCGATCTCGAACGCAGTCTGCGCCTGGCCGAGGCGGTCGACCTCGAAGGGTTCGTCGTCGCCGCGCTGGCCAATCTCGGTTATGCCCATACCGAGCTCTATCGCTTGGACCACGCCGATTGCTACCTCACCGAAGCGATCGCCTACGCGACCGAGCGCGATCTCGACCACTGGCGCCATTGGGGTCTGACCGGGTTGGCGCTGGTCCGTCTCTTCCAGGGGCGGTGGACCGAGGCGGAGGACCTCGCCGCCGCCGTCCTCCGCGGTCTGGACGCGGTCGGCGTGGCCGCCGTTCGCCACACCTCGGCCGTCGCCAACGCGACGGCCGTTCTCCCCCTCTACCTCGGCATTCCGGCGCTCGTCGCGCGGGGTCGGGTCCGGGCCCGCCGCGGCGACCAGGACGCGACGGCGGCGCTCGACGAGGCCCTCGCACTCGCCGCGCCGACGGAACGGATGGACTGGCTGGCGCCGGTCCGCGCCGCGCGGGCGGAGGCAGCCTGGCTGGCCGGCGACCGTTGCCGCACGCTGACCGAAGCGCGCGCGGCGTTCGACCTGGCGGAGCGGCACCGCCATCCCTGGCTCGTCGGCGAGCTCGCCTACTGGCGCTGGAAAGCCGGCGACCTCGACGCGCCCCCCGCCGACGCCGCGGCACCGTTCGCGCTCGCGATCGCCGGCGACTGGCGCGCCGCCGCCGCCGCCTGGGACGAGCGCAACGCCCCCTACGAAGCCGCCCGCGCCCGCGCCGAAGGGGACGACGCCGAGGCGTTACGGGAGGCGCTGGCGACGTTCGAACGGCTGGGCGCGCGACCGATGGCGGCCCACGTCGCCAAGCGCCTGCGCGACCTCGGCGCCCGCGGTATCCCCCGCGGTCCGCGTCCCACCACCCGCGCCAATCCCGCCAACCTGACCGTCCGCGAGTTGGAGATCCTGCCCCTGCTCGCCGCGGGCCGGCGCAACGCCGAGATCGCCGAGGGCCTCTACCTCTCGACCAAAACGGTCGAGCACCACGTCGGCAGCATCCTCGCCAAACTCGGCGTCCGCGCCCGCGGCGACACCGCCGTCGCCGCCGGCCGACTCGGGATTGTGCTGGCGCCGGACGAGGTACGGTAGGGAGGAAGACGGAGGGCGGAGGGCGGAGGGCGGAGGGCGGAGGGCGGAGGGCGGAGGGCGGAAGGCGGAAGGAGAGAACATGGAGCGGAGCGGGGATTACACCGAATTGGTCGTATGGCAGCGGGCGATGGATTTCGTGGACGCGGTGTACGACGCGACCGAGGGTTGGCCGCGTCGCGAGGAATTTGGACTCTCGAACCAGGTGCGTCGAGCGGTCGTGTCTGTGCGCGCTAACATTGCCGAAGGGAAGGGACGAACCGGCACGCGCGAGTATGCACACCACCTCTCGATTGCACACGGTTCGCTTTGGGAAGTCGAGACACTGCTTCGCGTCGGTGCCCGTCGCAAGTTCTTGGAGCAAACCGCGTTGGATGCTCTGTTGCTTCAGTCGCGGGAGGTAAGCTGGCTCCTGCGTGCCCTGATCGGCCGCCTCAAGTAGCATTTCCCGCCCTCCGCCCTCCGCCCTCCGCCCTCCGCCTTCCGCCCTCCGCCTCACGTCACCACCGCCACCAGCACCGCCATCAGTGCCGTGACCGCCGCGGCGGCGAAGAACCAGGTGGCGATCCCGAAGAGTTGGAGTTTGGCGAGCGTGATCCGGCTGTTGACGATGATTTGGGCGGCGAGGTCGTCGCGGCTGCGGGCGTGGACGACGTCGGTGTAGCCGGTCTGGGCGTAGTCGCGGGCGATCGCCTCGACCAAGGCCGCCGGCGCGTACCTGGCGAGGTGGCCGTAGTAGTAGAGGTTGTCGGCCGCGCCCGGTCGACCGGCGTCGTGCGTCAGGTACCGGGCGAGACTGGTGCGCGGGAAGAAGGACGCCAGCCCGATCAGCACGCAGATCGAGAGGAGCACCGCCGCGATCCCCAACCCGACCGTGAGCACCCGATCATCCGCCTGGCTGAGAAACGAGGCGGCGACGGCCGCACCCGCCGACCCCAAACCCACCAGCCCGGCGTTTTTGGTCTCGGCAAACTTCAGCCAGTCGTTGACCATCGCCAGGATGCTCAACAACCGCTGCTCCACCTCGTCGTGACCGTGGGAGACGCTCACCGTGGTCGATGACCTCGCCGGGCGCTGGTGAGGATGGACGCGGGAACCGGCCCACCCGGCGGGTAGGCTAGCGCCGGGCGTTCACCAGGCGGCGGACGCGCCAGTAGCGCGGGTCGAGGGGATCGACCCGCGAGCGCTTGACCTCGGGCGGGGCGTCGTTCCAGACCGTGGCGAAGGCGAAGATTTCGTCCCCGTCGAGGACGAGGCGGCGGGCGACGCCGAAGGGGCGCTCGACCGGGAAGATCTCCCGCGGCGGCCGGGAGATCACTTCGGCCTGAAACCAGCCGTGCTCCGGGCACTCGCCGGCGTGGAGCTGCCAGACGAGATCGGCCGTGACCCCGCCGAGGTCGCGGATCAGCACATTCCGCAACTCGCCGTCGCAGACCGGACACCGCATCGGCGTCCGGGCGTGCAGGCGATCGCGCGCCGGCACCGCCGCAAAACTGTTCGTCATCCCCTCTCGCCCCACCACCGGCGCCAGCCGGACATCGCCACGCGGGCCCACCATTCGCCGCAAACCGTAGTATAGGGCGGACGAGAGGCGTCAGGAGAACGGTCCGTAACGCCTGACGCCTGACGCCTCCGTTCCGTGTAGAATCGGTAGGCGAGGCGAGCGATCCGTTTGGCCCGCCTCGTGCGTTCTACCGCGTGAGAGGGAGGGGCTCGGATGCCGGATCAGGAGCTCATCGACGGTCTCGTCGCCACCTACCGGACCCTCAATTTGCAGGTCCGACCGCAACCCGAGGAGAAACTGCGCGCGGCGACCGATGCGGGCGGGACCGTCCGCGATGCGCTGCGCCGGTTGCGCGACGACGAACTGAGGTTTTCCCAGGCGCTGAAGGTGCGTGTCACGACGGGGCAACCGATACCGGAGGTCGCCGAAGACGAGAAGGGGGTCATCGGCTCCGAGAGCGACGACGACACCACCGCCGCCTTGATCGCCCAGTTCGGCACCGCCCGCGAATCGACGCTGGCGATGCTGCGCGGTCTGCCGGACCCGGAGTGGGATTCGACCGACGCCGGACCGCGCACGATTCGGCTGGTCATTCGCGACCTGGTTGCCAACGACCAGCGACGCCTGCAGGCGATCACCGCGCCCCTCGCCGGACGATAGGCGATTGACCGTCTCCGGTCCCCCGGCGACCGGCAACGTGGAGACCACGACGATGGACGACCGCGGCCGACGCGAACCCGACGACCGGTTCGAACAGATCAGCCGGAACCTGATGCGGTGGGTTCTCGGTTCGGGGTTGCTCTCGCTCCACGTCGGCGTCTACCTCGTCACCCTGGTCAGCCTGCTCCTTTGGAACCTGATTCGCTCGCCGAGCGACATCTGGGTCGACGAACCGCTCCGCCGCTGGGGACTGGTCGTCGTCTTCCACGCCACCGCCGTCGCCGCCGGTTGGGCGGCCTGGCGGCTGATGCGGATGGGCGAATCGCCCGCCGCGTCCGAGATCCGCACCGCCCAGCCGCGCTCCTGGTCCGTGCCCGCCGCCCCGGTGCCCTCGCCGGTCGCGGTCGAATCGTCACCGGTACGGAGCGCGACCGCCATTGCCACGACCGAAGAATGGGCGCGGCGATGGCTGCGGGAATCGGTCCGTATCGTCCGCGACGCCGTCGGTCCGAACGCCGTGGCCAACGGCGACGATGGGCTGCCGGAGCGCGCGACCGCGAGCGGCGTGGCCGGGCCCGGCATCACCGACTGGGGGACGCTCTTCGCGCGGCGGACGCGGGAGATGATGGCGACCGCGCGCGATCACATCTCGCCGACCGCGCGTCCGGCGAACGGCTCGATGCCCACGGTCCCGTCCGCCGCCGCGAGCGCGACACCGGCCGGTCCGGCCCATACCTGGCCGGGTGCCGAACCCGCCACCATCCCGGCCCCGGCAGCGCCGCCGGCGACGAACGGGACGTGGCCGGCGCCGACCAACGGGTTGGCGCACGGTGCGGAGGCGTCGCCGCCCTCGCCCAAGGCCAACGGAACCGTGCCGCCGCCCGGGACCGCTCACCCGACCACGACGGCAAGCGACGACGCGCGCGGCGGTGACGCCCCGGCGATGAGCGAAGACGCCCGTTGGACGTGGGTCGAGGCGGCCGCGGCCGCCTGGCTGGCACGGCGGGAAATGGACGAGCCGGCGGCCGAACCGGCACCGGCGCCGCCGCCTCCCGCCGACGAACCGACCGCCACTTCGTGAGCGACCACGCACCGTCGAGTCCCGCCGGCACGGCGGTGACCCGCGATTTTTGCGTCGCGGTCTTCGTCGTCCACGCCGGTCGCGTGCTGCTGCATTACCACCGCAAACTCGGGCGGTGGTTGCCGCCGGGCGGTCACATCGAGCCCAACGAACTGCCCGACGAAGCCGCCGTCCGCGAAGTCTGGGAGGAGACCGGGGTTGAGATCGCCCTCCTCGGCACACCGCCGATCCCGGCCGATGGCCCCGAACTCCCCCGCCAACTCCGCCGCCCCGCCGGTATCCAACTGGAAGACATCGCCCCCGGTCACCAGCACATCGACCTCGTCTACTTCGCCACCGGCCACCCGGCTGCCCCGCGCGATCAGGTCGGGTGGTACGCCCCTTCCCAGTGGCCCGAATTAGAACTGACCGCCGAGGTCGTCGCCTGGTGCGAGGCCGCACTGGCGAGTGTGCCCGCGGCGGCATCGTAGACGCGCCCCGCCAATCACCGACCGCCAGGACGGTCTCTTTCGACCTCGTAGTGTCGTAGCGTGCAACAACATCGATCGCCGCGGCCTGCGGGTCCCGGATGCGTGTCTCGGAGCGAAAAATTGCTGGACCGATCGGTTGTGATGAACGAACGAGGTACGGTACCGACTCTTTCGACGTTGGTCGCGTACGTATCGTTGACAATGAGGCAAATCTTGCAATTCGGCCGCTAAAGAGTAAAGTGTTCCCGAGACGGATGCGTCTCTTCGTCGGGCTGCCCCGGCCCAGCACCTCCGCCGTGCCTGCTCAGGAAGGAGCGATCGCCGATGGACGCCCGCCGCTTTGACGGCATCGCGCGCACGCTCGCGCGCGGCCGGTCCCGCCGTGGCGTTCTCCGCGGACTCGCCGCCGTCACCGCCGGTGGGTTCTTGGCACGCACGGCGACCGTTCGCGCGGACGGCGGCGACGGCACGACCGGGGGAGTCGCCGGGGGAAACGGAACCGGCGGTGCCTGCGTCCCCGTCGCGCGTCCCGTTTCCCAACTCGCCGCCATCAAGCCGCCCTTCCCGGCCCTGATCACGGCCGGCAGTTGCGAGACCCCCGACTCCGCGACGACCTTTTCCCTGTTCGACGTGGCGGCGGACGGGCCGCCCGTCGGCGCGGCGACGGCCGCCGCCGTCTACCAGAGCGCGACGACCGTTCGCGTCAAACTCGACGACCTGATCAAGCAGACCTACTCCATCGTCGTCCAGGTCAGCAAGGACGACGAAACCGTGGTCGTCTGCGGCGAAATCGGCGGCCAGCGCACCGGAGACGACTTGACCGTCGGGCTCCGCGAACGCAACGGGTCCGGCTACACCGGCATCGGCTGGTTGCGCGGTAGCGACGGTTCGACCCTGGTCTACGTCTTCCTCGGTCACGGGCTGAGCACGATCGAGACTGCCGCCGCCACCGAAGGCTCGACCGTCGTCACCACCGCCGACGTCAACCTCCGCGCCGGACCCTCCGAAGACGCCGACGTGGTCGCCGTCGTCCCGAAAGGCACCAAGCTCACGGTCACCGGCGCCGCCAGCGGCGAATGGCTGCCGGTCAAGAACCCCGACACCGGCGACGAAGGCTACGTCTCCGCCCAATACCTCACGCTCTCATCTTAGCGCCGTCCTGCGGGAAGGGCGGGCAACCGAGGGGCACGCGCCCCGAGACCGGCCGGTCTCGGGGCGCTCCTGTTTTGCCCGTCGATTCGACCCGACATGCAGGAGATCGGACAGGCCCTCTTGGTTAGGGCATCAGCCCTTGCGCGACTCCTTCGGGAAGAAGCTCGATGGACTGCCGAGCGCGGAGATAGGCGTCTGGGTTCTGCCGATAGAACAGGGTTAGGAACGTGTCGGGATGCCAACACTGTACCCCGACAAAGACGGCACCATGAGGAAGATACCGTCCATCGAGCGTCAGCAGATAGAGCGCCTCGGCGGCACGAGCGGCGAGGACGTGAAGACGATCATCCGCGTCGACGACGTCGGTCAACTCAGCCGCCGCGTCGACAGGTATGGCCGGGGCGACATCGAAGTACCGACGCAGCAATTCGATGCCGCTGTTGATGCGGAGGCGGATGCGTGCGAGTGCGACGGCGACTCCAGCAGCCCGTTCGTTGTCAGGCAGATAAGCGACGCGCCGCTCCTCCGCCGTGGCTGCCGCACGCTCCACCACGCGCGAGATCTCCGCCTGGATCTCGTCGGACCAAAAGACGGCGAGGTCACCGGCCAGCACGCTGGCCGCAAGCGCCAATTGGTAACTCTTGTGGAAGTACACACTGGTGTCGACGAAGACGCGCAGCGGGCTCGCTCCAGTCAGGCGGAGGTCGTGGTCGCCGGGCGGCGGAGTTGGTGTACCTGAGAACGCGCGAGGAGGCTGGGGCTCGGTCATTCCTCCTCGTCGTTCGCGGATGGTTCTGCGGCGCCGGTAAACATCCGGCCCCAGGAGCGAATCGGGGTTCAGCGATTCCTCAATGTCCCCCGGCAGTGATTGTCCGACGATGGTGAGAACCCGTTGCGTTTCGAGCAGCCGCGTGAGAGAGGCATTGGTAATAACCATTGCATCCGTCGTGGGATCGGCCTCCGCTTGCAGAAGACCCGACTCCACGTACCGACGGATCTCTTTGCGCGGAAGACCCAGTCGGGCCGCCGCCTCGGCGAGAGGGACTGTCCCCGTAGGTGCCGCCACCGCTGGTTCGGGTTGCACGGCGAGGTGAACCTCACCGCGAAGCAGCGCCTCGTAGTGTCGGACCTCGTCGTCAAGACCGTACTTGCGGAGCGTTTCGAGCATCTGCCGGTCTTCTTCGTCGAGAATGCGCGTGACTGCCATAGACGTTCTCCCGACCGAGGCAAAACGAGTAACCCTGCGGTCGGCCGCCACCTCGCCTGGATTGTTCGCGGGGGTTGGCCGTGGCGGCGGGGCGCCTCTCTGGTAGGAGGGGGGCGGTGGCGGACCGGCCCGAACCGCGGCGGTGCCCGCATGCCCCGGTCTGCCATACCCGCCTGC
>DATBFX010000612.1:0-1562 GCA_036558305.1 Thermomicrobiales bacterium | reverse complement strand
AGGTGGCGGAAGAGGACCGTCCGCGATGGGACGTGGCGTTTCTTGCGGACCATGAGGGCGATGGCGGTGCCGACCTGGATCCCTTCGCGGTTGCGCTCGGTGGAGAAGATGCTGGGGTCGGGTTGGCCGTCGGGGGTGAGTTTGCCGGTTTTGTACTTGTCGCCGTTGAGGCAGTCGATCCGGATGCTGTCGAATTCGTCGAGGAAGCGTTCGCGCATGGCGGTGAAGGAGAGACCGTCGAGCCAGGAATAGTTAGAGATGAGGCAGACGATGCCTTCGCCGGTCAGCTCGACGATCTTGCGTTCGGCCATACGGAAGAAACGGACGTAAAGGTCGTTGAGTCCCTGGCCCTGGGGTTGTTTGGTGGTGCGGGCGACGCGGTAGGCGTCGGAGAGGACGCGTTCCTCGGCGACGGCGACGCCGGCGTAGCCGTTGTAGGGCGGATTGCCGAGGATGACGAGGATGGGGCGGCGGCGCTTGATCTGATCCGCGGCGTCGCGTTCGGTTTCGAGCTCGGGGAAGGCGATCTGCTCGTGGTGGGCGGCGCCGGTGTGCCAGCCGGTGAGGGCGTTGGTCAGGTAGATCGCGGCGCGCTCGTTGCCGGTGGTCGAGAGCGGGGCGCCGTGCTGTTGGAGGAGCAGGCCGATCTGGAGGTGGGCAACGACGAACGGGGCCGGCAGGATCTCGAAACCGACGATGCGGTGGAGGGCGGCCCGTTTCAGGTCGTCGCCGCTGAGGGCGTCTTCGCCCTTGGCGCGCAACGTCTCGGCGACGTGGCGGAGGACTTCGATCGGGTAGGAACCGGTGCCGGTGCAGGGATCGAGGACATAGACGTCGGGATCGGCAAAACCGTCGGGGCGACCGAGTTCCTGCCGGAGAACGGTATCGACGCGGGTCACCATGTATTTGACGACTTCGGGCGGGGTGTACCAGACGCCGAGTTGTTTGCGGAGTTCGGGATCGAAGGCTTCGAGGAAGGGTTCGTAGAAGTATTGGACGGCGTGTTCTTCCTCAAACCGGGCGAAGAAGGAGTCGCGTTGGACGCGGTTGAGGGCGTCGCCCGCCCAATCGAGGACGTCGACCAGACCGAGGGGTTCGAGACGAGACCGGGTCGCGACCTGCTCGAAGAGGACGTTGATGACGGGGACGTGGAGCGACCATTGGGCGTCGTGCCAGTCGAAGCGCTCGTTCGTTCCGGCGGGTTGCTGCTTGCACCAGAGAACCCAGGACGAGAAGACGCCGTAGAAGAGCGTCTGGACGAGGGTGGAGCGGAAGAAGTGGTCGCCGCGCTCGCCCTCGAAGGTCAGGCCGAGGGTTTCTTCGAGCGCCTTTCGAATTTGGACGAGACCGGGCAGGCCCCTGTGCTCGATGCGGGCGAGGGCTTCCCGCGCGTAGGAGGCGAGGAACCAGGCGACATCGGCGGGGTCGGTGAGGGGGGCGGGTTGGCGCAGGGCACGTTGGAGGTATTGGACAAAGCGTTCGCCCAGGGTGTCAGGGGCGGACGTCGGGAGTTCGGCGAGTTGCCAAAAGGTTTGCTCGTTGTCGGCGAGCCGGAAGCGCTC
>DATBFX010000611.1:0-2607 GCA_036558305.1 Thermomicrobiales bacterium | reverse complement strand
ATCGTCCGGTCGTCTTTGCGGGGCCGGCCGCGGCCGGTCGGCGGCGGCGGGAGCAGCGGACGCAACCGCTCCCACTGCGCGTCCGTCAATGCATGTCGCTTCATGCACCACAGCCTACCACATTTTGCCGACAGACCCTAGTTGCTCCGGCGTGAGTTGCCGGTCAAGAGGCTGAGCCAGTACAGCAGTTGCAGCAGCGAGGTGACGAACCCGGCGATGTAGGTCCAGGCCGCCGCGCTCAGCACAGCCGCGACGCCCCTCGCTTCCTCGCCGCCGCCGACACCGCCGTCGACCAATCCGACCTGTGCCAGCGCGACCTTCGCACGCCGCGAGGCGTCGAACTCGACGGGCAGCGTGATCAGGGCGAAGACCGTCGACAGCGCGAACATGCCGACGCCGACCCAGGCCACCGGCCGCAGCGCCGCGATGAAGAGACCGACCAACAACAGGATGAAGCCCAATTGCGAGCCGATGTTGACCGCCGGCACGATCGCCGTCCTCAGCTTCAACGGCGCATACGACTTCGCGTGCTGGACCGCGTGCCCCGCCTCGTGCGCGGCGATCCCGATCGCCGCGATCGAGCGGACGTTGTAGACGCCCTGCGACAGGCGCAGCACCCGCGTCCGCGGGTCGTAATGGTCCGTCAACTCGCCGGGAATCGGCTCGATCTGGACGTCGTAGAGTCCCTGGCTGTTGAGTACCTCCCGCGCCGCCTGGGCCCCGGTCGCCCCGGCGGAATTCGGCACGCGGTTGTATCTCTGGTACGTCCCCCTCACCTTGCTCTGGGCCCAGAGCGAAAAGATAAGCCCAGGAAGGATGAACAGGAGATAGGTTGGGTCGATGAAGAACATCCTTGCTTCCCGTTCTCTCGCTTTTCGGTGTCTCCGCCGCCCGACCCAACGCGATCGCCGCGGCTGGCTGGCACACCGACAGCGGCGTCATCTCCGACTCCGCTCTACCCTAGTGTACGACAGCGTGACAACCCCGGATGCCACCGATGCGCGGGAGTCTGGGCCGCCGGTCACACACGCATTCGCACCCGAGTAAGCTACCGCCGCGTGCGTCACGTCGGCGCACTTCTAGGACAGGAAGCAGGATCCGCTTGACGACGAATCTCGAAGACTCGACCTTGACCCATCCGGCGCCGCCGTTGTCGATCGACGTCGATGAGTTGATCGAACCGCGGCTGGCTGCGGCGGTCGCCACCCTCGACGATCTCTCTCCCCTCCTCGGCGGCATGGCGCGCTACCACCTCGGCTGGGTCGACGAGCGATTGACGCCGCTGGGCGACGGCGCGGCCGATCGCGGCAAACGGATCCGGCCGAGTCTCGCCCTGCTGAGCTGCGCCGCGGCGGGCGGCGATCCGTACGTCGCCGCGCCGCTCGCCGCGGCCGTCGAGTTGCTCCACAACTTCACCCTCGTCCACGACGACATCCAGGACGGCAGCCCCAGCCGCCGCCACCGCCCCACCGTCTGGTCGCTCTGGGGTGCAGGTCAGGCAATCAACGCCGGTGACGCCCTCTTCGCCGCCTCCCAACTCGCCCTGCTCCGCCTCGCCGAAGCGGAAACCTCGCCGGCGTTGACGCTCCGGCTCGCCACCGCCTACAACCTGATGACCATCGACATCGTCGGCGGTCAGGTCCTCGATCTCGGTTTCGAAGGCCGAGACGACGTGACGCCGGCCGACTACCTGGCGATGATCGGTGGCAAGACCGCGGCGATCGTCCGGTTTGCCGCCTGGGGCGGGGCGCTCCTCGCCGGTGCCTCGGATGACGTGGCCGACCGCTTCGGCGCCTTCGGCCGCGCCCTCGGCCTCGGCTTCCAAATCCGCGACGATCTACTCGGCATCTGGGGCCGCTCCGAAGTGACGGGAAAGGCCGATGCCGACGACATCCGCCGCCGCAAGCAGAGCCTGCCCATCCTCGTTCTCAGGCAGCGGGCGGACGCCTCGGCCCTTGCCGAGTTGAACGACCTCTACGGGCAGTCGGAGATCGACGCGGCCGGTGTTAGGCGGGTGCTCGCCCTCCTCGCCGCCCACGACGTCCGCACCGCGATCGAATCCGAGGTCCGCTCGTTCCACGATCAGGCGCGTCAGGCGCTTTTCGCCGCGACCGGCGAAGGCCCGAACCCTGCCCGCGACATCCTGCTCCGCCTGGTCGAATCGCTGGCCTCCCGCGAGGGCTGAACGACTCGACGGCCGCCTGCCGGGACATTCGTCCCGGCGGCCCGTGACCTGCGGGTCATGGACGTACCACCCAATCCGGCTAGCATAAAAGTCCTGAAGAGGTCCTCCCGAACGGCCTGGCCCTCGCGGGCACGCATCGCCGATTCCGCTCTCGCCGCCGGGGACCGCAGCTCGGTCTTGTCGCGCCATGCGTAATCCGGGAGGTCATAGATGGGAAGCCACCGTTCCTCGACGTACCAACCCCTCTATCTCCAGGCGAAGCGACCGCTTCGGCGGAGCGCTCAGCTCTTCTTGATCGAATGGTTTCCGGTCATCGCCACGTTGACCCTGGTCCTTGCCGTCGTGTTGATGGCATACCAGGTCGCGTTCTGATCGGAGTTTTCCCATGTCCTCCCGCTTTGAGCGGCGTCGCCCCGCGCCCG
>DATBFX010000610.1:0-18254 GCA_036558305.1 Thermomicrobiales bacterium | reverse complement strand
GGGAGAACGCCTCTGACCCCCGACCCCCGACCCCTGACTCCACCGGAGGTGCGAGTGGTCAAGACGATGTTCGTCGATCCGTCGCGGTGCATCGGTTGCCGTGCCTGCGAGGCGGCCTGCCGGGAATGCGACTCGCACAAGGGCGAGAGCATGATCATGGTCGACTTCGTCGACCGCGGCCGGAGCGTCGCCACGCAGCCGACGCTCTGCATGCACTGCCAGAATCCGGTCGCGCCGTGCGCCCAGGTCTGTCCGGTCCTGGCGATCCTGATCACCGAGGAGGGGGTCGTCCAGCAGGCGGAGCCGTCGCGTTGCATCGGTTGCCGCAACTGCGTCTACGCCTGCCCGTTCGGCGTGCCGAAATTCGACGTCGAAGCGCGGTTGATGAAGAAGTGCAACCTCTGCTACGACCGGACGAGTCAGGGGCTGAAACCCTGGTGCGCCCAGGCCTGCCCAACCCAGGCCATCTGGTACGGCGACTACGAGGAGTTCGCCGGTCAGCGGCAGGGTAACCCGATCAACGTCACCCGGTTCGGTGCGCAGACGGTCGAGACGCGCGTCTACCACGTCCTTCCGGCAGACGTGTCGCGACTCGACGTGACCCTCCTGCTGGCCGAGGCGGAGGCGGAGCTCGCATCGGTGGGCAGGCATGAGGAGGCATGGGTGCTATGAAACCGCTCGACCGCGTTGCCCGGCCTTTGAGCAACCGCTCGCACGCCGACCGGTGGGAAGTGCCGTTTCCGTTCGAGTGGGACGCCGACGACCTCGTCTCCCGCCGCCAAATCCTGCGCCTGGCGGTGCTGGCGTCGGGCGCCCTGTTCGCGGCAACCGGGGTCCTGGCCGCGCTCGGCTACGCGCGGGACCGCACACAGGGCGGGGAGCAAGCGATTGCGCGGACGAGCGACGTCCCGGTCGGCGGAGTGCTCTACTTCACCTATCCGACCAAAGACGACCACGCGATCCTGCTCCAACCGGAACCGGGCCGCTTCGTCGCCTTCAGCGGCCGTTGCACGCATCTGTCCTGCGCCGTCTACTGGAACGCCGAGAAGGGGAAACTCCACTGCCCCTGCCACAACGGCGTCTTCGATCCGCGCACCGGCGACGCGCTCGCCGGGCCGCCGTCCCGCCCGTTGCCGCCCATCCGGCTCCGCCAGGATGGCGAGACAATCTACGCGGTGGAGGAACTCCCAGGATGAGACCCGATGGGTATCAATCCTCGATCGCGACGAGCGAGACGGAGGAGCGGCGACCGCCGCCGGGGCAGGCGGTGTTGGCGATGCTGGGGTTGACGATCGGGCTGCTCCTGATGGCGATCCAACTCTGGTTGCTGACGCTGGCATTCGATCTCTACCGGTCGGGCGAACGCGCGGAAACCGTCGGCGTCGCGGCCGCCTCGGGTCTCGTCTTCCTCGGCGGTCTGGTGATGTGGCGCGTGCTCGAACGGCGGCCGGGCGTCCGGCGGTCGGGGCCGCGACGGTGAGCGATCCCAGGGAACCCCTCACCCCGCCACTTGCCGCGGAACCGGCGACCGGGCCGATCGGCGGCCAGCTTTCGGCGGTGCTCGGCGGCCTCCTCACGCGCGCCCGCTTCGTCGATCTGGCACGGCGGCACGACTCCGTTTGGCTCCTCGGGCTGTTCAGTTTCGTCAATGGCTGCCTGTCGATCGGCTTGATGGCCGTGGTGGCGCTCGTCAGCGGCCGCCCCTTCATCTTCCCGTCTCTCGGACCGACCGCGTTTCTCTTCTTCTACACACCGCTCGCGCCGGCCGCGAGTCCGCGCAACACGCTCTGCGGCCACCTCATCGGTGCCCTCGCCGGGTGGGGGTGCCTCGTGCTTTTCGGTCTCCAGCACAGCGGTTCCTCGATCGCGACGGGGGTGACCGGCGCCCGCGTCGGTGCGGCGGCGCTCTCGCTCGGATTGACGAGCGGTCTGATGGTGCTGCTCAAAACCCCGCACCCGCCGGCGGGGGCAACGACGCTCATCTTCTCGCTCGGCGTGTTGCGCACTTTGGAGGACGTGGTGATCTTGATGATCGCGGTCGCGCTGCTGACGTTGCAGGCGATCGCGATTAACCGGTTAGCCGGATTGCCGTATCCGCTCTGGTCGGCGCCGAACCCGCGCGTTGCGGCCAGCCACGTGGGGAGTTGATCGGAGTGACAGAACCAACCGTGCTCGGCACGTTCGACCTCGCGGCCGAGATCGACCGCTTCCAACCCGGCGACGGCGCCTCCGGCCGGCGGGCCGAGACCCTGGTGAAAACCGACCGCTTGCGCCTCGTCCTCGTCACGATGCGTGCCGGGGCGACGCTGGCCGAGCACACCGCGCCCGGCCCCGTCACCATCCAGCCCGTGCGCGGGCGGTTCGTGGTGACCGCCGCGGCGCGGGAGGACGAACTGGGCGCGGGCCAGCTGATCGCGCTCGCGGCCGGCGTTCACCATACCGTTCGTGCGATCGATGGTGGCGCGTTTCTGTTGACGATCGCCTGGCCCGCCCCAGATCACGCATCGCCTGCTGACGACGCGCCCGCGACGAATCCCCGCGATTGAGGTGGGCACCATGCCCGGCGAACCGGACGAGACCGCGGCGCCAATCGCCGACTTGCGCGAGCTCGCGCGGGCGGCGCACCACCGGCTGGCGTGGTCGGGGGCGAGCGAGGATCTGAACCTGAACCTGCTCGTCCTCATGGCCGGCGAAGCGGTCGAGGAGCACGTGAACGCCGAAGTCGACGTGCTCTTGGTCGGCATCGAAGGGAGCGGCGCCGTCGAGATCGACGGCGTTCGCCATCGCCTCGGAGCGGGGGGTGCCCTCGTCGTCCCGAAGCGGGCGCGACGTGCCATTGCCACGACCGACGATCGCTTTGCCTATCTCAGTTGCCATCGACGGCGGGGCGGTCTCTGGCCGACCCAGCGGTCATGACCGGCGACGCCGCGCCTCGAATCGGCGCGGCGTCGCCGGTCTCACCGCGCGCCCGCGTCGGACGCGGACGGGTGTGCTCGGCCGATTGCCCAGGCGGGCGCGTCGCTTGCCGGGAACGACTCCTTGGAGGTCTCGTCGATCAGCGCGTCAGCATCGTGACCACCCGACCGCAGACGTTCCGTCACGACCTCCTTGAGAACCACCGCGGAGTTATGTTGTTCGTCTTTGGCCGCATGGACGAACGTCACCGTCCCGGTCCGGACCGCGTCGACGATGCGCGCGACGGCCTCCGGATGGCCGCCGAGTTCCTCGCGATAGCGGTGCTGGAATTCGGCCCACTTTTCCGGGTCGTGGCCGAACCAGCGGCGCAATTCGGTGCTCGGGGCCACGTCCTTCTGCCAGGCATCGAGGTGTGCCGCGTCATTTGACAGACCACGCGGCCAGAGTCGCTCAACCAGGATGCGCCGTCCATCGTCCGCAGACGCCGGGTCGTAGACCCGGCGCAGCCGAATCCGGGAGTCATTTCCGGTGGGAACCTGAGTCTGTGTCATCGATAACCCGGTTTCCCGGCACGGGTCAACGCATCCGCGGCACTCCGCGGTGAACCGCGCCGGCTGCGTCCTCGCCGTCGAGTGGCGACGGTGCCGGGGGCCAGGATAATCCCATCGGATTGGGAATGGGAATGCCGCCGCGCTCGACGACCAGACCCGAAACCGCACGCATGACCCGACGCAATCTCGCGGTGCGCTCCGGGCCGAGCGAGCGCCAGGGCGTGGCGGCGAGTCGATCCGTTTCCGCCTCGACGGCGGCGCGGCCGGCACGACCTTCCGGGGTGAAGAGGCCCTCACGGTCAAGCCAGCCACGCGCCTGCAACCGCGCGACCGCCGCCGACCAATCGTCCTCGGACCACCAGCGGTGCCGCCGGAGTTGCTCGCCGGTCGTCGCACCGGTCGCCGCGATCGTGACGTGCGCTTCGCAAGGATCGACGCCGGCGGCCATCAAGGCGACGACGTGCCCATCGGCGCGGTGCTCGCGGATGTGGGTCGCGGCCGTCCAGAGGACGAGGTGCGATTCGTCCGGCCAGGGGAGCGCGGCATTGGCGGCGTAGAGCGGTCGGCCGGCGAGTTCGCACGCCGACGCCGCCTCCTTGGCGAGCGCTGCCGCCTCCTCCACGAGCGATGTACCGACCAGATCGCCGAGCAGCCGGCGAATGGCGCGGTCGACGCCGTCGAGGCGGGCGGCCAGCACCGCCTCGGGCGTCGCGTACGTCCAGGCATCGGGGATGGCGCGGCGGACCAGGTTCGGGTGGAAATTGTAGAAGATGGCGATCACGACCTCGGCCGGAACCGGTCCGAGCGGCGCCGCACGCGACGCGAAGTACCCCATCCAGCCGCCGCGCAGGCGGAGGGCATCGGTCGCCTCGCGCGCTTCGGGCGCGAAGTAGGTGATGGTGTGGAAGGGTTCGATGACCTGCCAGAGGGCACGTTCGGTCGAGACCGATTCGGTTCCGACCTGGGGATCGGGATTCGACACGGCGGAGTCGCTAGCGCGACATCGAAGCCGCAAACACGGTCGGAGCCGCGAATGACGGGTTGGGGAGGACTGTGGAGCGAACCGAGTCGTTTCCCCCCACCCGAATCAGCGTTCGGTAGACCTCTCCGTCGAGAACAAGGACTTCGATCGTGCGAGTTTCTGGATCGACGAGCCAGTATTCCGTCACTCCTCCGCGGGCGTAGAGCCGACGTTTGGTCACGCGGTCGTGCTCGGCAGACGAAGGACCCTGGACTTCGATGAGAAGGTTTGGTGGTCCTTCGATTCCGCGCGTCGTCATCTGGACCAAGCGTTCAGGAAGAAGGACGATAATGTCGGGTTGCACGGGATTGCCGCCCGCCATGAACACGTCCAGAGGCGCAGTAAAGATACGCCCGCCAAGCGCGTCCACGACCGGAAGCAACAGCGCGATGAGATCCATCACCGCAGTCGCGTGATCCAGGGTCGGGGACGGCATCTCGAACAACTCCCCGTCGATGATCTCGTACCGCTTGCCGTCGTCGGGCAGGTCGAAGAGATCCTCGTACGTCCAGGTGCGGGGAAGGGTAGCAGTCGACATGTCGGTACCTCTGCTCGTTCAAGCGACGACGAGTTCTCGCACCTCGACCTGAACCTGCGCGACGATCGGCGCGGCTCGTTCGATGGGCACGTCGAGACCGTCGGCGGCCAGGCCTTCGACGTGGAGCACGATCGCGTCGCGCGCCATCGCCAGGGCCTCCTCGAACGTCTCGCCTTGCGTCACGATGCCGGGAAGTTCTGGTACGGTCACCGTGTAGCCGCCTTCGTCGGGATCGGGTTGGAGGAGGACGGAATAGGTCAATCGACTCATCTCAGAGCAACTCCGTGAACTGCGAGACCGTCAGCCCAGCCTGTTCAAGGATAGTGCGAAGTGTCTTCGGGTGCAGAATCGCACCGGCATGCATCGCGATGGTCACGCGGCGCCCCAGCCAATCGGGATGACCGAGCTGAGCATGACTTCCGCTTTGACGCAATTCTCGCCATCCGGCTCGCTTCAGGGCACGTAGCGCCTCGGCCGCGGTTGCGCGCGGCAACCGTTCTCCCATCTCCGATTCACCCATCGAACGTCGGAAAACTCTGCGGCGACAACTCGTCCGCGCCCCGCCCTGCCCAGTCCACCCCGGCCATCTGCGGCCACATCCGCTCGCCGGCCGCTTGCAGATCGCGGGACAGCGCGGCGGCATCGACACCGAGTACCCGGCCGTCGCGCATCCGCACGTCGCCGTCGACGATGGCGGTGTGGAGGTCTTCGGCCTGGGCAGAGTAGACGATGTTCTTGATCGGGTCGCGGAGAGGGGTCATGAAGAGGCTTTCGCCTTCCCAGACGACGAGATCGGCTTTGGCGCCGGGGGCGATGCGGCCGAGGTCGTCGCGGCCAAGCGCCCTCGCGCCACCCAGGGTCGCGGCATTGAAGACATCGGCCGCGGTGGCCACTTCGGTCCGGCGGTCCACGATCTTGCCGACCACGGCCGTCCAGCGCATGGCTTCGATCATGCTCTGCGGGCAGGTGTCGGTGCCGAGCGTCATGTTCACGCCGCGGGCGAGGTAGCGACCGAAACTCTCCATCGCGATCCCGCGCCGCGCGAAGACCCAGGCGCAATGGGCGACGTTGGTACCGGTCTCGGCCAGGACGGCGACGTCGTCGCCGTGGTAGTTGGCCCAACTGCCGCCGGCGACGACGATCGCGTGCCCGAGGATGACGTCGGGGCCGAGAAAACCGAGATTGCGCAGCCACTCGATCGGCGACGTGCCGTGGCGGCGGGTCATCTCCTGGAATTCGGGGACCGACTGCGACGTGTGGAGAGCCAGGGGGACGCCGAGGGACGTGGCCGCCTCGCGCGATTTGCGGAGGAGCGCTTCGGTGCAGGTGTCGACCTGGGCCGGGGTAAGGAATCCCTTGATGCGACCGTTCTGCTGCCCGTCGATCTCCTCGACGAACGCCACCGCGCGGGCGAAACCGCGCTCTCCCGCCTCCTCATCCCAGGCGTACTTCACGCTCCTCCCGTCGTCGGTGTACCAGTGGCCCGAGCGGTACCCCAGACCGGCGTAGAGCCGCAGCCCCACCCTCCCTGCTGCGGCGACGGCGTCGTGACCAAATCCGCCGATCTCCATGACCGTCGTCGTGCCGGTGCGGAGCAGTTCCGTCATCGAGTAGGCGAGGCAGGCCCGGCTGCCATCGGCGTCCTGCGCGGCGTCGCGGACGGGCAAATACTCGAACAGCCCCGAGAGGTAGAACTGGCGATTGCCACGATCCTCGATGAACGACTTGTCGAGCGGCGACCCGGCCAGGTGGGCATGCGTGTTGATCAGACCGGGGGTGACGATCTTGCCGGTGGCATCGATCGTCTCGTCCACCGTCCCCTCGTACCGTTTCCCGACGTGGACGATCTGGTTGCCCTCCCAAACGACCACGCCATCTCGGAGATGGCGATGCCCGCCGTTCTGGTAAGCGATCACGTGCGACGCCTTGATCTGCCGTCGTACCACGAAGCGCATCCTTTCTCTGGTCGCTCTCTTTCGGATGTCGACGGGCAGGGACTTTGAAGGATTGATGGCGGTCGCGCAACAGCCCTCACCCCCGGCCCCTCTCCCGACCGCGGGAGAGGGGAGGCTGCCTCAACGAGACGACATGACCATTGAGACAACCAAATGGATCGGCGCCGTTCCCCCTCTCCCTCGGGAGGGAGAGGGGCCAGGGGGTGAAGGCGGACTACCCATCCAGCGTCGCAAACAGATTGTTCAACGACTCCGCCAGCGTCGGGTGGGCGAAGATGCCATCGCGGAGACGGCCGTACGCCAGGTTGCCCATCATCGCGATCTCGATCATCGCCATCAGTTCGCCGCCTTCGATGCCGAGGATGGCGCAGCCGAGAATCCGGTCGGTGTTCGCGTCGACGACGGCTTTCAAGAACCCACGGGACTCATCGACTTCGAGGGCGCGCGCGACCGAACTCATCGGCATCTTCGCGACGCGGACGGAACGATAGCGCTGCCTCGCCTCGCGCTCGGTCAATCCCACTCGACCCAACTGGGGATCGGTAAAGACGGTATACGGGACGAGGCGACCGGTGGTCGTCGCGTGTTCGCCATCGACGACGTAGGTCTTGATGATCCGAAAGTCGTCGTACGAGATGTGGGTAAACGCCGGGCCACCGTTGACGTCGCCGAGCGCGAAGATCCCCGGTACGTTCGTTTCGAGATGGTCATTGACGGGGATGTAGCCCCGCTCGTCGGTCGCGACCCCGGCGGCCGAGAGATTGAGCCGGTCGGTGTTCGGCGTGCGGCCGACCGCGGCGAGGAGATGCGATCCCGTCATGGTTCGTTCGCCGCTCCCGGTTGCCACGGTGAGGGCGATGCGATCGGCGTGGAGGTGGACGCGGCGAGCCGTGGTACCGAGGAGTATTTCGATCTCATCCTCGCGCAGCACGTCGGCGACCGCGTCGGCGACGTCGTTGTCCTCGCGGGAGAGCAGGTGACCACCGCGGTGAACGACCGTGACGCGGCTGCCGAAACGGCGAAACATCTGCGCGAATTCGAGTCCGACGTAGCCGCCGCCGAGCACGATCAGGTGATCGGGGACGTCCGCGAGTTCCATGATGCTGGTGGAGGTGAGGTAGGGCACCGAGTCGATGCCGTCGATCTGCGGCGTCGCCGGGCGGGCTCCGGTATTGACGAAAACGAGGTCGGCGGTGAGCGTGCGCGCACCGTCGTCGCCCTTGACGGTGAGCGAATTGGCACCGTCGAAGGCGGCGTGCCCCCGGATCAGATCGAGCCCCTTCGTCTGCTTGATCCGCCGCTCGCTACCGGCGCGGAAGCTCTCGACGATGTCGCGCTTGCGTTGGCGGACACGCGGGAGATCGATCGCGACTTCGCCGGTATGAACGCCATAATCGGGCCCGCGCCGGGCCAGGTAGGCGACGCGGGCGCCGGCGATCATCGTCTTGGTCGGCGTGCAGCCCTCGTTGATGCAGGTTCCGCCGACGTGCGCCTCCTCAATGATCGCGGTCCTGCGGCCCGAACGGGCGAGCGCGCTCGCGAGCGGGCCACCCGCCTGACCGGAACCGATCACGATGGCGTCGTAGTGGGTCGCGGTTTGGTTGGACACCGTTGCTTCTCCTGCCGGATCGCGATGCCGCGAGCGAGCGAGCGAATCACTGCCGCACGTTACGTGCCGAATCCGTAGCGGCCTTCCATCGGCACGAACTCGACGCCGTCGTAGCCGAACGCCGCCGGCCCGACGACGGCGAGCGCTTCGGGCGTCTTCAGCGCCGCCGGTGCCGGGATACCGAGCACGACGACGCGCAGACCGTACCTGAGCACCTCGGTCGTGATCGGTTCGGCGGTGTCGGCGTCGACCAGGCAGATCAGATCGGGGACGACGGCGAGGATGTCGCCGCGGTCGGTGCGGGCGATCAGGTTCTCGTTCTGGAAATCGATGATCAGCGCCCGTCCCGAATCGCCACCGCTGCCGTCGAGTTTGAGGACACCGCGGGCGAACCCGCCGACGAGGCGACGTTCGACGTCCACGATCTTGCCGGCGAAGAGTTTGCGACCACCGGCGACACCCAACACCGCGTCGACCGGATCGCGATGGCCGCCGCGGGCGGCGATCACGGCCTCGCCGACCCGGATCGCGAGCGTGATCGTGCCGGCGACGACGGTCCGCTTCAACTCGGCACCGGACATGACCGGAAAGGCATACCCGGCGGAGCCGCCCATGCCGATCGTGACCGACCGCGCGTAGCGTTCCAGCACCGCCGCATCGGCGACCCCGTCGAAGATGGCGACGTGGCCGCGGGGATCGGCGATGGCGCCGGGCGTGGCAGGGACGCCGTAGATGGAAAAGGTATCCTGCTGGAGTTCAGGGAAGGCGCGTCCCATCCCGTCGCCGTCGATCACCGGCAGACCGGTCAGGGCGCCGACGACCATCGGCGCCGTCGAGTTGGAACCGCCGATCTCGCCCGGCACGACGTAGTCGAACCGGCGACCGATGTGCTTTTCCAGTGCTCGCATCGCGACGATCGGTTCGTCGCCGCGTTTGATCCGCTCGACGCTGACGACCGGCGCCCCCATGAATCCGACCGACGTCACGAGCGCCTCGTCCGCGACCTCCTCGGCCGAAACGACATCGAGCGTGTGCCCTGCGGCGAGCAACTGCTTCGCGTGCACCTTGCCGATGTACGGATTGCCACCGCCCCCCGTTCCGAGAATCCCCGCGCCGATCGCGAGTCGTTCCAACGCCTGTTCGTCTACCGACCACATGCCGTCGCGTTCCCCCGTCAGTCCTGTCGCCCACGCGCCACGTCCGCCACCGTGATTGTCCCATCACGCGCGGGTGATAGCATTCTCGGCTGGCCGGCCGTTGGTCGGTTGACCCATCACACGATCGAAACGCGAGATTGCGGTCGCCATGTACTGCCAACAATGCGGTTCGCCGACGGAAGAGCGCCTGGTGGAGGATCGGCCACGTCCGGTCTGCGTCGCCTGCGGCCACGTCACCTACCTCGATCCAAAACTCGCGGTCGCCGTGGTGATCGAACGCGACGGGCGGCTGCTCTTCGGGCGACGCGGACCGGGCACACGCGAACCGGGCAAGTGGAGCTTTCCGGCGGGGTTCGTCGAGCGCGGCGAACGGGTCGAAGACGCCGCCGTCCGCGAAGTCGCCGAGGAGGTCGGCCTCACGGTCGAACTCGGACCGTTGCTCGGTCTCCATTCGGCCACGGGCGAAACGGTGGTGCTCGCGGTCT
The DNA here is from genome assembly GCA_036558305.1 of Thermomicrobiales bacterium. Classification (GTDB taxonomy): domain Bacteria; phylum Chloroflexota; class Chloroflexia; order Thermomicrobiales; family UBA6265; genus DATBFX01. The sequence continues at coordinate 8,022 of DATBFX010000610.1, read as the reverse complement.
TCGCCGCCGCCTCGGTCGTCGGCACGCCGATCGCGCGGGACGATCTCGTCGAGGTGGGCTGGTTCTCGCCCGATGCCCTGCCCGAGTTGGCGTTCCCGCACGACGAGCGAATCGTCGCGGCCTGGCGCACGACGTCAAGGCGCTCGGCATTAGGCGTTAGGAGAACTGATACGTCGTGCCCCTAACGCCTAACGCCGAGCGCCTCGTCTGATACACTGCCCGGCGGCTTCGGATGGGGTTTTCCGCGATCACGACGCGGGATCGGAGGGGTCGATGGAGTTGACGGGAGAGCACACCTTCGCGGCACCGCGGCAGCGGGTCTGGGACTTCCTGATGGACCCGGACGTCCTCAAGCAGTGCCTACCGGGGTGCGAGAAGCTCGACCAGATCGGGCCGGACGAGTATTCGGCAACGATGCGGATCGGCATCGCGATGATCAAAGGGACCTTCACCGGTCGCGTCAAAATCAGCGACAAGCAACCGCCCGAACGCTACAAAATGCTCGTCGAAGGGAGCGGACCGCAGGGTCAGGTCTCCGGCGAGGGCGAGTTGGAACTCGTCGAGCAGGACGGGAAGACGATCGTCCGCTACCGCGGCGACGCCAACGTCCGTGGCACGATCGCCCGCGTCGGCGCCCGCATGGTCCAACCGGCCGCCCGCACGATCGTCGGCCAGTTCTTCGGCTGTTTGGAGAGCAAGGCAGCAGAGTAGGCGGAGGGCGGAAGGCGGAAGGCGGGGAGGACGAGGTCGTGCTCCTTCCGCCCTCCGCCTTCCGCCCCATCGGGGGAGAGGCGCGTGAAGGTCGAGATCACGGTCAATGGGGTGGCGCGGTCGGCGGAGGTCGAGGGCCGGACGCTGCTGGTCCAGTATCTGCGCGATGCGGTCGGCTTGACGGGGACGCACGTCGGTTGCGAGACGAGTCAGTGCGGCGCCTGTACGGTCCTTTTGGACGGTCAGGCGGTCAAGAGTTGCACGGTGCTCGCGGCGCAAGCGGACGGTCACGAGGTGACCACCATCGAAGGGCTGGCGCCGCGCGGGATGCTCCACCCGGTCCAACAGGCATTTTGGGAAGAGCACGGCTTGCAATGCGGCTACTGCACGCCGGGTGTGGTGATGACGACGGTCGCCCTCTTGCAGGAACAACCCGACCCGGACGAGGCGACGATCCGCCACGCCCTGGAGGGCAACCTCTGCCGGTGCACCGGCTACCACAACATCGTCAATTCCGTCCGCTCCGCCGCCGCCAAACTCGCCAACGGCGCCGAACCGGTTCCGTACGAAGGACGGTAGCCGGCGAGAGACGGACAGACGGACAGACGGACAGACGGACAGACGGACAGACGGACAGACGGACAGACGGACAGACGGACAGGAATCTTCTCAGTCCTCAGTCCGCGGCACTCGCAATAGACGTTGGAGGAAAAGACCCGTGAACCCTGCCCCGTTTGAGTATCACAGGGCGCGCAGCGTGGCCGAGGCGCACGACCTGCTGCGGCAGTACGGCGAGGAGGCGAAGCTGCTGGCCGGCGGGCACAGTTTGCTGCCGACGATGAAACTGCGGCTGGCGCAACCGGCGCACCTGATCGACATCGGCGGCATCGCCGATCTGCGCTACGTGCGCGGCGACCTGGGCTACGTCGCGATCGGCGCGTTGTCCACGCACCACGACCTGGCAACGGACGCGACCGTGCGGAAGGCGTGCCCGCTGCTGGCGGAGGTGGCCGCGGTGATCGGCGACCGGCAGGTGCGCAACCGCGGGACGATCGGCGGCGCGCTCGCCCACGCCGATCCGGCGGCGGACTACCCCGCCGCGGTCCTCGCCCTCGAAGCCACCATCGTCGCCACCGGCCCGACCGGTTACCGCGAGATCGCCGCCGCCGACTTCTTCGTCGATCTGCTGACGACGAGCTTGGCGCCCGAAGAGGTCGTGACCGAGATCCGCATTCCCTTCCCATCAGACCGGACGGGAGTCGCCTACGAGAAACTGGCCAACCAGGCGTCGGGCTACGCCACGGTCGGCGTCGCCGCCGTCGTCGCCCTCGACGGCAACGGGACGTGCAACAAAGCGCGAATCGGGATCACCGGCGCAGCGGCGGTTGCCGCGCGTGCCACGGGCGTCGAAGCGGCCCTGGAAGGCTACGCGCTCGGCGACGACGTGATCGCCGCCGCCGCTCGCCATGCGGCCGACGGGCTCGATTTCCTCGCCGACGTGCACGCCTCGGCCGACTACCGGCGGCGGGTCACGATTGGGCTGACGCAACGTGCGGTAAGCAAAGCGGTGAGGCGTATCTCCTAAGCAGTTAAGCCCTGCCATGGGAATCATCACTCGCAGGGGCGGGCAGCGCCCAGAGGGCACCCGACCCGCCACTGCGAATGTCGTCGCCCCGTTCGCGCTGATTTCGTCAAGTTTCGGGTTTCGACGGCGGATAAATCTCGACCTCCGCAATCCCGCCGACGGCAACTCCTTCGGCTGCCTCCGGAAATGCGAACCGGACGTAACGCGCTTCAACGCCGACCGCCGCGAAGACCTGCCAATCTCCCGTACTGCCGCTCTGAGGCGTACCGATCGTGCTCCACGTCCGCCGATCGGTTGAGACTTGGATCTCCATCCCCGCTATGGCGGCCGCGTCCCCGACCAACCAGCGAATCTCGCCGATCGGCTTGACCGCGCCAAGGTCGAATTGGACGAACACAAGCGGCGCCTCGCCGCCGGTCGCGTACCAGATCGTCGTGGGGTCGCCGTCGACCGCCGGGCGAGCCCGATCGGCGCCCCGGTTCTGCGTGCCGCGAACGACACGGTACGGCTCCGGTGCGTTCGCTTGCGCCTCGTCCGGGGTGGCGGCTTCCGTCGGCGTCGGCGTCGTCGCGTCTGGTGAAGAGGCGGGTTCCGTCGACTCGTCCGTCGGTTCCGCAGTTGGCGAGGGCTCGGGGGTGGACGTCGCGGTCGGTTCGGGTGTTGTCTCCTGGGTCGGTTCGGTGGTTGGAGCCGGCGTTGTTTCCTGCTCGGAAGTAGAAGAGGAACCGAGGACCCTGAACGTCGCCGCGACGAGGTGACCGGCCGTGTCCGAGGTTTCGACGCGGTGGACACCGGGCGCGGCATCAGCGGGGACCGCCACGGTAAAGACCCGGCCCCCATTGACGGTCGCCGTACCGGACGCCAGCGTCTTGCTCGTACTGCCTTGATACCATCGCAACGTGACCGAGCCCGACGCGGCGAACCCGCGGAGCGTCGCGACGAACGTCTCACCCGCGCCGGCCGACTGGGGTCTGAGTCGCAAACTCGGCTTGACGGTGTACGTCGTCCGCGCCGAACTGCCCGTTGTGCCGACACCGGTGATCTGGTGGCTCCCGGCGAAGGCCGACGGAATCTTGACCACCGCGTTGGCGCTGCCCGAAATCGAGCACTTGATGGTCGCCAACTTGATCGTGTCGGAACCTTCGGCGAACGTGACGGTGACGTGCTCGTAGCGGGCATATCCGCGCAGGGTGATTGTCGCGTCGTGGTAGGCCGGGCCGGTCGTGGGCGAGACCACCAACAACGGATTGACCCTGAACGGAGCCGACGCCAGGTGATCGGCGGCGACGGCCCGGACGAGGTGCAGCCCCTTCGGCGTCGCCGGCACGGTGAACTCGCCGGAGGCGGCGCCCGCGGAGTTCGTCGTCACCGTCAGGAGAGTGGTGCCGTCCCACTGGAGCTCGACCTGGCTCTGTTTCTTGAAGTTGCTCAGGGAATAACCGACGTGGTCGCGCGGTTTGCCCCGCGACGTCCCGAGCGTCAAACTCCCGTGCCTCAAATCGCCGACGTTGACGATCCCCTCGTCGATCCCGTCGGGGTCGCCCGGAATGTGGCCCCTTTCGCGCTCGGTCAGGAGACCGGCTTTGACGGCGGCCGGTCCGACACGGCCGTGCTTGGCGATGTAGAGGGCGGCGGCCCCGGCGACGTGCGGCGTCGCGAAACTGGTCCCACTCATCACGCTGAAACCGCCGCCGGGCGCCGTCGAATAGGTATCGACGCCCGGTGCGGCGATGTCGACGACGGCGCCCCAGGCGCTGAAATCCGCCCGGTGGTCGTCGAGCCCGGCACTCGTCGCCGGACCGAGACCGCCCGGTTTGCCGTCCGAATCGGCGATGGCGGAGACCGTGATCACTTCGGGGTATTGCGCCGGCACGCCGTTCTGGGCGTTCGTGCCGCCAGGGTAGTTGCCGGCCGCGACGACGACCGTGACCCCCGCCGCCACGGTGTTGCAGACGGCCCGATGGAGCGCGGTCGAATTGCAGGTCGGGTCGGGTCCGAACGGTTCGCCGAGACTCATGTTGGCGACGTCGATGGTCCCGGCGTGCGCCGTCACCCAATCGAGACCGCAGATCACCCACGACCAGGACCCATCGTTGTCATCGAGCACCCGCACCGACCACAGGCGCACCCCCGGCGCCACCCCGACGATACCGCTGCCGTTGTCGATCGCCCCGGCGATGCCGGCGACGTGGGTGCCGTGTCCGCCGTCGTCGGTCAGGAACCCGCCGCCGGTGCAGTCGTGACCGCCGACGACGTTGAGATCGGAATGGGGACCGACGCCCATGTCGAGGATGGCGATGTCGGCATTGACGCGTTCGCCCGTCCCGTCCTTGCCGTCGATCTTGGCGAGTTTGTTGTGGTCGGCGTCGATCCGGTTGGCCCCTTTCGGCAGCGTCTGCGCCTGCGGGTAGATGCGCCGGTCCGGTTCAATCGACACGACGCGCGGGTCCCGCGCCATCTCAACCAATCGGTCCGGCGGGATCTCGGCCGCGAACCCGTTGAGGGCACTCTGGTACACCTGGCTGACGTGGATGTCCGCGTCGGCGGCGGTGAATTCGTCCGCCACCTCGGCCGCTCCCACGAGGTCGTCGCGCAGGACGACGATGTACCGGTTGTCGATCGGCGGCGGCGCGATCGCCTGAGACGCCGTGGCAACGGTGCCCCTTGGTGGGTTCAGCAGCGAGATCGGCACAATCAGCGCCGTGAGGGTGATCAGCGACAGGAGACGGAGTACCGGGGCGCGTCGCGACACGCATGTTCCTTTCGCGCAGGGAATAAATCGCCGGTTCGATCGGTCGACCGCGGGCACGGGATCGGCGGCGTTATACCAGGCATCGCGATCCCACCACAAGCGCGCGAGCCAGGGGTTGCACGACTGCCCGTCAATGCGTTCCTTCGTCTCAGCCGTCCGCCGTCGCCACGTCGACCGCCGCTCCGTGCGTCACGATGCGTTCGACGCAGAACTCCGCGAACCGTTCGGCCTCGGCCGAAACGGAGACCCGTGCGGTCGCCTCGCCGGCATCGCCGGCGTCGCCCATGCGAAAGAGATCGTCTTCGATCGCATAGCGGAGCCCGACCGTGCGCAACGCGAGCCAGTCATCGCGTTCCCCTACCAGCGACGCCATCGTCAGCGGGTCGTGAAGCAGGCTTACCGTGTCGGCCGGAAGCGCGGCGATGTTGTCCCCCTCGACCATACTCTCCCGGAACCACCCCTCGTACCAGGAGTCGACCATCCGACCGAGCGCCCGGCCGAGCGGACCGCCCTGCTCCAGTCGCTCCCGCGCCCGCCGGCGGAGCGGGATGGTGTGGGTCACCTCGCTCGTCACCCAGGTCACCTCGGCACCAGACCGGGCGGCGACGAGCGCGGCCGCGGGATCGACGAGCGTGTTGTAGTCGGGCCAGGCGCTCGCCCCCTCCTCCCGAATCGCTCGCCGCCACGCCGCGGGCAGGGCCGCCTCGTCGTACACCCCGCCACTGATGGTCAACCCGAGCAAGCGACGCGCGAAACCGGAATCCAGCCGGCAGGCGGCAGCGACGTTTGTCAACGGACCGAGCGCGACGAGATGAAACCGCTCTTGCCGCACGGTTTCGACCAGCCATTCGGGCGCCGCGACATCGAGGATGCGCGCTTCCGGTCCGCCCCAGTCGTGGTCGAGGAGTCCGCGCCCCTCTAATCCCATCATCTGCGTTCCCCGCACCGACGCGCCGCGCACCACCGGCACCTCCGGCCGCCCGGCCATGCCGAGCAACCGCGCGGCCATGCGGGCCCGCAGGTCCACGTCGCCGTCGACCGTCGCCACCCCGCGCACCTCAACCTCCGGCGAAGCCAGCGCGAGGGCAAGAGCGATCGCGTCGTCCGGATCGGCTCCGACGTCGGTGTCGATGACGATGGGGATCGGGGTTGGCATGTTGACCCCTCGGTCGTGTCCGCGACCCTTGTAGGGGCGGACCGGGTGCCCTCTGGGCGCTGTCCGCCCTCCACGTATGCGCGTTCGTACAAGGGCGGACACGGCGGTCCGCCCCTACGATACCTATTCCCGTAGCTCGTCCACGATCATCCGGAACAGCCGCAGATCGTCCATGAAGTCTTCCGGCGTCGTCTTCGGCAACACGCCATTCGTCACCACCTCGTGGAAGGCTTCGAGTTCGTGCGTGTACGGATCCTTGAACGTCGGCCGCAGCACCCGTTCGGTGAACGCCTCCCCCACCGTTTCCCGCACCACCAGCGTCGTCGGCAGGTGCCGGATGTACGGCGTGTCGTACTGGACGCGCAGCGAGCGGGTCGGACCGTAGACCTCGATGTGGGCGTCGAAACGCCGCTGGTCGTCGACGCCGGTTTCCAGGATCGCCCGGTACCCTTCGTAGGCGAACACGACGATCATGAAGTTGCCGCCGTTCCACTGAGTGGCCGATACCACTTCGTGCGGAAAGCCGAGCAACTCCCGCATCGCCGAAAGGTCGTGGCTGCTCAGGCCGCAAAGCAGACGGTACGCACGGACGAGCTCGGTCGGCGCCTCGCCGATCGCCTCGCCGACGAGGCGCTGCGCCCGCTCCGCCCGATCGGCGACGAGATCGACGGGGATGTCACCGGGTCGGAGCACTGTGTGCGCCTGGTCGATGATCAGGCGGTTGCGCCCGATGATGTCGCGGACGCGGACGTAGTTGATCCGCTCCCACCGCTTGACCTCGGCGACCGCCTCGACGAATGCGGGGGCGAACCGGCGCATGTACGCGACCATCACCCGCACCCCCGCCTCGTCGCGGGCACGAACGATCGCCTCGGCCTCGCTCATCGTCAGGCACATCGGTTTCTCGACGAGCACGTCCTTGCCGGCCCGGCAGGCGGCGGTCACGCCGTCGGCGTGGTACTCGTCGCTGTTGAGCACGAGAACCGCGTCGACGTCTTCCCGTGTGACGAGCTCTCGGTAATCGGCATACCGCGCCTCTTCCGGGATACCGTAGCGGTCGCCGATCACCCGCAGCAGCGTCGGCGAGACATCGCAAATCGCCGTGGTCTCGTACCGATCGGTCAGCGCTTCCAGGATCGGCAAGTGGACGGTCTGCGCGACCTCGCCCAACCCAATCACCCCAACCCTCGCCCGCTCCACGTCTCGGTTCTCCTCGCGACACGGCCCAAATCCGGCAAACCGGTCAGGTTCTTCTTCTGGTCAATGTCGCCGACCACGGGTCTCGAGTCCCGGGTCTCATGTCCCACAGGATGCCGCCTTGGGATCTGCGACCGCTTACTGACGACTGACGACTAGCGACTAACGACTTGGGCGACCGGCGGGAGCCGATCGGCCCACGGCTGGAGCGCCTCGAACGCGGCGCACGCGCGGAGAACCAGCGCGTCCTCCCAGCGCCGGCCGACGATTTGCAGCCCCACCGGCAGACCGTCGGCCGTCCAACCCGCCGGCACGCTCGCCGCGGGCTGGCCGGTCAGGTTGAACGGAAAGGTGAAGGCGGTCCACTGCATCCCCGACACCGGCCGCCCACCCACCTCCGACGGAAAGTCGATCCCCAGCGCGAACGGCGGCAGCGTCATCGTCGGCGTCAGGAGGAGATCGTAGCGCGCGAAGAACCGGTGGGCCGTCCGCCGAAGCTCGTTCCGGGCAGCCTCGGCACGGCCGACCTCGAAGGCGGTGACCTCTCGTCCAAGCTCGACGATGCGCACCAGACCGGGATCCATCTTCTCCCGCCACTCGGGGAGATACTTCTCCATCACC
>DATBFX010000609.1:0-2336 GCA_036558305.1 Thermomicrobiales bacterium | reverse complement strand
ACGAAGACCGCCCACCTGCCACAAATTCGGGCGGGATTGTCGGGCGCGTCACCGGCGGTGTAGGGGAGCGCCCTGTGCGCTCCCGCCCCCATGGACGCGGCGACCGGTCCCCAACCGACAGCCGTTCCCATCGGACGCGGGAGCGCACAGGGCGCTCCCCTACACCGCCGGTGACGCGCCCGACGATCCCGCCCGACTATGTGGCAGGTGTTCCGTCTTCGTCGGCATCCTGACGCCGAAGTCGTATTCCACTTCGGGGGCGTCACTCAGGCTTGAGGGGGGCAGTTCGGCGACGACGGCGAGGTGGTTGGCCGCGATGCCGGCGACGCGGCGGGCGAGATCGTGGTCGAGGAGGTCGATCGCCTTGGCGGGGATGGCCTCGTAGCCGGGGTAGGAGCGGTTGCCGAAGAGGGCCTTGATCGTTGCCAGGTTGGCGTAGGCCTCCGGGCCGTGGCGGCCGGCGATCAGGCGCGGGTCGGTGCCGGCGACGACGTGGCAGAACATCGGGAAGACGTGGTCTTCCTTGAGGGAGGGGTGCCGCGGCGCGTTGCCGGTGGGCGAGCGCTCGACGCCGGTCGTGGCGTAGGCGGCCATCCGCCGCAGGTGCGTGCAGGTGCGGAGCAGCCGGTCGTAGTCGAACGTCGGGTCGACCACCCCGCAATGGAGGCCGAAGAACGGGTACCACGCGCACTTGCGGCAGCGGTAGCACCACCGCTGGTCCACGTCGCCGAAGGTACAGGAGACGAATTGGGCGTAGGCGCGTGGGTAGCGTTCGGTGAGCAGACGGACCGCACTCAGCCCCGTGAACAGCAGGTTGAGGTTCGTCACCGTCAGGTCGGTACCGAGGGCGCGCCGGTAATGCGCCGATTGCGTCGCCAGCACCTCGGGGCGCGACCTTGCGTTCTGGAAGCGCGGCCTGCCATCGGGGCCACGCACAAACCCGTACTCAGTCCACGACAGGCAAAAGGTGCAGAGGGAGACGCCGTGGCTGAGCAGCAGCGGCAGCGCCCCGAGTGTGTACAACTCCGCGTGCGGTCGACCGCGGTAGCTGCCGATCCGCATCTGCGCCAGGTAGTCCGTCCAGACGCGCCGCGTCGCGAGACCGAGGTTCTCTCGCACCGGCCGCAACATCAAGCCGTCCTGGCGTCGCTCCACCCGCGCGGCGGCGTCGGGACCGGGATGACTCGGGACGACGTACTGGACGACGAGGACATCGTCCTTACCCTGGAGTTCGGACAGCAGACAGGCGGTGAGCGTGCTGTCTTTGCCGCCGCCGAAGAAAACGGCGATGGAACGCCGGCCAGGGGAAGGGACCGGCGCCACTCGCCACGGGAAATATCCGGTGTCCTCGGCGACCGGGCCGATGGTGACGGAATCGGCATCGTGGTAGGTCCGCCAGTAGTCGACCGTCGGGCGGGGCACGGGCACCGGGAGGACGACCTCGACCGGTTGCCCGTAGACGGCGAACACGCCGAGTTGGAGACCGAGAAAGATCTCGAGAAACAGGACGGGCGAGAACGCCTGGAGATCGATACCCTCGTAGCGAAGGAAGAACTCGTTGGTCTGCTGATAAGGATTCGGCGCCGATTGGGTCCACCGGAAGACGACGGTGTCCCCGGCGATGCACGGCAAGGCGACGTCGACCCTCATGCCCGGCTGCCCACCTCTGTCGCTCGTGGCCCGGCCTCTCGTCAGCGTGGCGACGCGCCGGTCTTCCCGTTTTGCTCCGGCAGATTGGCGACCCCGTCGAGCAGGGCATGGAGCCGGTCGACGATGACCTCGACGTCCCCCGGCATCAGGCAATGCGTGCTGACCATCAACCCGCCGCGTTCGGCGTTGATGTGGATCGGCGGATCGCCCCGCGTCAACGCGTCGCGAATCGCGGCGGGCTGCCACCGCGAGGCACGCGGGAAGATGCGCACGATCGGTGCCGGCCAGGCGTCCCAATCCGCTTCGACCTCGCACCGCACGTCGGCGCGCTCGCCGATCTGGGCGGCCAGCGTTTCCGCCCGTGCCAGACGCGCCCGGTAGTCCGCCTCGTGGTCGGCCGTCAGGAAGTGGTCGAGAGCAACCCACAACCCGACCATCGCCTCTTTGCTGACCTTCATGCCGCGGCCGATCGACGCGTGGGGGTTCCCGTTGAGCCGGGCGGCTTCGATCAGGTTCTTGCGACCGGCGAGGATACCGGAGTCCTGCGGACCACGGATCCCCTTGCCACCGCTGTAGATGACCAGGTCGGCGCCCCACCGAATCCACCGCCGCAGGTGGTCGACCGGCGGCAGCGTCGACGCCGAATCGACGATCACCGGCACCCCCCGCGCGTGGGCGATCTCGAC
>DATBFX010000608.1:0-4973 GCA_036558305.1 Thermomicrobiales bacterium | reverse complement strand
GCTCGGAACGACGATGGGGGCGCGGACGGCCGCGCCCGTAAACAATCCGGGCTCGTCGTCGGTCATCCCGGTTCGCGATGCGGCTTCGTTCCCTGCCAAGACGCGGCACTCCGTGTCCAATGGCGGAGGGAATCGGATCGGATTGTTGGATCTGGAATCCTGATTGGGACCCGACTAATCTCCTATTCCCCGACCTATCGCTCCTGTTCGCCACCCCGTACGATGCCCTTTGGTCGTACGAAGGTCCCGCGGCCACAGGTACGGACGTACCGCCGTCACTCCCCATACGGGTGATCGTTGTGACCGCCGATGTTTCGTCGGGGGAATCCGTTCGTCGTGAATTGCAGACATCGAAGACGTCGAGCACGCACCAGCCGTCGCTCGGTTCTCCTTCCCCTGGCGTTCACCCTCCTGATCGTCGCCTCCGCCGTTTCGACCGCGCCGCATGGCGTGCTCGCCGACGACGATGTGGTGGCGGCCATGACCGCCTCGCCGTCAACCGATCCGACCGAGGAACCAACCGCCGACGTGCCGGCCGACGAGTCTGTCGCCGAACCGGTCGATCCAACCCCAACCGATCCCATGCCGGACACCGAGATCGCGTCGCCCCCGCCGCCGGAATCGGTTGAGACCGTCGAACAACCGACCGAGACGCCCGCCGACGCGGCGGCGCCCGAGGCAACGGCGACGCCGCCGGACGACCAATCCGACGCGGACGCCGCTGCCCAAACCGCGTCGCCCGATCCGACCGAACCCCCGCCAACCGAGACGGCGACGCCGGCGCCGTTGCCAACCCTGTCCTTCTCGCCGGCTAGCCACCCGGTCTGCAAGCCGGTCGACGACCGACCGGACGTCGTTGCCGCGGGGGACTCGCTCGACTACCGCTGCTCCTTTGCCCTCGACCTCGCGGCCGCCCACCTCGCGCCGTCGACCGTCCTGATCGACTGGTCCGTCAACGCCTCCGTCACCGCCGGTTGGTCAACCCAACTTCTCCCGCCTGGCGCCGATTCCCAATGGACCGCCGAGGGCAGCGACGTCGCCGGGTTCGCGCACCAATCCCTCCTTGCTGACCCCGACCTGACCGACTCGACCGATCCCTTCACCACCCGCCAGCGGATTGCCTTCGGACTCCGTCTCCACCGCCCTGACTGCGGCGCCGAAACGCCGTCGATCGAGCTCGCCGTCTCGGCCGTCCCCTCGATCCCAACGGTCGAGAACGCGGTCGTCACCCAGGAGCGTGACCAACCCGATCCGTACGAGCTGACCCCCGTCCTGGCACCCATTGCCGAGACCGCGCCGACCGTCACCATTCAGGACGTCGCGATCACGCCGTCCACCTTCTCGCTCACCGATCAGGTGACGCACGGAACGCTGACGATCGTCGTCGACAACCCAACCCAGCAGTGCCATGCCTGGAACGTCGTCGTCGGCCTGCGGGCATTCACCGATCGCGAGATTCCGGACGCCGCGGTCCTCCGCGCCGTCGGCGATCCGTCGGGCGCATCGGGGGCCGGCATCGTTGCGGTCGGGCCGCAAACCGACCGGCAATCCCTGGCAACCCCGGTCGTCGTCGCCGTCGTCCAGGCCGGCGCCGATCCGGGCCGCTCCACCCAAACCCTTGGCTTCGACCTGACCATTCCCGGTCAGACGAGCGTTGGCGCCTATCGGGCGCGGGCAACCGCGGACGTGGCGCCGTCCTAGCCGTCATTCCCACACGGCACGTCATCGCGAACGATGCATCCCCAGGCCGGCCGCCGGAGGAGGAATGCCGGGGAGGAGAGGGAAGAGCGCGGCCGACGGACGGTCGCGCACCACGTTGGGTAACGGTTCGATTGAACGTCACAGGAGCAAATCAGTGATCCTCAAGAAGGTCCTCGGTCTCGCCGCCGCCGCGCTCGTTGCGGTCGGCATCTCCGGTTCGGCTCTCGCCGATGCCCCCACCAAGGTCGTCACCTACCAGATCACGCAGGGTACCCAGCTCTCCGTCGTGATCGACAGCGCGACCAACTTCGGCAATTCGCCGTTCACCCTCGGCGTCCAAAACTCGGCCACCGCGTCCAGCGCTTCCTACAACTACACCGTCACCGACATGCGCGGCAACGGCAAGGGCTGGAACCTCAACGTCAGCTCGTCGGATTTCACCGACGGCGACGGCGACACCGTCCCCGGTGCCAAGATGCAGACGAGCAACAACCTGTGGTGGAACCCCGCGACGTCGGCCGGCTACACCGCCGAGGCCCATTCCGTCACGAACGGCATCACCTACACCTCGAACTTCTCGAACATCATCGGCGCCGGCCGCAACATCCTGCAGGCGGCCCCGGGCACGCTGTCCGGCGTCTACCCGAACGGTACCGGCGTCTTCCACTCGCAGGAAGCCCTCTTCCTCGAGTTCCCGAACGCCGTCGCCGCCGGTACCTACAAGGCGACCATCACCCTGACCCTCACCTCCGCTCAGCCGTAATCGCTTCGTCGCCGGCTCCCGCCGCGACCGCACGGTCGCGGCGGGTTTCCGGCTCTCGTCCGTCGCCGCCTTCCCCACGAATTCCCAACCGCGTTCGCGGAAGCGACGACGAACCGTCGCCCCTCGCCGCATCGTCTCGGAGGACCCAGCCCACATGCTCCGCCGGTTCCTGTATCTGCTTTCGATCCTGGCATTTCTCGGCGCGTCGCTCGCGCCGCTGACCCGGGGAGTTGGGGTGCAAGCCGCCGCTGCTCCCACGCCATCCGCGACGGCGGACGCAACGCCCGAACCGTCGGACACGATCTGGTTCATCCTCTCCCCGAAAGGCAAGGAGAACGGCGACTACTTCGACGTGACTCTTGAGGCCGGCAAGACCGCGACGCTCACCGCCACGATCGGGAACGGCTCCTCCGTCCCCGTCAAAGCGATCACCTACGCCGCCGATGCCTACTCCGACCTCAACGGCGGGTTCGCCCTCAAAGCCGCCGGCTCCGAACCGACGGGGACGACGACCTGGCTCGACTTCCCGTCCCAGACGATCGACTTCGACGCCAAACAGGCCATCGACCAGCAATTCACCGTCACCGTGCCGGAAGGCACCCCGCCCGGTCAGTACATCGCCGGCATCGCCGTCGAAACGGCCGACGCCCAGGCGATCGCCGGCGACTCCCCCCTCAGCCAAAAAATGCGCCTCGCGACCGCCGTCTTCATCACCGTTCCCGGTCCCACCACGCCGGAGTTCTCGGTGAGCGACCTCGCGCTGGTCGTCGATCCGCAGGGCACGAGCCTGACCGGTCTCGTCACCAACACCGGCAACGTCCGGGTTCGACCGGAAGGGACCGTCACCATCGCCGATGCCCAGGGCGCCACCGTCGTCGAAGCCCCCATCAAGATGGGCTCCGTCTACGCCCACGACGAGACCCACTTCCTCGTCACGCTCCCCAACCCGATTCCCGAAGGCTCCTATCTGGCGAACGCCAAATTCGAGGATCCCGATACCGGCGCCACGGCGACGCTCGACAACGCCGCGGTCACGGCCGCCGCGCCGGTCGCCCCGTCGCCGCTCTCGGTTTCGGCCATCACGCTGACGCCGATGCCCTCCGCCGACAACGTCGTCTTCGTTCAGGTCGGCGCCACCATCGCCAACACCGGCACTCCCGTCGCCGGCGGCGAAGTCACGCTCCAGGTGTTTCGCGATGGCAAGCAGGTCGACGACCACGTCCTCGCCACCTCCCTGACGATCCCGACCGGCGACACCGCCGTCGATCAACCCTACATCCCTGCCTCCGGTGCCTGGGAGAGCGGGACCTACACCTTCCAGATCACTTTGACGACCACCGACCCGGCGACCGGCGCCAAGACCATCGTCGGTACCTACCCCAGCGACCAATCACTCGTCATCCCATAAACCGCTCGACCCCCAGGGGCGTCCCCGGGCGGGACGCCCCTGCTTACCCGAGACCTGGTCAGAGATCATGCCGGCTCCGGGCGGTCTCCGCCCTGTGAAACCGGCTCCCGGCCAATTCTCCCCTACCGTGCGCCCTCCTCCGCTCTCCTTCGTCCTCTCCCGCCCTCGTGCAGCCGACACTACCCGGTTCCCAGGAAACTTTCAGGAAGCACCAAGATATCCTGGAGAATGGGCCGATACTGTAGGGATGGCTGGAGCGAGCCCCCCTGGGCAACGTTGACGAGGAGAGCGGTCGCGCCCTGCCAGCCTGACGTCGTGCGACCGGGGTTGATCGACGAGGGAGGTTTCCGTTGACCTTTCGCTTTTCACGCCCCAGGAACCGGGGCATCTGGTCCCTGGCCCTGATCGTGCCGCTGCTCGCCGCGGCGCTCGGCGGCTCGCTCTGGAGCTCGGCCTCGGCCCAAGACGCCACCCCGACCGCGACGCCGGGTGTCCTCGCCAGCCCGGCCGCCAATCTCGATTGCTCGACCGTCTCCCCGACGACCGACTACGCGATCGACAGCGCACAATCGGCCGTCCGCTACAAGGCCCAGGAGGAGTTGGCCGGTAAGGGGGCCAACGAGGCGGTCGGCGAGACCAACGCCTTCATCGGCGACATCTACTTCGACGAGAGCGGCAAACCGCTCGCCTGCTCCCGCTTCGACGCCGACCTGCGCACGCTCAAGAGCGACGAGGCCCGCCGCGACAACTTCCTCTACAACAACACGCTCCAGACCGAGCAGTATCCGCTGGCCACCTTCATCTTGACCTCGGTCGAGGGGCTCGACCAACCGCTCGGTGCGGACGAGGTGACCTTCACCCTGATCGGCGACCTGACGATCCACGGCGTCACCAAGTCGGTCTCCTGGACGGCGACGACCAAACTCGACGGCGACACCATCACCGGCAACGCCTGGACCACCTTCAACATGGCCGACTTCGATATCCAACCGCCCAAGGTTGGCCCGGTCATCTCCCTCGACGAAACCGTCAAACTGGAAACCGACATCACCGCCAAGACGAAGTAACGGGGTAGACAGTAGTCAGTAGTCAGAACGAACC
>DATBFX010000607.1:0-13022 GCA_036558305.1 Thermomicrobiales bacterium | reverse complement strand
GGCGCAAAATATCCCAGCGGCAAGTGGATTAAGACCCTCCGCCACCGCTTTCACCCTCCAATCGTCCGCCGAAGGGCTCGATCTGATCGCCGTACGACTGGGCGGACGCGCTGCGGCCGCCCAGTCTCTCGCCTCACTCCTGACTCCTCGCCCTCGCGCGTATACTTGCCGGCCGGGAAACCCCGGCCGCGACGGGCTGATCGCGGCGAGCCCGGCCGGGTGCTGCACCACCGCGATGCGCTCACCCAAGGGAGTGATCAATCCGATGCCAGAGGTAGGAACCCCGGCTCACCAGTTCGATCTCGTCGTCCTCGGCGGCGGCACCGGCGGTTACGTCGCCGCCATCCGCGCCAAGCAACTCGGTCTCAACGTCGCCGTCGTCGAAGAACTCATCCTCGGCGGGTGCTGCCTCCACCGCGGTTGCATCCCGACCAAGGCCTTCCTCAAGTCGGCCGACGTCTTCGATCAGGTCAAAAAGGCCAAGGAGTTCGGCGTCGAGGTCGGCGGCGACGTCTGTTTCAACTACGACACCGCCCTCCAACGCTCGCTCAAGATCGTCGAGGGTCAGTACAAGGGCCTCCTCTACCTCTTCGAGAAGAAGCACAAGATCCCGGTCTTCATGGGGCGCGGTCGCCTCCTCTCGGCCACCACCGTCGGCGTCACCCCGAAAGACGGCAGCGCCCCCTTCAGCCTCCAGGCGAAGGACGTCATCATCGACACCGGTTCCCGCCCCCGCCCGATCAAGGGCGTCGATTGGGATCCGCCGCGCGTCATCAACTCCGACCACGCCGTCGTCCTCGACCACCTGCCGAACAGCTTTATCATCCGCGGCGGCGGCGCCACCGGTGTCGAGTGGGCCTCCGTCTACCACCGCTACGGGTCGCAGGTGACCCTCGTCGGCAACATCGTCCCGATGGAGGACAAGGAAATCTCCGATCAACTGACTCGCGCCTTCCAGCGGCAAAAGATGGACCTCGCCATCGGCGCCCGCCCGACCGCCGACGACATCGACGTCGGCAAGAACGGCGTCACCATGCGCATCAAAGACGCCAAAGGCAAGGAGCGCACCGTCGAGGCCGACGTCCTCCTCGTCGGCGCCGGTCGTCAGGGGAACATCGAGGACATCGGTCTGGAAGAGGTCGGCGTCAAAACCGAGGGCGACTACATCCCGGTCGACAGCATGTTGCGCACCAACGTCCCCCACGTCTACGCGATCGGCGACGTCACCGGCCGCCAGCTCCTCGCCCACACCGCGATGCACCACGGCATCATCGCCGTCGAGCACATCTGCGGGCTCAACCCCTTCCCGCTCGACGAGCTCAACTCGCCCTCCTGCACCTACTGCGAACCGGAGATCGGCAGCGTCGGTCTCTCCGAGCAGGAAGCGGCCAAACTCGGTCACAACGTCAAGGTCGGCCGTTTCCCGATGAAACCGAACGCCAAGGCCAGCATCGAGGGCCACACGGATGGGTTCACCAAGATCGTCGCCGACGCCGACACCAACGACCTCCTCGGCGTCCACATCATCGGCCCCCACGCCACCGAGCTGATCGCCGAAGCCGGTCTCGCCCGCCTGCTGGAGAGCACGCCGATGGAACTCGCCATCAGCGTCCACCCCCACCCGACCATCTCCGAAGTCATCGGCGAAGCGGCCCACGACTGGCTCGGGCACGCCATCCACATCTGATCGACGGCAGCACGGGGCCGGCGGCGAGGCCGGCCCCGAGAATTGGAGGATCGACATGGCGACGACGAGATTTGCCCGACAAGGCGCTGACATCGACGATGTCGAACTGGATGCGCTCGTCGTCCAGGATCCCCACCGATCCGGACGCGACAACGCGCGCCTCCGCGATCACGGGACTCAAGTCTGGGTGATCATCGACTACCTACAAGGCCGCAACTGGGACATCGAAACGACGAAGTCGGACTGGGATTTGTCCGACGCGGACATCCGCGCGGCAATCCGCTATTACGAGAGGCACCGCGACCTTATCGAGGCGAGGATTCTGCTCGAAAATGAATCCCACCGCTCCTGACCCGATGCGGCCGGCCTACGTCGACGAGGACGTCGCGAAGGCGGGCAGCCGGCTGTTGTCCGCTCTCGGACACGACTCGATGCACACCGAAGAGTCGGGCAACAAGGGTCAGTCGGACGTGCAACAACTCGTTTTTGCGGTCGACCACCATCGGCTCTTCATCACGGCCAACCGGCGGGACTTCGAGGTACTGCATGAGGCGTGGCTCGCCTGCGCCCGGCTCTGGAGCGTGACCGGCCGCCTCCACCACGGCATCCTGATCGTTCCGAATGGGCGAGAGATAGATGCCGAATCGCTCGCGGCAGCGATCGACTCGTTCTTGCGCTCGGTCGATTCAACGGAGAACCGATTGTTCCTCATGGATCGCTCCGGCTCGTGGAGCGAAGAGCACTCCCAGCCAGACGCTGAAGAAACGGAAACGCCTATCGCCTAACGTAGGCCGCCATTCCTACGCCGGGACCTCCGTCCTTCCCCCTGCTTCCGACCCGCGGGGTATGGCCCGACCGGGCGGTCCGCCGTACCCTGGGGGCATCCGACGGCGGGGGCCGTTCGGGGCAGGGGCAATCGGGGATGGACACAACCTGGGTCGTCGAGCATCGGAACGTGAAGACGCGCCGCACGCCCTGCGACGATCCCCGCCAATTTGCCGCACGCGTCGCCCGACTCGCCCGTTTGGGCGAGCGCGGCGAAGTGCTCCTCGTCGAGGCGGCCAGCGGTCTGGTGCTGGCCCGGCAGCCGCTCCCCGACACCATCCCGACCGCCCACGTCGCCTCGGGGTCGGCAGACCGCATCGCCGCGCCGTGACCGGCCGCAACCCGCCCACACCGCGAACCGGCGCCGGACACAAATGAGGCCGAGCAGAAGCCAACGCGCTCCGGCTCGACCTCAGAAGCATTACGATCAGATCGGTCGCTTAACCTTCCGGGTGCTCCGCGTTCCAGCCGCGCGAGTCGACGAGGTCCAACAGGATCAGCGCGACCACGACGAAGGCACCCAGCAACGCGTTCACCGATTCCGTACCGCGCCCGCGTCGACCCGGTCGCGGACCGTCCGCATCGCCAGCTCGGGAAAGAACTCCGTCACCCGCGCCGGCGAGTTGAGGAGATCGATGACTGCTTCCAGGGCGTAGCGATCGAGCAAGACGCCGTCGCCGGAGCTGCCGAACCGGCGTTCCGCGCCCGATAGCATCTCCTCTACGGCCGCCAGGGCGGCCCACCGGTCGACCCGCGGTGCCTCCGTGGAGCGCGTCCGCGTCTGTCCCGATACCGCATCGACCACCATGTCTACCGCGCTCCGTCGATCGTCAGATCGCCACGGCGGACGCCGCGACCGGCCATCAACCGGATCAACCGCGCCGGGACTGCCGGCTCCACCGTGCGCCCCATGACGCCGTTGTGGAGCATCATCCGCCGCCGTTCCCGCATCAAAAATCCGAGCCCATTGCTGCACCCGAGGTCGACCGGTTGCGACAGGTCGGCCGTCTCGATCATCCGCTCGTCCATTCGCCGGGTCATGGTGAACCCTCCTCTCCTGCGTCGCAGTCACCTATCGTGCCGCTTACGTCGCTTCATCGACCGCCCGCCATCGGGCTTCTGACACCATCATCCCACCCGACCGTCACGCCGCCATCGGCGCGACTACCGATTTGCCGAGGCGGTCTGCTTAAGGAGACGACTCGGTAATATTGCCGAGACCGGCAAGACGGAGGCGTCCGACGAGTCATCGCACCGGGCGCACGACTCGCCGGTTCGGGGTGTGCAGAGGTCGCCTTCGCTTATCGTGAATCGAGGGCAAGGACGAGTCGATAGATGCGGAGAAAGTGCACGCGGCTCTCCGCGTTCTTGGGGCCGAACACCTCGGCATGCGCCCGATTGTCCGGGATGCCGAGCTCACCTTGAATCGGGGCATGGACGACGATTTGGGCGGGAATCGCACGGACGGCGCCGACGCCGAGTGCGAGGACTGCGTTGTCGGCGGGATCGCTCCGCAGTGCACGATCCCGCGTCTCTTCCGGGGTCGCGTATCGACTCCAATCGGTCGACATGCCGCCCGTCTTCTTCGGGTGGTTTTGAAAACAGCCGGGATCGAGATCGCCCAATTGGTCGAACCAACGACGGTGGACGCGCATGTAAAGGGAGTCGCTGTCCGGAATTTCCTCGATTGGCCGCCGACCTACATTTTCGTCAGCCACATCAGCAGCCAGAAATTGTCTTCGGTTGGATCGAGGGTCCCTTTGGCGACGTGTCCGCCCGCGAGGTCGTCACCGTAATAGTCGGCGGCGGCGGTTTCCTCGGACGGGATGTTGACGAGAAGTTCGCGGTCGGTCCCTCGCCAATGAAGATCGACACTACCGACCGGGCCTTTGCGCAGCTTCGGTGCCGGAACCGCCACGCCGTACTCTTCCCAGAATCCCAACGCGTTGCCGACCGCAAACTCCACCGCACGCAGCCAGGTGCCCTCACGATAGCCGGGACTGCCTTCGCCGTCCCAATCGTCTGGCAAATCGAGCATCGCTCGCGATGCCAGGACGGCAGAGGCAATCGGCGCGAGTGCAGGCGGCAACATCCGCTCGATCGCCTCTCGGTCGTCCTTGAGGAAGGTTTTGGGATCGATCCTGGTGCGGGAACGCTGCGCCATCGCTCTCCCATCTCCGAGATGCGGAACCCGCGCTCGTCGTCCGCATTCTACGCGAGGCACGCCCGATCCGGTTCACCCGCCCAATTCGATCACAACCCCTTCATCGCCGCGCAGCCGGACGCCGCCATCGACCGTCTCCCCGTCGCGGTCCGCGTGGGTGCCAAGTCGCACGCGGCCCCGAGCCACCGGATCGCCCACCGCGAGCGCCGCCGGGATGGCGCCGAGGTTGAGCGCAACCAGGAACCGCCTCCCTCGATGCTCGCGGACGAAGACCAGGAGATCGCCCTCGGCGGGAATGCCCCGATACGAACCGATCTCGAAGGCCGGTTCGGCTCGGCGGAGCGCGACCAACCGCCGATACAGGGAGAGCATCGAGCCGGGATCGTCGCGCTCTGCAGCGACGTTGACGGTCGCGACGTCGTCGCCGATCGGCAGCCACGGTTCGGCCGTCGTGAACCCGGCGTTGGGACCGGCATCCCACCGCGTCGGGGTCCGCTCCGGATCGCGCCCGCGACCGGGGATCCTGCCCATGAGGGGGTCCTGCTCGCGACCGGGCGGAATCGGGACGTTGCGCATACCGATCTCGTCCCCGTAGTACATCGTCGGCGTGCCGCGTAGCGTCAAAAGGAGGATCGCGGCCACCCGCGCCTGGGCAAGACCGACCCGCGTCGCGATCCGCGGCCGGTCGTGGTTGCCGAGGACCCAGTTCGGCCAGGCGCCGGTCGGCAGCAACGACTCGTAGTTCTCGACGTAGGTGGCGATACCGCGGGCGTCCCAGGGCGCCGTGACCAACTGGAAGTTGAAGGGCAGGTGGCAACCGAGTCCGTCCGCCCCGTAGTACCCCACCAGGTGCTCGACCGGCAGGTAGATCTCGCCGACCATGACGCGCTCGTCGTACCCGTCGAAGACCCGGCGCATCTTGCGGACGATCTCGTGCACCTCGGGTCGATCCGTGGTGTAGACCGGAACTACGGCGCTGTAAGGGTTGGCGGGGTCGGGTTCGGAATTCGGCGGGTTGTCGCGGTACCGGTCGTCCTTGATCATGTGCCACATCACGTCAACCCGGAATCCGTCGCCGCCGCGGTTCAACCAGAACCGCAACGTCTCGAACATCGCCTCTTGCACCGCGGGATTTCGCCAGTTGAGATCGGGTTGCTCCTTCAGGAAGGCGTGGTAGTAGTACTGCCCGGTCGCCTCGTCGAGTTCCCAACCGCTGCCGCCGAAGACGCTCAACCAGTTGGTCGGCGGCCCGCCGTCCGGTCCGGGATCGCGCCAGAGGTACCAGTCGCGCTTGGGATCGTCGCGGGACGACCGCGAGGCGCGGAACCACGGGTGCTCGTCGGAGGTGTGATTGGGCACCCAATCGAGCATCACCTTCAGACCGCGGGCGTGCGCCGCGGCCAGGAGTTCGTCGAAGTCGGCGAGGGTGCCGAACAGCGGATCGACATCGCAATACTCGGCGACGTCGTATCCGAAATCGGCCATCGGCGAGGGGAAGATCGGCGAGAGCCAGATCGCATCGACGCCGAGCTCCCGCAGGTAGTCCAACCGGCGCGTGATCCCCGGCAGATCGCCGACGCCGTCGCCGTTGCCGTCCTGGAACGAACGCGGGTAGATCTGGTAGATGATGCCGCGCTGCCACCACAGGGGTTGGTCGGACAGGTCCGCCATCGCGTCTCCTCCTCCGTTTCACTCCGGTTCCCACCGCCGGTCGCAGAATCGTCGCCCAAGCGCGTGCACGCGCAAGGCCGCTGCCAGAGCCGTTCGCCGCTCCGTCGCCCGGTTGGCGTCGGGATTGACGCCATCGGAAATCCGGCCCATCATCATCACGTCCGTATGCGCTGCGATTGACGTGAGGGCGTCCCATGCTTGCCGCGCTCCCCTCCCCGCTCCGAACCGGCGGTCCGGCGCCGATCGATCCGGCGACCGTGTCGCGGCGGTCGACCGCCCAACTGCCGCTCCCCCTGACGCCGCTGATCGGTCGGGAACGCGAGATCGCGGCGGTGACCGCGCTTCTGCGCCGCGACGACGTGCGCCTCGTCACGTTGACCGGGCCGGGCGGCGTCGGCAAGACCCGCCTCGCCATCGCGGTCGCCAACGAGGTGGGCGCCGATTTCGGCGACGGCGTTGCCGTCGTCTCGCTCGCCGCGCTGCGCGACCCAACGCTCGTCGTCCCAACCATCGCGGACGCGCTGGATGTGCGCGAAACCGGAGCCCGGGCACTGGTCGAGCGCCTCCAGGCAGAGTTGCGAGAGCGGGAACTCCTGCTCCTGATCGACAACTTCGAGCCCGTCGTCGAAGCGGCGCCGCTCGTCGCCGACCTGCTTGCCCACTGCCCGCGATTGGTGGTGCTGGCCACGAGCCGGATGCGCCTCCGGGTCTCCGCCGAGCACGCCCTCGCCGTTCCCCCACTCTTGCTCCCCGTGGGAGAACGCTCCCCCGCGGTCGAGGAGATCGCCGAGGTGGAGGCGGTCCGTCTTTTCGTCGCGCGCGCCTGTTCGGTCCAACCCGGTTTCGCCCTCACCCCGGCCAACGCCGGAACCATCGCGGCGATCTGCCGCCGCCTGGACGGGCTCCCTCTGGCACTCGAACTGGCCGCCGCGCGCGTCGCCGCGTTTCCCCTGACCGCCCTCCTCGCCGGTTTGGAACGAGCGCTGCCACTCCTCAGCGGCGGGATGCGCGACCAGCCGCCTCGCCACCAAACGATGCGCGAGGCGATCGGTTGGAGCTACGACCTGCTGCCCGACGACGAAAAGGCCCTCTTCCGCCGCCTCGCGGTCTTCGCCGGCGGCTTCACGATGCGCGCGGCCGAATGCGTGACCGCGGACTGGGTGATGACCGAGGGCGTCTGGATGACGGACGGGATCGGTCGCCCGCCGATGGTCATGATTCCCTACCGCCCTTCGCCCGGCATGCAGACCGGTCTCGCCTCACTCGTGGACAAGAGTTTGGTGACTCCGATGGCGGCGACGGACGACGAGCCACGCTTTACCATGCTGGAGACCATTCGCGAATTCGGGTTGGAGCGACTCGCCGCCTGCGGCGAGGAGACCGCGGTGCGCGACGCGCACGCCGCCCACTTCCTGGCCGCGGCGTACGCGGCCGAAGCGGGAGTCTTGGGACCCGAGACGGTTCGGTGGTTGGACTGGCACCGCACCGAGCGCGCCAACTTCTGGCACGCGTTGTCCTGGCTGGAGGCGACCGGGCAGGTCCAACATGCCCTCTCGCTGGCCTACAAACTCCGCTATCACTGGGAACAACAGGGACACATCGGCGAGATCCGGGACTGGTTGGAACGGCTCCTTGCCCGCTCCGACGGCGTCTCGCCGGGCGTGCGGGCAAAGGCGCTGATCGAGGCGGGGGCACTGGCACTCCGGCAGGCAGACTTCCTTCGGGTTCGGACCCTGTGCGAACCGGCCCTCGAGCTGGCGCGGGCGATCGGGGACAGCGTCGCCGCGGCCGAAGCGCTCCAGCATCTCGGCAAAACGGCGCGGCATGAGGGCGATTACGACCGGGCGACGGCCTGTCTGAGCGACGCCGTGACATTGTGCCGTCGCGCCCAGGACGAGGGGTTCGCCTCGGCGATGTTGCAGGATCTGGCGCTGTCCGTCGAACAGCGAGGTGATCCCGCCCAGGCGCGCCTCCTCTTCGCGGAGTCGTATACGGAAGAGGCGTGGGAGGACGAGCGATTGGGCACCTTCTGCCAGGATGCCGGTCACGCGCTCGTGCTGCGCGACGAAGGAGACCTTGCCGGCGCCGGTGCCGCCGTCGCCGGCGCCATTCGCATCTTTCGCACCCGCGGCTGGCGAGGCGGTCTCGCCTCGGCCCTGGCAACCGCCGGCAGCATCGCGTTGGTGACCGGGGAGCTCGGCCGGGCGGTCGCCGCCTGCCGCGAGAGCCTGCAACTGGCCTGGGAGGATGGAGATAAGATCGGCTGTATTCGGGCGTTGGAAGGGCTGGCCGCAGCCGCGACGGCGCAGGGGCGCAACGAGCCGGCCACTCGGCTCTTTGCCGCCGCCTTGGCCCAGCGAGCGGCACTCGGCGCGCCGCTGCCGCCATCAGAGCGCCCCTGGTACGAGCCGGCGGTTGCCACGGCACGCGCGAAGCTGGCGGCGGCGCACGCGGTCTGGGAAACCGGATCGGCGCTGTCGTTGGGGCAGGCGGTCGCCGAGGCGGCGGCGCTGGACCTCGATCCGGTTCCGGCGGCGAACCGGGGGGCGGGGGGCGGAGTCGAGACCGATCATGGCCTGACACCGCGCGAGCTGGACGTGCTGCGCCTGCTCGTCGAGGGGCGATCGGACCGCGAGATCGCCGAACGGCTCTTCGTCAGCCGCCACACCGCCGCCAATCACGTCGCCAACATCCTCGGGAAACTCGGCGTCCCCTCCCGCGCCGCCGCGGCCGCCTGGGCCGTCCGCCACGGATTCGCCTGATCCCTCCTCCGACGTCCCCTGAACAAATTACCTATGGGTAAGCGCGGGGGATCGCGACCGAAAATCCCGCATCTGCCTCATGCGCGGCGGACGGCTCCCGTCCAAGATGGTGGCCATGGGGAGACCGGGCAGACCGCCGGTCGGGACGGCGGGCGCCGCTCCCTCCCCGGCCGAGACGCCGTCGTTTCCATCCCACGGGAGGCTTCCGATGAACCGCGTGCTGCACCACCGATTCCCGTACGTCCTCGCCCTGGCCCTCTTGAGCATCGTGCTGATCGGCACCGGCGGCGCCGGCGCCACCCCGGCCGGTCCCACCCTGAAGGGGACCGCCGCGGTCGCGGGCTTGCCGGGATCGATCGCCGTGACCGGCGACGGGTTCACCCCTGGCGGCCGGATCTACGTCGCCCTTTACGACCTGTGGGGCGCCAAACTCCTCGGGACCCGCTGGACCGCGGCCAGCCCCACCGTCTACGGCCGGGACGGCAGCATCGACCCCGCGGCCGGGTTCGCAGCGGGCGGCGCCCTGGCGGCACGCTTCGCGGGCTTGTGCGGCGCCACGCCGATGGTGCGGGCCTACGACGAGGCCACCGAGACCTGGAGCAACCTGCTCGACGTCGACACGACCGGATTCAAGATCGCCCACTTCGGCGCCGACGGCAGCGTCGACCCCGCCCGCGGCTACCTCCCCGGCTGCTAGCCAGGCAGGTTCGCATCCCCTCGTCGGGTCGTGCCAGCCCGGTGGCCTCGGCCACCGGGCTCCGCCCGTTACCTTATCCGTTCCGCCTCCGTTAGCATGAATAGCAGAGCGAACGGAGGGATGCGGTGGCGGCGGTGGGTGCGATGCGGATTCGGTTCCGCGCCCAACCGGATGAGTCGAGAGCATTCGCGGTCGACCCGGCCGCGGGCGATGCCGAATTGGTCGCCCAGGCCAAACACGACCGGGCGGCCTTCGCGGCGCTCTACCGGCTCTACTTCGATGCCGTCTACCGCTTTTGCTACCGTCGACTGGGCGGTCACGACGCGGCCGAGGACGCCGCGGCCCTCGTCTTCGTCAAGGCGCTGACGTCCCTCCCCGCTTTCCGCGAGGGTGAGGGGAGTTTTCGCGCCTGGCTGTTCACGATCGCCTACCGCGTCGTCGCCGACGAATTCCGCGGCCGGCGCCCCAGCGAACCGATCGACGCGGCGGACTGGGTGACCGACCCGGCGCCGTCCCCAGAGGAGCACTTCCTGGCCGCCGAGGAGCGGGACCGGCTGACGGCACTGCTGGCACGGTTGCCGGACGACCAGCGGCGGGTCCTCGAGTTGCGCCGCGCCGGTTTGAGCGGCGCCGAAATCGCCCAGACCCTGGGTCGCAGCCATGCCGCCGTCAAGATGCTCCAGTCCCGCGCGGTGGCGCGCCTGCGCGCATTCCTGACCGCCGAGTGCGATGCGACCGAGATCGAGGTGTGCCGTGATCCCCGATGACCGCGCGTCGCTGGACGCGCTCGACCGGTTCTGGGACGAGGTAGCAGCGGGTCGGCCGGGCGTTGCGGCGGACCTCGATCCGGCAGACGCGGTCGTCATCCGCCGGTTCCAGCGGTTGCCCAATGCTGCGGCCCCGCGTCGTGGCGCGGCCGACCGCGTCTGGGATCGCATCGCCGTTGGCGACGGGCTCCGTGGGAATACGGTCCGGAGCGCGGTGCCGGTCCCATTGTCGCGGCGCACGCCGTCGCTGCTTCCGCTCCCCCCCGCTCGGCCGTGGTTCAACGCCGAGCGGCGGCGATGGCTGTCGGCGCAGTTTGCGATGGCGGCGCTGCTCGCCGTCACCCTGGCGAGCGCGTTCGTCGCGTTCCGGGGGGAGCAGGCGGGTCTGGGTACCACGGACGGTCAACCGGTCGGCGGGACTGTCTGGACGATTCCGGGCGCCGCGAATGACGTCCCCATGTTCCGGGGCAACGCCGCCCACACGGGCGAGGAACCCGGCCCCGGTCCCGGAGACACGCCGCGCATACGATGGCGGCTGACGGCGGACGGTCCACTCACCGAGGGGATGGCGATGGTCGACGGGACCATCTACGCCAACGCCGGCAACACCCTGTTGGCAATCGACGCCACCACCGGGGCGATGCGGTGGCGATTGCCGGTTGGCGAATCCCCGCTCCGGGGTGCCCCGGCCGTCGCCGGCGGGAGCGTGTTCGTGACCGACACCAGCGGCACGATCATCGCCGTCGACGCACGGACCGGGGTCGAGCGATGGAGCCGGAACGGCGGCTTGTCGTCGTCTGGCGCCGATTCCGGCTCTCCGACCGTCGCCGGCGGCACGGTCATCGTCTTCGATCGGGGAGTCTCCGCGATCGATGCGGTCACAGGCGCGTACCGGTGGCATTCGACCCTCGTCTGCTACGGCGCACCGGTGGTCAGCGCCAGCATCATTTACGCGAGTTGCCAGGATCGCGGTCTCCACGCGATCGACCTGGCGACGGGCGTCGATCTTGGGCATCTCGATCCGTATCGCTCCTTCCTCTCGCTCGTGGTCATCAGGAACTCCGTCTATGGAGTGGAAGTCGGCGGCCCGGTCATTGCCATCGATCGAACGGACGGCAGCGAACGGTGGCAGATCAGCACCCTGCAGACCAGCCTCATCAGCCCCATCGCCAGTGCCGGCGGCCGGATCTTCGTCGTCGACGGGTTCGATCTCGTGGCGGTCGATGCGACGACCGGGGGCGAGGTATGGCGCCATCAGATCGCAGGCGGAGTGGCGACGGCGCCCGTGGTCGCCGCAGGCACCGTCTACGTCGGCGCCTACGACCACCGCGTCTTTGGCCTCGACGCGGCGACCGGTGAGGAGCGATGGCAGGTCGCGGTAGCGGGGTCGATCGTGACCGAACCGGCGGTGGTCGACGGCGTCGTCTACGTTGGCGACGACACGAACACGCTCTACGCGCTCGGGAGCGCCCCGGCGAACCCGTAGCTGGACTTTGGCGGCGGCCCGTTCGTCATCGCGATCCGAGCCGGAGGACCATTCCGCGACGCGTCGCCGCGTCGTCGGTCGCCGGCTCGTGCCCAACCCAAGAAGGGATACCGAACGATGGCGATGGAACTCGACGATCTGGCGCGGCGGTTGCGCGCGGGCGGCTACGATGCCGGCGGTTCCCTGCTCGCCGACCTCGTCCGCTCGCTGTGCGGGCTACGCCTGGTACCGGAGCGCTTGCCGGAGCCGCCCGCACCCCCGGTCGCGGTCAACAAGCCGACGGCCGGTCACGGCCTGACCCCGCGCGAGGTCGAAGTACTCCGCCTCCTGGTCGA
This sequence comes from Thermomicrobiales bacterium, assembly GCA_036558305.1. Classification (GTDB taxonomy): domain Bacteria; phylum Chloroflexota; class Chloroflexia; order Thermomicrobiales; family UBA6265; genus DATBFX01. The sequence continues at coordinate 628 of DATBFX010000607.1, read as the reverse complement.
GGGCAGCAGCGACCGCGAGATCGCCGCGGCCCTGTTCGTCAGCCGCCACACCGCCGCCAACCACGTCGCCCGCATCCTCGCCAAGCTCGGCGTTTCGTCGCGAGCGGCTGCCGCTGCCTGGGCCGTCCGCAACGGGTTGGCGTGAGTGCAGTCGCATCCATCTGAACAAATTGCCTACCCCATGGCAACGCATTCCTTGGCAAAAGTAGTGAATATTCACGATGCGCCAGGCGCACCCAAACCGCACGATGGTCCCGTCGATCCGGAGGGACGTGCAGCGCGGCGTCGGACGCCGCGACCACCGGACCGCCCGAACAAGGACGCTTCCATGCGCCGCTCACTCGCCTGGCCCTTGTCGATCGTTCTCGCCGTCGTCACCGGCGCCGCCCTGAGCCAGATGGCGGGTCCGGTGACGGCATCGTTCCCGGCGACGGCCCAAAGCGACGCCACCGCCACGGTGGCCCGCCACTACTACGAGGCGATCAACGAAGTTCTCCGCACCGGGGATCCATCCGCCCTGGACAGCGCCGTCGCCGCCGAACTCGTCGAGCACGCCGCCCTCCCCGGCGCGACCGCCGACCGATCCGGACTCGGTCAGTATCTGGCCGCGGTGCACGCGTTCGCCCCG
>DATBFX010000606.1:0-52119 GCA_036558305.1 Thermomicrobiales bacterium | reverse complement strand
AGCGGCGCGGTCGTGGTCGAGACGGTCTTCTCGATCCGCGGTCTGGGACGGATCCTGGTCGGCGCCATCTTCGACAAGGACTACCCGGTCGTGCAGGGCGTGATCCTGCTGACGACGGTCATCTTCGTCCTCGCCAACCTGATCGTGGATATCCTCTACACCTTCCTCGATCCGAGGATCAAGTATGGCTAGCGAAGCGAGTGCCGATCAACTGGGCACGATCGCGCCGAGCGAGGTCTCCGAGGAAGACCGCCTGGCCGCGTTGGCCGAGCAGCGCCGGGCCGCGCTCGGCAACCGGTTCTGGCGGCGACTCCGCCGGGAACGCAAGGCGCTGCTCGGCTTGATCTTCGTCGGCATCCTGGCCGTCCTCGCCGTGACCGGACCGCTGATCGCGCCGTACGACCCGCTCGCCGACGACTACGACCTCTTCGCCGCGCCGAGTTGGTCGCACCCGATGGGGACCGACTCGTTCGGGCGGGATCTGCTGAGCCGGGTGATCGTCGGCACCCGCGTCTCGTTTACGGTCGGCTTGCTGGCGGCGCTGTCGGCGATGGTCGTCGGCGTCTTCCTCGGCCTGGTTGCGGGGTATTACGGCGGGTGGCTCGACAGCCTGATCATGCGGGCGATCGATCTGCTCTGGGCGTTCCCGGTGCTGGTGCTGGCGGTGGCGATGGTCGCGGTCTTCGGCGCCGGATTCCGCAACGTCGTCGTCGCGATCGCCGTCGCCTTTCTCGACGACTTCGCGCGGATCGTCCGCTCGCAAGTGCTGAGTCTGCGCGAGGAGGACTACACGACCGCCGCCCGTGCGATCGGCGCCACCGACCGCCGGATCATGTTCGGCCACATCCTCCCCAACATGGCCGCACCGATCATCGTCCAAACCACCTTCGCCGTCGGGCTCGGCATCCTGGCCGAAGCCGCCCTCACCTTCATCGGTCTCGGCGTCAACCCCTCGACGCCGACTTGGGGATCGGCGCTGAACGAAGGGCGCGACTTCATTCGCCAGGCCTGGTGGATCAGCGTCTTCCCGGGTCTCGCCATCGTCCTGACGGTGTTGGCGCTCAATCTCTTCGGCGACGGACTGCGGGATGCGCTCGACGTGCGTAGCGTCGGCGACGCGTGACGAGCCGGTAGCCGGTAGCCGGTAGGAGAGACCGACGGGTCACTCAGTCCTCTCCTACCGGCTACCGGCTACCGGCTCCTTGCCAAATCCCCCAGAAATGTTAGATTGATATGTACAGGTCGCCTTGGTGACGCGCGTCCAGCGGAGGACGACGATGGCCCGGAAAGAGAATCCGATCCCGGCAGGGAACCCGGAGGCGCTCCCGCTCGGCGCGCGGATGCGGCTGGCGAGGCAGGCCGGCGGACTGACGCTCGGCGAGGTTGCCGGTGAGCTTGGCTATTCCAAAGCGCACCTCTCCGCGGTCGAGAACCGGACGGTGCGGCCGTCGCGCGAGTTGGTCGCCGGGTACGAACGGGTCCTCTCGCTGCCGGACGCCCGGTTGCTCGCCGTCTACGATCGCGAAGCGGAGGCGGCGACGGAGAAGGAGCGCCCGGCGCGGGCGCCACACGCGGTGCGGACGCCGGCCGTTGCCTGGGATGCCCAACTGGCCGCACTCTCGCTCGATGGGGAGCTGGCGCGCGTCCTCGAAGACGCCGGGCTCGCCGTCGAGGAGGCCGATCTCGTTCGCCAGTTGCTGCTCGAAGACGCGCGGGTCAAAGCGGCGCAGGTGATCGCGACCGTCGATTGGTGGCGGACACCGGGACCGGTGCCGGTCTGCTGCATCCCGATCGCCGGGTGGCAGTGGCGGGAGTGGACGCGCGACCGCATCGTCGCCGCCCTCGACCGCGCCGCCGCCGAGGCGATGAAGGCGCGCATCCGCGAGTTGGTCGTGATCCTGCCGCCCTCCGAAATCGCCGGGATGCACGCCGCGTTTGCGGGAGCGTCGTTCGCGCAGCGGATGCAGCGCCTCAGTTGCGTCCCCCAATCCGAAGCACTCGGGCTCGGCCACGCCATCCTCCAGGCCCGTCCCCTGATCGGCGAGCGACCGTTTGCGGTCTTGCTGCCCGACAACCACTTCGATCGCCCCGGCGCCGAAACCGCGGTGCTTCAACAACTGGCGGAGCAGTACGCGGCGAGCGGGTCCGGCGTCCTCGCCGTCGGCAAGTTGAAAGTCAACCGCCGCAACTACGGTCTCGCCCGGTTGGGACCGAAACCGAACACGCACGGTTTGCGCCCGATCGAGCTCGTCGCCGAGAAACCGGACGCGCGGCACCCGATCTCGTGCAGCGAACCCCCCTGCGATCCGACTGCCGTCTGCACCGTCCTCGGCCGCTACGTCCTCTCCCCGACCGTCCTCACCGCGCTTTCGGCCCTCGACCGCGAGCGGCGTCCGGGCGAGTCGCTGGAACTCGCCGACGCCCTGCAGTGGCTGATCGACCGCCGGCGGGAAGAGATCGTCGGTTGGGAACTGCCGTCCCTCGTCCAGATCGGCCGCGACGACACCGTCTTCGTGGCGACCTACCCGATGACGGGATCCAAGGTCGAGAAGGCATCGGGCGGTCGTCGCCGCTCGACGGCGGTGGCGTAGCGCAGCCCTCACCGGCACCCAGAGGGTACCCGCCCCCTCTCCCTCGGAAGGGAGAGGGGGAACCGCGCCTGCAATCAGGGTTCGTGCATTGCGGTCCGGAGTATCATCTCGGGTGATGTACCTGGGAGATGCGACCGTGCGTCGCTGAGGGATACCGCCGATGGTCCAATCAGCAATGCTGCCGCCGCAGGTGCGCGGCGTGTGGTACCCGATGACCTGGGAGGAGTTCCTCGAATGGTCCCCGAGCGAGGGGCAGGCGGAGTGGGTCGACGGGAAGGGGATCGCCTACCTGTCGAACAGCACGCTCCACGGCGACAGGGTCGTCTTCCTGGGGCAACTGCTCGGTCTCTTCTGCCGCGTTATGGATGTGGGAAGCGTCTTCTTCGACAACATCTTGATTCGGTTGCCGAATCGCCCCTCCGGGCGGATGCCGGACGTGATGGTCGTGCGACGCGAGTGGGTCCGGGAGCGGTGGGTGGAAGGGATGGCGCTGATCGCGATCGAGTTCCTCTCCGAGGACAGCGTCCATCGCGACCTTGTCGAGAAGCGCGCCGAGTTCGAGGGCGCCCGTATCCCCGAGTACCCGATGATCGACGGGCGTCCGGGCCAACGTGAGTTTCATTACCTCCGATTGGACGAGGCGGGTCACTACCAGGAGGTCGAGCCCGACGACCAGGGCCGCTACCACTCAGCGGTGCTCCCCGGTTTCTGGCTCGACCCCAACTGGTTCTGGGAGGACCCGCTCCCCAACGTCGAGCGGCTGATGATGCGGTTCGCCCCGGAGGCGTACCGGCGCTACCTGACGCGGCTGTGGGACGAGGAGTCGGCCCACCCGTAGGGGCGGACCGGGTGCCCTCTGGGCGCTGTCCGCCCTCCTCGGTGAGCGCATACGTGGCAGGGCGGACACGGCGGTCCGCCCCTACGACGCCGGTGCTATTCGACTTGTCGCTGAATGCGGAACCGCGAGTGCATCGCGGTGTCTCACGCAGGGGGCGTTGCGGCGGACCCTGCCGCGGCCGGCCACGGGCCGACGATCGCGAACTTCTGGATCCGGTTGTTGCCGAAGTCGATGACGAAGATCGTCTTCGTTCCGTTCACGATCACGCCGTCGGCGGTCTGGATCTGTCCGTCGCCGGTGCCGCCGCCGCCGAACCAACCCAGGTAGTGCCACTGCGGGTCGAAGACGTCGACCTTGTCCTTGTCGCAGACGTAGATCATGCCGGCCGCGTCGATCGTTACCAGGAACGGCCGGTAGATCCCCGGAAAACCCGGGTCATCTTGGCCCAGCATCCCGAGTTCGTTGCCGGTCTGGTCGAAGATGCGGACCCGGTTGCCGTCCTGCTCGGGGACGTAGAGCCGGCCCTGGCGGTCGAACGTCACCCCGGTGGGGGCGTGGAGGATACCGGTCCTGGTTCCCTTGCCGTCGAATCCGCCGATCTTGTTGCCGTCGGCGTCGAAGTGGTCGATGCGCGAAGGATTGGCCTGGGACACCCAGAGTGTGCCGTCGGGAGCGACCGTCAGGAGCCGGGAGCCACCCCCCGCCGCATCGATCAGCTTGACGAAGTGCCGGTCCTTGTCGAAGTACTGGATGCCGTTCAGGTCCTGGACGTAGAACGAGCCATCCGGCCGCCACGTGATGGCGCCGAAGTTGGCGACGCCGTTGTAGAAGTGGAACTGCCCCGGCTCTGTCCCCGGTGTGCCCCACTCCTCCAGCAGGTTGCCGTCGAGGTCGAAGATGTCGAAGGCGCCGTCGCCGATGGAAACCCAGATTTTGCCGTCGGGTGAAAGGCCGAACCCGCGCGGATGCTGCGCCGGGTCCCAGCCGCCGAAGCTGGCGATGAACTTGACGGGCAACGGCTGGGCCGCGACCGTGGTCGCCGCGGTCGGCGTTGCGGTCGAAGCGGGGGCGGTCGCGACCGCCGGGGTGGCGATTTGCTCCTGCGGCGTGATCGTCGCATCTGCACTGGTGAATGCGTAGGCGATCCCCGCGCCCGAGCCGGCGTAGAGGACGCCGTCGACGATCGAGGAGGGCATGCGGATCTCCTCGGTTGCCCCAATGCCGCGCTCCTGACCGGTCTTGGCGTCGACCGCCAGGATGCCCTTGCGCGGGCCGAAGTAGGCGTAGGCGATCCCGTTCGCGATCGAGACCTTGCTCGCCGTGGTCTCCCCACCGGAGTCTGGTGTCTGCCAGACAACCCTCCCCGACGCGGCGTCGAGTCCCATCATGCCGCCGGTGCCGAAGCCGGCCACGACTACCCCGCCGGCAACCGCGACGCTGAGACCGGGCGCGGCGTCGGTGAAGGTCTGCGTCCAGAGTTGGTGGCCGTCCGCCTCGTTCAGGGCGTAGACCGAACCCGGTGCGGTCGGCGCGTAGACCACGCCGTTGTCGACCGCCGCACCCCGCACCTGTCCGTCCGTCCGCGACTCCCAGACCAGCTTACCGGTGGTGGCGTCGATAGCGCGCACGCTCTGCGGGCCGCCGACGTAGATGACCCCGTTGTCGAGCGCCGGGAAGGTGTTGACGAAATCCTGCCCGTCGTTGAAGCGCCACCGCTCGGAGCCGTCCGCCGCGTTGAGCGCGACGAAGAGTCCACCCCCGGTGCCGGTGTAGACAATGCCGTCCTGGACGAGCAGGCTCGCCTCGACCGGATCGTCGCTCAGGTGAATCCGCCATTTGGTCGCGCCGGTCGCGGCGTCGATCGCCCAGACGTCGCCCGTCCGGCCCCCGGCGTAGACGATGCCGTCCGCGACCGCCGGATAGGCGCGCACGTTGCCGTCGGAGGCGCCGCCGGTGTCGAGCGCCCACCGCTGGTGGCCCGTCATGCGATCCAGGCAGTAGAGCGTGCCGTCTTCGCCCTGGAGGAACGCCTCGTCGCTGGCGACGATTACGTTGTTGAGCCCATGGGGGGCGCGGAAGGTCCACAGGGTCGAGAAGGTGCCGACCGGGCCGGGGGCGTCGGTGACGGCGGTTCGGTGGTTGTTGCCGAGCATGGTCGGCCAGCCGGCGCTCGGCGTCGCCGGCACCGCCGTCGGTGTCTCTTGGGCCAGCGGGATCGTCGCGTTGTTCTGGTTGTGGTAGACGAAGAAGATCATCGCCAGGACGGCGGCGACCAGGGCGACGGTCGACAGAATCGAGATGCCGTTCGAGACGCGGCCCGGTCGAGCGATCGGGCGGGGCGCGGCCAGCGGTCTGCCGCGGTGCCCGTTTGCCGGTCGGGAGATGGTCGGCGCGAGTCTCAAGGGTACCGTCGGTGCATAACCGCTCATCAGATCCCTCCACAATCGTTCGGCTCGGTCCGGTTCCGGCATCGACTGACCGGCCAGCGCGTGCACACGCCGGACGATCGCCGCTTGCCGGACGTCGAGGTCGCCGTCGGGCGCGGCCAGGTGCCCGTCGACGATCGCGTCCCAATAGCGATCGAGCGCCTCGCGGCGGCGAGGATCGCGATTGCTGGGCTCAGCCATGCCGCACCTCCCCGTCGCGGTCGATCCCGAGGAGCCTGCCCAGATCCTCGATCGCGCGCTCTTGTTCCTTGCGTACCAGGTCGTGGGAGAGCCCGAGCCGTGCCGCGATCTCCCGTCCCTTCAACCCGGCCAGATGGAGACGGACGATCCGCTCCCGGCGCGGGCTCAGCTTGGTCAGCGCCTCCTCCAACCGTCGCCGGTCGTCCTCCGCCACGGCAGTCTCCTCCGGGTCGGGTCCGGCGTCGGCGAAATCCAGGCCGTCCGGCAGCGGCACCGTCGGGTGCCGGGCGCGGCCGCGCGCGAAGTCGCGGCAGCAGTTGTCGGCGATGCGAAAGAGCCAGGGCGCGAAGGCGGTTCCGGCGAACCCGTCGAGTCCGGCGAGCACCTTGGCGAAGGTTTGACTGGTCGCGTCCCAGGCCGACTCGTCGTCGGGCGATGCGGACCGGCAGCGCCGGTAGACCGGCATCAGGTATTTGCGGTAGAGCGGTTCGAAGGCGCGTCGGTCGACGATGGCGCGGAGGACCAGGGCGACGTCGTCCTCCGCCGACCCGCCGGTCTCGACCGTATCCGCCCTGGACGGTCCACGCCGCAGTACCATCGCCCGGTCCCGCGATCCGCTTCGAGTTCGTTGTGTTCACGCTATAGATACGACACCGCGAAGAAAATGTGACAGCCACGCGCTGCCGTCGCGCGCGGAGCGGCCTGGCTCGTGGCCGGGCGGCCACCCACCGGGCGGCTCTCAACCATATGAGCTTGGTTAGCCACTTCATCATAGTCGTTTCTAGCCAATCTCGAGGAATAGCAAAGGCGCCTCAAAACCGAACGCAACGAGCGTGCGGTTTCAAGACGCCTTGCCGATTCGGTGGAGATCGCTACGGTGCCGGGAACGGCCCGGTGAGCTTGAACTTCTCGACCCGGTTCCCACCCGTGTCGCCGACGTAGATGGTTCCGCCTTTGTTGAGGGCGAAGCCACTCATGCGGCTGAACTGGCCTTCGCCCGTCCCCTCCTCGCCGAATCGGCCAACGAAACGGCCCTCGGGGTCGAAGATGACGATGCGATTGTTGGACTCATCGGCAACATAGATGTACCCGTGCTCGTCGACGGATACACTGATTGGATAATTGAGCCCGCCAACGTCCGGCCCATTCGCACCAAGCGTGCCAAGTTCCTGGCCGTTCGGGGCGAACAGGCGGACGCGGTTGGCGTCGGCCTCTACAACGAGCAAGTGCCCGGCATCGTCGAAGGCCATTCCTGATGGTGCCCGGAGCGGGCCGCCCGGCGTCCCCGCCCCGTCGAACCTGCCGAGGAACTTGCCCGACGGGTCGAATCGCTGCACATCACCGCGCAGGTAGTCAGACACGAGCAGGTCCCCATCTGGCGCGACCACTAACGCAAGGGGAAGAAGGAATTGCCCGTCGCCGCTCCCTCGCGTCCCAAACGATCCGAGGAGGGCACGATCCTTGTCGAAGCGTTGGATGCGGTGGTTCAGCGAGTCGACGACGTAGAACGACCCATCGGGGAGGAAGACGGCCCCGCCGATTTCGTAATGAGCGTCGTAGAAGCTGAACTGGCCGGGGCCGGTCCCGGGAGTCCCCCAAACCTCCAGCAGGTTGCCGTCGAGGTCAAAGATGAAGAAGCGGCTCGTGTAGTCGGCTACCCACAGTTTGCCGTCGGGCGAGAGGCTCAGGCCGAGGGGGTGGTCGAGTGCGTCGGTCACCGAGCCGGTCGCGGCCCAGAGGAACTGGACCTGGGGACTGGAACCGCTTGCCGACGCGGACGTCGCCGAGGTGTCCGGACTCGCCTCGGGTGTGGCCCCCTCCGCGCCGCCGATTGCGTAGACCTTGCCGGCGTCGGTGCTCACGTAGAGGACGCCGTCCACGACGATCGCCCCGCCGCTGGTGCTCCCGTCGACCGGAAGGGTCCACTGCGTCGCGCCGGTGGCGGCGTCGACCGCGTAGACGGCACCGGGAGCCGATCCCTCCGACGTATAGAGGACGCCGTCCGCCAGGACCGGCCCCTGGATCCAGTACCCGCCCATATTCGATGACCACTTGACCGTACCGGTCTGGGCATCGAGCGCGTAGAGCGTTTGGGTCAAACTCCCGACGTAGACGGTAGTGGCGTCGACGGCAGGCCCGCGGAACTCCGCGCCATCCGGCGCCACGAAGCGCCACTTGAGAGCACCGGTGGCGGCATCGAGGGCGAGGAAGGCGTTTTGCGCACCGCCGGAAGCGAACACGTAGACGGCGCCGTTGGCGAGCGCGGGGTGGCCGATCGTCGTCGCGCTGGTTTCGTAGGTCCAGGCGATGTCGCCGTTGGCGGTGATGCCGTAGACGGTGCCTTTCACGTCGCCGACGACGGCGATCCCGCCTGCGGCTGAGCCACCACGCGAGGCCGGGGTGTTGAGGGCAACGCGCCAGAGGATCTTGCCGGTGGCCGGGTCGAAGGCGACGAAGTCGCTCCCGCTCGGCGTGTAGCCCACGCCGTCGGCAACCACCGGGTTCCACGGCGTCTGCATGTTGCCCTGTTCCGCCGTCCAGGCGACGCTGCCGTCGGTCCGACGTAGTCGCGCCAGGGAGCCGTCGAAGCCGTAGACGATGAGGCCGTCGCCGTCGACCGCGACCCCGTCGCCGTACCCGTCGACGTGCCAAAGCTCTTTGCCCGACGCGGCGTCGAGCGCGATGAGTCCGGCCGCGGTCGGGAGGTAGAGCACACCGTCGGCGAGCGCTCCACGGTCAACGTTCGCGTGCGGGTTCGCCGCGCCGTCGGCAGGAAACGTCCAGCGCACGACCGGTTGATCCTTGGGGCCCGGACCCGGCACGTTGCGTGTCCGGGCGCCGCCGCCGCCGTACATCGGCCAGGTGTGGGCCGCCGGCGTTGTCGGAGGGGTCGCCACCGCCGTCGGCGTCTCCTGGGCCGGGGGGATCGCCGCGTTCTGCTGGTTGTGATAGACGAAGAAGATCATCGCCAGGACGGCGGCGATCAACGCGGCGGTGGCCGCGTAGCTGAGCGCGGTGGTGAGACGGCCTGGACTCCGCCGTGGCGCTACCGTCGAACGCGGTCGGCTCGGCGTGTGCCCGTTGCTCCGGCCGTTTGCGCCCGGAACGATCGGGCGAAGCGGGATGGTCCCACCGAATGCGTGACCTTGCATCAGGTCCTCCCAAAGTCGTGGACCGAACGCCGGGTCTTCCTCCGGCGCGGTATCGAGCGATTGCAGGCGGCGGATTGCCTCCGCCAGGGTGGGATCGAGGTCGGGATCGGTGGCGCGGGCGCGTCCGCCCTCGACCACCCCGTCCCAGAAGCGATCGAGGGCAAGTTGCCGTCGGAGGTCGGGCTCGTCGCTCACCGCGCCCTCCCTTCCGCGTCGGGGTCCGGTTCAACGCCGAGCCCCATCTGCCGGGCGATCCGCTTCAACGCGCGTTCTTGCGCCTTGCGGACCGCCTCGGGCGAGCGATCGAGCAAACGGGCGATCTCGGCGCCCGTGTAACCGGCCAGTCGCAGCTCGACGACCTCGCGTTGATCGTCTGGCAGCGTCGCCAGGTGCGCATGCAGGCGCTCCCGGTCGTCGGCGCGCACCGCCTCCTCCTCCGGTCCGGGCGCCGGATCGTGCCGCAGTTCCGGGATCGAGACGTGCCATTTGCGGGTGCGGCGGTCGTCCCGGATCGTGTTGACGGTGATGGTGACGATCCATTTCTCGAACGAGCCGCCGTGGAAAGTGCCAAGGCGCGCGAGCGCCTTGTGGAACACCTGGCTCGTCAGATCCTCCGCGTCCGGGGCGTTACCGGTCGCCCGGTAGCAGAGGCGGTAGACCCGCGGCCGGTACCGCAGGTAGAGAGGCGCGAAGGCGGCCCGGTCGGTTAGGGCGAGGAGAACCTGGCACTCCTCGTCCAGCGCCTTGGTGATCCCTTCCGGGGACGCTTCCCCGGTCGCACCGCGACGGAACAGCATCCGCCCGCCTCACGTGTTGCTCCGATCGTCCCCATCACCCTATCAGAACGAAGCAAAAGAAGAAGTGTGACTCGGGCAGCCCTCACCCCCTGACCCCCTCTCCCTTCCGAGGGCGAGGGGGAACGCGCCGGCGGGTGCGGTTGCCTCAACGTTCGCATGGTGAGCAGAGGATAGCTCCCCTCGCCCTCGGAAGGGAGAGGGGATGGGGGTGAGGGCCGTTACCGCGGCGCCCCTCGCTCGAACCCGCCTTCCGAATGGATCACCTGCCCGGTGATCCAGGCCGCCTCATCGCTCGCCAGAAACGCGACGGCGCGCGCCGCGTCCTCCGGCGTGCCGATCCGCCCGAAGGGGAACAGCGGCAAGAGCGCCGCCCGCAGATCGTCGTCGATCCAACCGGTATCCGTCGGTCCCGGATTGACCGCATTGACCGTGATCCCCAGCGGCGCGACCCCGGCCGCGAGCGAGCGCGTCAACGCCTCGACGGCCCCCTTCGTCGCCGCGTAGGCGAGTTCGGTCGGCATCGGCCCGAGCGATTGCCCCGAGCTGAGGTTGACGATTCGCCCGCCCGGCCCACCTGGCCAACGGCGGGCGAATTCGACACTCAGTAGGGCCATCCCCCGGATGTTGACGGCGTAGTGCGCATCGAGCGTCGCCGCATCCAACGCCTCGTACCCATCCTGCGTCGAGTAGGCGGCGTTATTGACGAGGATCGCGGGCGGACCCAAGGATTCGGCAACCAGATCGAGGAGTCTTGCCGGCGTCTCCGGTAGCGCGAGATCGACCTCGAACGCCTCCGCCCGCACGCCACGCTCCCGCAGTTCTGCCAGGAGCGCGTCCGGGTCCTCCGACCGCGCCCCCCAGGGAAACTGCCGGTCGTAGCGCTGCCAATGGCTGAAGGCGACGTCGTTCCCCGCCGCCGCGAGGGCGCGGCAGATCGCGGCTCCGATGGCGTTGCGGCGACTCGCACCGGTGACGAGGGCGACACGGCGAGCGGTCGGCGACTCGCTCATCCCATTTTCCGGAACCGCGGAATGATGTCCGACGCGAAGAGATCGAGACCGTCCCAACCAGGCGCGTCCATGAACCAGAGCATGAAGTGGCCGATCCCCGCGGCCATGTACTCCCGCAGCCGCTGCTCCACCGCGTCGGGCGTCCCGACGATCCAATCCTCCGTCATCCGGCTCGGCAAGGTATCGCTCGTCCCATCCACGAACGCCCGGAAGTCCGGCGCCATCGCGTAGCTGTCGAGGAACGGCTGGATCTCCTGGGGCAAATTCTGCCCGGCTTCCTCGGCAAGCGCGACCATCTCCCGCAGCCGTTCGCGCAGCCCCGCCACGTCGGGCGCGACCAGGATTTGCGTCTCCAAACTCAATTCGATTTCGCTCAAGGAGCGACCGGCGCGCTCGCACGCCGCACCGAGCAGATCGAGCCGCCGCCGCAACTCGGTCAACGAAACCGGCGTCGTGTTCCACCCCTGACCGAAGCGGGCGCAGGCATCGAGGATACCCGGCGTCGCCTCGCCGAACCAGAGCGGCGGGTGCGGTCGCTGGACCGGTTTCGGCGTGCAAACGGCGTCGGTCACCCCGTAGGCGGCGCCCTTGCGCGTCAGCGCACCCTCCGCCGCCCAGAGCGCCAGAATCAACTCGGTCGCCTCGACCAGTTTGGCGATCCTCGTCTCGACGTCGTCGTCCCACGGCAGACCGTAGTTGACGTACTCGCGTCGCATGTAACCGCAGTCCATGAAATGGATCAACCGGCCGCCGGAGATTTGGTCGAGGGTCGCGCTCATCTTCGCGGCGAGCGCCGGATTCCGGAAGAAGAGCGCCTGGTGGATCATCCCGAGTTTCGCCCGCCTCGTCGCCCCCGCCAGCGCCGAGATGACCGTCCACCCCTCGAGGATCGCCTCATCCTTGCCGAGCATCAGGTGGTCCGCCACCCAGAGCGAGTCGTACCCCAGTTCGTCCGCGCGCTTGGCAAGGGCCATCGTCGCCGCCGCGTCGAGTGCTCGGAAATTCGGCGTCCGGAACAGGTTGTAGCCGGGGCAAGCGAAGATCGGCAGGCAAAAACCGAATTGGGGGGTGGTCATGCGATGCATCTCCCGTAGGAAACGGGTCGTAGGGGCGGACCGCCGTGTCCGCCCTCCCCGTATGCGCCCATGTACGAGGGCGGACACGGCGGTCCGCCCCTACGACGGATCACCCCGAAACCAGATGCCGAACCGGCTCCCCGTTCAACGACCGCAGCACGTTGTACCAGATCTCCTGCGAGTCGCGGACCCACGTCCAGGGGCTCTGCCAGGCGCAATGCGGCGTCAACGTCACCCGATCACCGGGCTGGTCGTGCAACGCCAGCAATGGGTCGTCGTACGGCAGCGGTTCCTCGGCATAGACGTCGAGCGCGACGCCGCCGATCTTGCCGTCGGCGACGGCTCTCGTGAGCGCCGGTTGATTGACCAACTTGCCGCGGGCGGTGTTGACGAAGAGCGCGGTCGGTTTCATCAGACCGATCTCGCGGGCGCCGATGATCCCGAGCGTCTTGTCGTTGAGCGCCAGTTGGACTGTGAGAACGTCGGAGTCGCGAAAGATCTCGTCCCACTCGACGTACCGGACGCCGTAATTCTGTTCCAACTCCGGAAACCGCTCGATGTCCCAGTAGATCGCCGGCATCTCGAATGCCTGGGCGTAGCGGGCGATCGGCCGCGCGATCTCGCCCATGCCAAGGATGCCGAGCGTCACGTCGCCCAGGTACCGCGTGTTGGGAAACAGCCCCCAGGTGTCCGCGTACCCACGGGAGCGCATGTGCTCGCGGATGGCGGGCAAGCGCTTCAGCCAGTTGAGGACGAACGCCCAGACGTGCTCGGCGACGGTGATGTAGTTGACGAGCGGCGTCGCCGCCACCGGCACTCCCAACTCCCGCGCCGCGTCCATCGGCACCCCGCGGTAGTCCTGCCCAAGATGCTGGATCAGCTTCAACTTGCGGGCGGTGCGCAGCGCGTCGGCCGGCAACCGCTCCTTGTGCAAAACCAGGAAGTCGGCATCCGGCAGCTCGGCCGCGATCTCCTCGACCGAGCGCGTAAACCGCACGCTGCCCTCGTAGTCGGCGTAGAGCTGGCCGAAGGGAGCGTAAGGACCGTCGGCGCTGTTGAACCAGATCAGGTCGACGTCGCGGCCGGCAAAGAGCGTGCGGAAACTCGGCGCATGCTCCGCCCCGGCCGGGTCCTCGCGCAAGAAGTGCGTGACCGTCTTCTCGTCCCAACTCGACCAGGGGCGGACCCCGAGCAGCGTGTTGCCGATGCTGTCCCAGACGATGATCTTGATCCGCTTGCCCGCCATCAGCGCACCCCCTGGGCAGCGAGCGCCGGCAACTCCAACGAATAGCCGAGGTCGCGCAGGAAGGCGGCGTTCGTTTGCGCGCTCGTTGCAGGCGAAATATCGCTCCGGCTCTGCTCGACGACGACCCAGCCACCGAACTGCTGCGCTTCGAGTTCTTCCAGGATCGCCGCGAAGTCGATCCCGAGCGTCCCTTGCCCTATCTCGACGAATTTGCCCCGCGCCCAATCCTTGAGGTGGACGTACCCCGTCCGCGACCGGTATTTCCGCAGGTGCGCGATCGGGTCCTCGTCCACCAGCGCGATGTGCGAGGCGTCGAGACACAACGTCAGTGCCGCCGTCTCCCCCATCAACCGGTCGATCTCCTCTTCGGTCTCGATCGTGCAGGCCACGTGCGGGTGATAGGCCACCGTGACGCCGCGATTCGCGCCGTACTCGGCCAGTTCCTCACAGAACCGCGCCAGGTCGGCGTATTCCTCGTCGGAGGGCGGCCGCCACCGTAACCGGTTCCCCCCAACCAGTCCGAACGCCTCGGCCCCCAACTCTGCCGCGTAATCGACGTGGTTTTTCAGTTTCGTCAGTTGCACCCTGTCCGTCGGCAGATTGACCGCCCCGAACAGCGTCGCGACCTGGAGATCGCCCAACGCCGTCAGCAACCGCGGCATCGGTCCCAGCCAGTCCAGCGAATGCCAGAACAACTCGACCGCGTTCCACCCCGCGTCCCGAATCTCCCCGAACGTCTTCTCCAGATCCGGCGTCTCACCCCAATTGATCGTGCTGTACGCGAACCGCAACGCCAACGTTTTCCTCCCATGCTTGGTTCGGGGTTCGGGGTTCGGGGTTCGGGGTTCGAGGAACGATTTCGTGCTCCGAACTTCGAACCCCGAACCCCGAACCCGTTATCCCTTCATCCCCGTCATCGCGATGCCTTCGACGAACCACTTTTGACCGATGATCCAGAGAACGAGGATCGGCAGCACCGACAGCGTCACCGCCGCCATCTGGACGCCGCGGTCTTGCGATAGACCGCCGGCCAACTCGGCGATCGCCATCGGCACCACCTTCTTCTCGTTGGTCCGGATCACGATCAGCGGCCAGAGGTACATGTTCCAGGCGGTGAGGAAGGTGATCACCCCGTAGGCGGTCATCACCGGTCGGCTGAGCGGTAACGTCAGTTTCCAGTAGAGTTGAAGCGGATTTGCCCCGTCCAGACGAGCCGACTCGTACAACTCGTTCGGAATCTTGGCGAAGAATTGCCGGAACATGAAGGTGCCAAACGCGCCTTGGGCGACGATCGGGACGATCAATCCCTGGTAGGTGTCGATCCACCCGAGTCTCACGACGACGATGAAGGTCGGGATCATCGTCACCTGCGGCGGGATCATCATCGTGCCGAGGTAGAGGAGGAAGAGTTGATCCCGGAACGGGAATTTCAGACGGGCGAAGGCGAACCCGCCCATCGTCGTCACCAATCCCTGGAGGACGACGATGCTCCCGGCGAAGATGACCGAATTGAGGAAGGTCCGCCCGCCGATGACGTCAAAACCCTTGGAGTAGTTGCCCCAGGCGAACGGATTGGGGATCCACTTCGGCGGGTAGGCGAAGACCTGCGAGGGAACCTTCAGCGAGGTGGAGAGGGTCCAGACGAACGGCAGGATCGCCGCCAGCGCCCCGATCACCAGCAAGGGGTAGAGGACCAACCAGGACGAAGAAAACCGAGCGCGTTTGCCGTTCATTCGTAGTTCACCCACCGCTTCTGGAGCGCCCAGTTGCCGATCGTCAGCACGAAGACGACGACGAACAGGAGGTACGCCTCGGCCGAGGCGTAGCCGATCCGGAAGAATTTGAAGGCGTTCTGGTAGACGTCGTAGACGAAGACGTTGGTCGAATCGAGCGGGCCGCCTTGCGTCATTACGTTGATGATGTCGAAGCTGCCGAAGAGCAGACTGAAGAGCGTGATCATCAACACGAAGAAGGTCGTCGGCGTCACCATCGGGATCGTGATGTCGCGGAATTGCCGCCAACCAGAGGCACCGTCGACCGCCGCCGCGTCGTAAAGCGTGCGTGGAACCTCCTGCAACCCCGCCAGGTAGACGATCGTGTTGAACGGGAGCAGTTGCCAGATCGTCATCACCACCAGCGCCGGCAGCGCCCACCGGGTGTTGTAGAGCCAATCGACCCGGTGCCCGCCCAACTGCACGACCGCGTAGTTGATCAGCCCCTGGTCCTTGGCATAGAGCCACTTCCAAACCGCCGCCGCCGCCACCGGCGACGACACCAGCGGCAGGAAATAGAGTCCGCGCCAGGCGTGTCGACCGAAAACCACCGCGTTGAGCAGCGTGGCAATCCCGAGCGAGAGAACAATCAGGGGAATCGTGGCACCGACGACGTAGTAGATCGAGTTCTGGAGGAGCTTCAGCGTTTTATCGTCGTGGAAGAACCTCACATAGTTGTCGAGCCCAACCCATCGTTTCGGCCCGACGATCTTCCAGTTGTAGAAGCTGATCTTGAGCCCATAGACGATCGGGTAAGCAAAGAAGACGAGGAAGAGCACGAGGTTGGGCGCCAGGAACAGGAGCGCCCACGGCCAGTCCTGCCTCTTCGCGCCGAGCCGGACGCGGCGGACCCGCGGTTGCACGCTCGGAATCGCCGTGCTCTGTGCCATCTCGCCCTACGAGTGTCGTCATTCCGTAGGGGCGGACCGGGTGCCCCCCTGGGCGATGTCCGCCCTCCTGCCAACCGCCACGCGTCAATGAGGTGCGATGCGGCGCGTGACAACGGGGCGACGCCGCATCGCACCGCGTGAACTATTCCGACAGCGAGTTCGTCGCCTCTTCGGCCATCTTGTCGACCGCCTGCTGCGGCGTCATCTGGCCGAGCAAGACCGCGTCGATCCCGTCCTTCATCGCCTGGTTAAACGGTCCGGTGGTGTAGAACGGGAGCGGGGGCGGCAACATCGCCGAATCCATCGCCGTGACGAAGACGTCGTTGTTGTACGGCGGGCCGGGCAGGCTCTTCCAGGTCGGGTCGTCGTAGAAACTCTTGATCGGCGGCACGAGCAGGTAGGTCTCCATGAAGACCTTCATCCCTTCGGTGAAGGTGTAGTGGAGCACCTCCCAGGCCGCATCCTGGTCCTTTGTCTGGGACGACATCGCGTAGCCCATCGTCCCCATCCCGGTCTTGCGATCCACTGTCCCCTTCGGCATCAGCGTCACGTCCCAATCGTCCTTGAGCGTGTCGCGGAACCCCGGGCAGCCGCCGCGGATCGTCGCCGTCATCGCGGCGACGCCGTTCTGGAACGGGACGTTGTCGCCGCCCATCGAATCCTGCACCGACGGCGGGGTGAACCACCCGTTCGTGAGTCCATTGAAGAGGAAGTTCCAGCCGCTGACGCCCTCCGGCGAGTTGAAGATGGCTTTGGTGTTGTCCTCGTTGAGGATCTGCCCGCCCTGGGCGACGACGAGCGGTACCCAGATCGCCCACCATTCGTAGCTCGCCGTATAGCCGTACTGCGTCACCGTCCCGTCCGACGCCTTCTTGGTCAGCTTCTCGGAGGCGGCCGTCATATCGTCGAGCGTCCAGTCCTCCGTCGGGTAGGCGACGCCGGCCTCGTCGAACAACCGCTTGTTGTAATAGAGCACGACGACGTCGGCCGCCCGCGGCAGGAAACCGACCTTTCCGTCGTACTGCGCGAGGGCGATGAACTTCTCGTCGAAGTCCTCGATCTTCGGTCCGGTCTTGTCCATGAACGGTTTGAGGTCGGCGGTCAGACCGGAGTCGAAAAACGGCTTGGTGTAGATGTCGGCGCTGACGAAGATGTCGGGCAGCGTCCCGGCGGCGATGTCGGCAAGCAGTTTGGTGTCGTAGGTTTCGTCGTCGTAGCCGAGTACCTCGACCTTGATCTCCGGGTTGACCGCTTCAAAGTTCTGGACCACCTTCTCGACCAGACTCGCCTCCGTCGGCGCCCAGGCGTCCACCGCCCAGTTGAGCTGGGTGGCCGCGAATGCCGACCTCGACCCGAGCCGCGGGAGTCCGAGCGAGAGCCCGGCCGCCGCCCCCGCCGCCGTCCCGACGAATTGCCGACGATTCAACGCGCGTCCCATTTCCTCGCTCCTTGCCGAATGCGGGACTTCGCTCTGACCGGCGCTTCACCCGCAAAGAATCGACCGAGCTCGAGACCTTGACCTCCGGTGCGCGGCATCATGCGGCCGGTCCGGCAATGTGTCAAGCGCACATGAAGCGTTGCTGGGATTTGCGCAGGTTGTCGCGAAACGGCGCGCGTCCCGTGGTACACTGCAAGCCTCGGAAACGCTCATCCAGTCCGGCGTCGATCTCGGTCTTGCCGTCGGTACCGGTTCCCCGCGCCGCCAGCCGGGTGCGCAACCGGTCGTCAGCGTAGGAAGTGGCCCATGGCCCGCTACATCCTGGGACGGATCCTCAGCCTCATCTTCGTGTTGTTCGCGGTCTCGTTGATCACGTTCTTCCTGATGCACGCCGTCCCGGGCGGCCCGTTCGACATCGGTGAGCGGCGGCTGCCGGAAGCGACCCGGCAGGCCCAGCTCCACAAGTACGGACTCGACAAACCGATCCTCGTCCAGTACGTCAAATACGTTTGGGCCGTGCTCCACTTCGACTTCGGCGTCCCGTTCCAGCGCCCGACCGAGACCGTGACCGGTCTGATCGGCAGTCGCTGGCCGGTGACAATCAAGGTCGGCATCCCGACGATCATCCTCGCCTATGCGATGGGCTCGCTCCTCGGGTTCATCGCGGCGGTCAGGCAGAACAGTTGGCTCGACTATCTCGTCACCGGCGTCGGCACGATCGGCTTGACGGTGCCGAACTGGGTGATCGCGACCTGGTTCATCCTCTTCTTCAGCATACGCTTCAAGCTGCTGCCGGGCGGCGAGCTGCACGGGCCGAAGTACTACATTATGCCGGTCGTCGCCTACTGTCTGGCCCCGATGGCGCTCGTGGCCCGCTATACCCGCGTCTGCATGCTCGAGACGCTACGGGCCGACTACGTGCGGACGGCGCGGGCGAAGGGACTCGGCGAGCGGCGGGTTCTCGTCCGCCACGCCGCCCGCAACGCGCTGATCCCCTGGGTGACCGTGCTCCTCCCAGAGATCCCAAACATCCTGACCGGGTCGATCTTCATCGAGTCGATCTTCCGCATTCCCGGCATCGGGAGCTACTTCGCGTCGAGCGCCCTCAACCGCGACTACCCGATGATCCTCGCCCTGACGCTGTTGATCGCCGTCCTCTGGGGATTGACCTACCTGCTGACCGATCTCCTCTACACCCTGCTCGATCCGCGGATCCGGCTGGTCGGATCGCGCGCCGGGAGCTAGCGGCGAAGGGCGAGCGCGATGGAGACGACCGCTCCCGCACCGTCACGCGAATTCATCTTCGAACGGCCGGCGCGGGCCCGGACCAATTTCGAGTTGGCGATGCGCCGATTCGCCCGGCAGAAGCTGGCCATGGCCGGGCTGGTGATCGTTCTCTTCCTGACCTTCGTCGCCGTCTTCGCGCCGCTTATCGCGCCGACCGGATACGCCGAGACGGACCTGATGTCGGCCAAACAATTTCCCAGTTGGAGCCATCCCTTCGGTACCGACACGATCGGTCACGACTACCTGAGCCGGGTCATCTTCGGTATCCGGACGTCGTTTCTGGTCGGACTCCTCGCGGTCGCCGTCGCCTGTTGCGTTGGTATCCCGCTCGGACTGATCGCCGGGCTGCGGGGCGGTCTCGCCGACTTCCTGGTCCTCCGCCTCGTCGAGATCTGGACGGCCTTCCCGAACATCCTTTTCGCGATGTTCCTCCTCTCGGTGATCAACAGCGGCGTTCTCAGCGGCGTCTTCAGCAACCGGGTGCGCAACGTCGCCCTCGTCATCGGCGTCACGAGCTGGGTTGGGCTCTGCCGGTTGACGCGGGCGCAGATCCTGACCCTGCGGGAGCACGAGTACGTCACCGCGGCGCGCAGTCTCGGCGCGAGCGACTTCCAGATTGCCGTCCGCCACCTGCTGCCGAACGCCGTCCCGCCCCTGATTATCGCGATCACGCTCCTGATGCCGGCCGCGATCTTCGCCGAGGCCGGGCTGAGCTTCCTCGGGCTGGCGATCAACGAGCCGACGCCGAGTCTCGGCAAGATGGTCGCTGACAGCCGGCAGTGGTTCCAGCTCTACTGGTACCTCGCGGTCTTCCCGACCGCCGCGATCGCTCTGGCGGTGCTCGGTTTCGCCTTCGTGGGCGACGGTTTGCGCGACGCCCTCGACCCGCGCCAGAATTAGCGACGGTTCCTTGGGCGCGGGGAAGGGGGATGGAGGCGCGGTCTGGTAGGCCGCGCTTCCCTCGATGACGGTGACGGGATCGAGGCGCGGCAGTAGAATGCCGTCGTTTCACCCAAGGATGACCCGGATCGCGATCTGCGGCCGGGCGGGCACATCAGCAAAGGAGCGCTTCGATGGCGAACGACTCCGACAAGACCGCGCAATCTCCGATCGACGACCTCTTGCAACGACGCGTCCGGCGGCGAACGGTCCTCGGCGGTACGGCCGCGGCGGCGGCCGGTGTCCTCGGTGCCGGCTTCCTGCGAGGCGAGGCCAGCGCAGCGCCGGGCGGGGCAGCCGCCCGCGCCCTGGCGCTGCGCCAGGAGTCGCCGGCGGACGCGGCGGCAGCCGAAAATCAGGTGTTCATTGTACCGGCCGACACGCAAGGCGTTGCCCTCGACTTCTATGAGACCGTCTACAAGCGCGCGGCCCCCGCCGATCTCAATAGTGAACCGCTCGTCCGCCTCGACCGCAATTTCCAGATCCAACCGGCGGCGGCCGAATCGTGGTCGAGCAGCAGCGACGGCAAGACCTGGACCTTCAAAATCCGCCAGGGAATGATGTGGAGTGATGGCAATCCCGTCACCGCCGCCGACTTCGTCAAGACGCTCCAATACGGCGCCGATCCCGAGCATGCCTGGGATTTCACCTGGTACTTCCAGGGGGTGATCAAGGGTTGGTCGGAAGTCACCAATCCGACGCCGGGCACCCCGACGGCCGCACCCGACTCGATCGGCGTCAGCGTTGGCGCCGACGACTACGAGTTGATCATCGAGACCGTGGACCCCGCACCCTATCTGCCGGCGATGCTCCTCTACTCCTGGCCGCTCTCGAAGGCCGCGCTGGAGAAATATGGCCCGCTCTACAACACCAAACCGGAGACGGCCGTCTCCTCCGGTCCGCTCATTCTTACCGAGTGGACGCCGGACCAGCAGATCGTCCTCTCCAAGAACGAGACATATAGCGGCACCCTGAAAGTTCCGGTCACCAAGGCCATCGGCAAGTTCACCACGCCCGACAACAACTTCAACCTTTACCAGAGCAACGAGATCGACTACATCACGAATGCGGCGCCGTCCTGGGTCCAGATCATGCAGAACGATCCGGAAACGGCCAAAGAAATCTATGTCGGCGTCGCCGACTTCCCGACCTACCACGTCTTCTTCGATGTCACAAAAGCGCCGTTCAACGACCTCAAGGTCCGCCAGGCCTGGAGCCACGTGATCGACCGCGACGCGATCCAAAAGCAGATTCTTGGTGCGAGCGGGAAGCCGGCCTACTCCTGGCTGGCACCCGGTTTCCCAGCCTCGAACAGCGAGGGGCTGAAGGACATCCAGGCGTTCGATCCCGACAAAGGCAAGCAACTCCTCGCCGACGCCGGGTTCCCGGACGGCAAAGACTTTCCCAAACAGGAGTTGTGGCTACGCGACAGCACGCCGAACGACAAGGATGTCTCGGCGGCCTGTGCCGCGATGGTCAAGCAGTACCTCAACATCGACGTCGAGGTCGTGCAGAAGGACTATCAGGGATTCATGGCCGCGCTGACGGCGAAACCGACGCAGGTCCTGCTCGGCTACGTTCGTTACGGCATGGACTTCTTCGATCCGTTCAACATGCTCGGCGTCTGGCTCTCCGGTGGCCGCTACTCCTGGTCGAACCCCGACTATGATGCCAAGGTCAAGGCGGCGGCGCAGTTCCTCGGCCCGACCGAGGAGCGGATCAAGATGTTCCAGGATGCCGAACGCATTCTCGTCGAGGACGTCCCGGCCGTCTTCGTCTACCACGGCACCTACGTCCAGTTGACCAAGCCGTGGGTGACCGGCGACTTCCTCAAGCCGGACGACAACGGGATCACCGCCATGCACTGGCCGGAATACACGACCGCGAGCACGGTGCCGCAGGAACTCTACATCCGCAACGACGTACCCAGCCGCTAGTCAGCGATGACGGCGCGGTCCCAACCGGGACCGCGCCGCGTCATGTCGATCGTCTCGTCTCCTCAAGCGGCCGCGCCCTCGGCGCCCCGGCGCGGGGCTGAAGACCCCGCGCTCAACCTACAAAGCCCTCTCAAGAGGGCTAAACGAGCCGCTGCGTACGGTGGGCAGCCCCCTTCAGGGGGCTTCGTAGGTTGAGCGCGGGGTCTTCAGCCCCGCGTCTATCGGCGCGAGGGCCACCCCGTGAGTCACGACCCGACCAGTCTGCGCGATCTCTTCCTCCTCGACCCCGATGTCCACTTCCTCAACCATGGCTCCTTCGGCGCGACGCCGAAACCGGTCTTCGAGGAGTACCAGCGCTGGCAGCGCGAACTCGAACGGCAACCGGTCGAGTTCCTCGGCCGCCGGCACGACGACCTGATGCGCGAAGCGCGGGAGCACCTCGCTTCCTTCCTCAACGTCGATGCCGCCAGTCTCGTCTTCGTCACGAACGCCACCTGGGGGATCAACGTCATCGCCCGCTCGATCGATCTCGAACCGGGCGACGAAGTCTTGACCACCGACCACGAGTACGGCGCCTGCACCATGACCTGGGAGCACCTGCTCGGCAAGATGGGCGCGTGCCTGCGCCGGCACGAAGTCGCACTTCCGGTCACCACGCACGAGGAGTTCGTCGAGTCGTTCTGGGGCGCGGTCGGCCCGCGCACCAAGGTCGTCTACCTCAGCCACATCACCTCGCCCACGGCGTTGATCTTTCCGATCAAGGAGATATGTCGCCGTGCCCGCAAAAACGGCATCCTCACCGTCGTCGACGGCGCCCACGCGCCGGGCCAAATCCCGCTCGATTTGACCGATCTCGGTGTCGACATCTATTCCGGCAATCTCCACAAGTGGCTTTGCACCCCCAAGGGCAGCGGCTTCCTCTACGTTCGTCCGGAAGAACAGGATTGGATCGAGTCGCTCGTCATCAGTTGGGGTTGGGGGCGCGGCGGCGTCATCGCCGAGTCGACCTACGTCCAGCGCAACGAGTGGCAGGGCACGCGCGACATCTCCCCGTTCCTCGCCGTCCCCGCCGCGATCCGGTTCCAGCAGGAGCACGATTGGCCCACCGTGCGCGCCCGCTGCCACGAACTCGCCCGCCAGGCCCGGCAGCGGTTGGCCGACCTGACCGGCCTGCCGCCCATCGTCCCCGACTCGACCGATTGGTTCGCCCAGATGATCGCCGCCCACCTCCCCACCAACGATCCCGAAACCCTCAAGACCCGCCTCTACGACGAATACCGCGTCGAAGTCCCGATGGGGAAATTCCACGACGTCAGCCGGGTCCGCGTCTCCTTCCAGGGCTACAACGACCAGTCCGACCTGGACGCGCTGGTCGAGGGCTTGCAGCGGTTGTTGTAGGCACCATCGGGTCCGAGCTTCATTCGGTCAGGACCAGCCAGAGCCGGCGATCGATCAACTCGCGGACCGCGTCGAGGTGCCCGGCGTGGCAGGCGGTCTCCGTCATCACGTGCAGGACGATCTCCCGCAGCGAGTCGACCCGCCAATTGCCGAACTGATCTTCGGGCCACCAGGCCGGCGCGGCATCCAGGGGCGTCGCGGCGATGACCGCGTTCGCCCGGTCGATCTCCTCCCGGTACCGGTCGAGCACGTCTCCGGCCGGTACCTCCGCGCTTACCTCCCAGGCATTGCCGATCTCGGCCAGTCCGTCGATGCCGGCTTGCTCGCCGGCGACGACGGCGCGGAACCAGAACCGTTCCACGTCCAGTGCCAGGTGCTGGACCAGACCCAGGCAGGTCCAACCCGACGGCAAAACCGGTCGCCGTAGGTCGTCCTCGTCCAGTCCGTCCAGGATGCCGAGCACGTGATCGCGCTGGGCGTTCAAGTAGGAAAGGAGCACCTGGGTCTCCTCCGCCGGTGTCGATTGTGCCATCGCATCCTCCGTGGTGGCGGTCGGTTCCCCGGCTCGGCCCCCCCGGCCCCCCAATCCTGGGGGGAGACGAAGGGGGCGCACTTGAGGGCGGCTCTGAAAAGCAGTCCGCCTTTCACCCCCCAGGATTGGGGGGCCGGGGGGCCGAGGCCGAATCGCCAGATTGTCGTTCGGATCGGCCGCAGATCGACACCCCGGCGGACCGATCCCAAACCACATCGTCGAGCCGCACGGCCGGCACCCTCGTCCCCAAGCACACCAACCGCCTCGGTTTGGCACAAAATGTGCTTACGACTCCTGGATCGCCCCCGTGTGGGTCGGTCTCGACGTTGGCGCCGAAGGGTGCGGGGACATCGGCAGGCAAGACGTCGGGGTCGGGACCGCGCTCCCCGGAATGAGACCGTTTCGGGAGGTTCTGGATGCATTCGTCTCGTGGCCTGGGCGAGCGCCCGGTCGCCGTGGTGCCGTTCACGCCTTGGATTGTGCAGCCCCACGTCTCCCATTCCCACACGGTTCAGTTCTACGAGACCGACGCGGCGCTCCTGGGCGAGTTGGGCCGCTCCCTCGGCACCGCCCTGGTGGCCGGTGACGCCGCCGTCGTGATCGCCACGGAGCAGCACCGGGCCGGATTCGCGGAACGGTTGCGGACGCGGGGGCTGAACGTCGCCCAAATCCTCGACCAGGGACGGTACATTCCGCTCGATGCAACCGAGACGCTGGCGGAATGCGTCCCCGACGGGCGGCCCGATCCCGCGCGGTTTTCCGATCTGGTCGGTGATGTGCTGACCCGTGCCACGGCCGCTGCCATCGGGACGCCGCCCCGCGTCGCCGTCTTCGGGGAGCTCGTCGCCCTGTTGTCCGCGCGAGGAAACTACGAGGCCGCGATCGGGCTCGAAGAACTCTGGAACGACCTGGCGCAGACGTACGCGTTCTCGCTCCATTGCGGCTACCCGATCGATTGCTTCGGGTGGGAAGCGAACGGCGAACCCTTGCGACGGATCTGCGCGGCGCATTCGGGTGTGGTCCCCTGCGAGAGTTACACCTCGCTGCCGGACGACGACCAGCGCCTGCGCGCCGTCGCCCTCTTGCAGCAGAAGGCCCAGGCCCTCGAAACCGAAGTCGAAGAGCGCAAACGCGCCGAACGGTCGCTCCGCCTCCAGGAAGACGCGCTTCGCGAACGCAACCGCGAACTGGGCGCGGCGCTCGCCGCCCGCGACGAATTCCTGTCGGTCGCCGCGCACGAGTTGAAGACGCCGATCACGAGTCTGCGCATCTTTGCCCAACTCCTCCTCCGCGACGCGCGGCGCGGGCGGGTCCCCGCTCCGGAACGGGCCGAGCGGGCACTGACCGCGATCGAGCTGCAAACCGACAAATTGAACCAGTTGCTGGCGCGGCTTCTCGATACGACCCAAATCGAGGCCGGTCGCCTGCGGATCGCTCCCGTGCCGACCGACCTCGTCCCCCTCGTCCGCGCGGTCGTCGAGCGACAGGTCGTCGGCGCCGCCCACGACCTGATCTTCGATGCCCCCGCCCGCCTCGACGCCCTCGTCGATCCGATCCGCTTCGAGCAGGTCGTGACCAACTTGCTCGACAACGCCGTCAAATTCAGCCCGCACGGCGGGACCGTCAGGGTCGAACTCGGTCGGGGCGACGACGGCGGGATTCGGTTGTCCGTCACCGATCACGGCGTCGGCATCCCGCGCGACCGACGCGAGGCCGTGTTCGACCGCCTCCACCAGGCGCACTGCGAACCCCACCTGTCCGGTATGGGACTCGGTCTCTCCATCGCCCGCGAGATCGTCGGCCTCCACGGGGGATGCGTGCGGTTCGAGGAGCCGGAGCATCCGGGTTCGCGGTTCGTCGTCGTGTTGCCGCCGTCCGCGATCGAGTCGCGACTCGAGTCGATCGCCTGAGCGGTCCCGCCGATGCCGCGCATCCTCGTGATCGACGACGATCCGAGTATCCGCGAGGCCGTCGGGTTCGTCCTGGCCGACGAAGGGTTCCATGTCGACGAGGCCGCGAATGGTCTGGCTGCGCTCGCCGCGATCGACCGCCACCACCCCGACCTCATCCTCCTCGACATGAAGATGCCGATCATGGACGGCTGGGAATTCGCCCGGTGCTACCGCGCCCGGCACGACCGGCGCGCTCCGATCATCGTCGTCACCGCCGCCCAGGA
Organism: Thermomicrobiales bacterium; assembly: GCA_036558305.1. Taxonomy (GTDB): domain Bacteria; phylum Chloroflexota; class Chloroflexia; order Thermomicrobiales; family UBA6265; genus DATBFX01. Next base: position 26,413 of record DATBFX010000606.1, on the reverse strand, counting down.
CGCCGCCCAACGCGGCGCCGACGTCGACGCCGACGACTACCTCGCCAAACCGTTCGACCTCGACGTCTTGGTGCAACGCGTCACGGCGTCGATCGGCCGCCGTTCGTGACCAACGACGCACATCGCGCCAAACCCATCACCCGCGTTCGATGAATTGCCCCTGCACCGGCACCCCCTTCGCCACCGGTTGCCCGTCCGCCAGGTAATCCGAAAACCGAAGCGGCAACCCGACGGCGTCGGGGGCAAAGAAATCCGCCTTGTCCTGGACGTGGACGTGCAGGTGGGGTTCCGACGAGTTGCCGGAGTTCCCCGCCAGACCGAGCAGATCGCCCGCGCCCACGCGGTCACTTTGCTTGACCCGAATGCTGTGCTGCTTCATGTGCGCCAGGTAAACGAACTCGCGCTCCGCCGTTTGGATCACGACGTGGTTGCCCGCCGGGTGCGGCTTCGGATTGAGCACCCCTGGCGCATTGTTCGCGATCCCATCCAAAACTTCGACGACCGTCCCCGCCGCCGGGGCAAACAGCGGTTGCCCGAACGCCCAGTAGTCCTCGTTCCGTTTCCCGTCGCCCGTGTGGGTGCCGCCGTCCTTCCAGACCACGATGTCGTAGGCATGCCGCTGATTCTGGTATTCGACGTGGTAGTTCTGGAGCACGGTGTCGCCACCCCAGAAGACCCACCAGACACCGTCGAACGGCAGGCGATAGGCGATCTCCGACTCGTAGTCCGCCGCCGGATCGACCGGCAGCGGCCAGACCGGCGCCACCGTCAGCGCCGCTACCCCGCCCTCGGGCGAAATCCCGACCGCCAAGGCAATCGCGTCCTCGCCCCAGGGATACTGCGCCACGTACGCCCGATTCGTCGACGAGACCGGCAGTGCTTCATCCGTCTCCCGCTCGCCGAGCGCCACCGACCGCGCGTAGCTCAGGTTCGACAGCGGCAAACCGGTCAACTTCTGTGCCGGCACGTCGAGCGTTCCACTCAACCTGCCGGCAACGGTCGCGAAGGTCACGGCCATCTGAATCGCGGCCGTACCGCCCCCGATTTGCCCCGTCCAGCGGCCGTCGACCGGCGCACCCGCTTTCGGCTCGCCGTCGGCGGTCAACGAGAACGTGGTCGTCGATCCCTGCGTGTAGAACCCTTCGATCGTCCGGCCGGCGAGGTGCCCGTCGAAGACCCCGCCGACCTGCGGCAACTCGAAATGGACCCGATCTGTTGTCAGGGAAGGCTCCAGCGAAGCCAGCCGCTCCTTCGTGTACATCCCCTGCAACGCCGGCGACATCCGATCGTACACCGTCGCCGCGTCGCCGCCGAAAAGCTGATCGGCGACTTCCCGACCCTGGGCCAGCAACGCCGCGCTCGCCGCGTCGTAGCCTGGCCCGACCTCCGCGTACCCGGTGACGACCGGTCCTGCCACCGGCGAGGCAACCGGCGCCACTGGGGCGGCCAATCCCATCGTGTGAAACCCCGCGACCGAACCCACCAATGCCGTCGCGGAACCGATAACCATTTCGCGCCGATTCACCTCGTTCCTCCTCTTTGCGTAATCGCCTATCCGACGACCACCAAACCGGTGCTCTTGGATCTTGGCACCACAATAGGTCGTGAATGATGGCCGAGCATCATTCGCGAGATCGATTCGTCGTTCATCCTGGAGACGGAGAACCGTGGAATAGGTGGAATTCCGCCTGGCGATGGAGCCGACGCTCCGCCGCGTAGGGGATGAGCGAGGAGGACGCCTCGGCTATCCTGGCGCCATGAACCGCCTCGGCCGCCTCTGGACATGGATAGAGCGCAACCCGCGTGCCACCGACGCGGCGACCGCCGCCGTCTTCGCGGTGTTTGCCCTGACTTCGCTCCGCCTGAGTTCGCAGTTTCAACACCCGGTATCGCCCTGGACCACGATCGCCCTGGTCAACCTGCTCATGCTGCCGCTCGTCTGGCGACGACGCTTCCCCCTCGCCGTGCTCGTCGTGCTGACGGGTGCGCTCCTGCTCTATCGCTACCTCGATTTGCCGGCGAGTCTCTGGATGACCCACGCCTTCTGGTTGGCACTCTACGGTGCGGGGGCGTACGGTGGGGAACGTCGACGGGACAAACTCGTGGTGCCGCGGTCGCCGCGCTCACGGTCTGGCTCGTCTACGTGCTCGTCTGGACCGACTCGCCGGAATCCGGTCTTGACCGCTTCCTCGTAGCCCTCTTGACCGTTGCCTCCTACGTCCTCTTCGTGGCCTGGGATTGGTGGTTTGGCGATGTCATGCGCGCCCGCGGTGAGCGCGAGGTCTTACTGGCCGAACGAACCCTTCAACTCGAACGCGAACGAGAGGAGAACGCGCGCCGCGCCGTCATCGACGAATGCGTCTGCATCGCCCGCGAACTCCACGACGTCGTCGCCCACCACGTCAGCCTGATGGGCGTCCAGGCCGGCGCCGCCCGCCGGGTCCAGACCCGGCAACCCGACAAAGCGGTAGAAGCGCCGGCGGCGATCGAGACGACCAGCCGCCAGGCGGTCGCCGGGATGCACCGCCTCCTCGGTTTGCTTCGCCGGGAGGACGAGCCCGATTCCCTCGCGCCGCAACCGAGTCTGCGCCAGCTCGGCATACTCGTCGCCCAAATCCGCGACGCCGGCCCGGCGCGCGCCTCGGTCCGGCTCCGCTACGGCGCCGCCGCCCTCGACGCCGAAGTCCTCGATGACGGCCACGGCCCCGCGACGAATGGCAACGGCGCCGGAGGTGGGAACGGACTGGCCGGGATGCGCGAGCGGGTCGGTCTGCTCGACGGCACCTTGCAGACCGACTATCTCCCCGGAATCGGATTTGCGACGCGGGCGCACTTGCCGCTGAACGGGAAACCGCGATGACCGTCCGCGTGCTGCTGATCGACGTTCGGGCGATGGTGCGGGCCGGTTTCCGCCTGATCCTCGAATCTGAGGAGGGAATCGCGGTCGTCGGCGAAGCCGAGGACGGTCTCAAGGCGATCGCCACCGCCCAATCGGCCCGACCGGACGTCGTGCTGATGGACGTCCAGATGCCGGCGATGGACGGTCTGGAGGCGACGCGCCGGATCGTCGCCGCGGCCGTCGACGGCCGCTCCCGCGTCCTCATCCTGACGACGTTCGAGCGCGACGAATACATCTTCGAGGCCCTGCGCGCCGGCGCCGGCGACGCCCTCCTCGCCCCCTCCGTCACCCGCCGCATCATCGCCGAGTTCGCCCGCCGCCCGCCCGCCGTCCCCCGCCCGCTCGACCTGACCCACCTCACGGAGCGTGAAATCGAGGTCCTTCGCCTCGTCGCCCGCGGTCTCACCAACGCCGAGATCGCGGACGCCCTCTCCGTCGGCGAAGCGACGGTCAAGACTCACGTCTCCAACGTCCTCGCCAAACTCGACCTGCGCGACCGCGTCCAGGCCGTCGTCCTCGCCTACGAAACCGGCTTAGTTGTGCCTGGGGGTCCGTAGCACGCGCTCCCCCTCTCCCGCGCACCGGGCCGGGTACCCTCTGGGTGGCGGGCAGGGGGTGAGGGTCGTTCCTACTACGCCGGCGGCGTGAATTTGAACGTCAACAACTCGAGGTCGCCGACGTCGAGGATGCCGCCGAGTTTGTAGACCGGGTCCGTCGTCGCATCCTTCGCCCCGACCTTGCCGACGGAGACCTCGATCGTATCTTTGGCGGAACCCGGCCCGCCCTCGTCGGCCATGACGACGCGGAAGGGGTGACCGTCCTCGCCGTTGAGCTTGGCGATCCCGAGCAACTCGCGGTCGTTCTCCGACCCGCCCTCGATCGGGCCGTAAGACTCGATCTTGGTGCTGACGATGCTGACATCGGCCTTGCCGTCGACCCATTGGAACAGACCGACGAACACCGGCCCGGGCAAGCCGTCTTCATCGAACCGCGAGGCGAAGACCGAAAAGTGGGTCCGGTTCCCCTTCTCCTTAATCTGACCGCCGCCGGCGATCCCGCCGCCGGTGCGGATGATCTGCGCGCCCGCCGGCTGCACCGCGCGGAGCGCGCCGAACCCGGCCGCGAGCACCGCCGCGCCGGCTCCTGCCACCGTCCGCCGCCGGGTCCATCCTTCGTACCGCCGTTCGCCGCGTGGTTCCATTGCTGCCGGCTCCTCTCCTCGCGGATCGCCGTCTATCCCTGTCCGTTCCGTCTTACCCGTCGCCACTGACAGTGCCTCAACGTCCGCGTTGTGCCAAGTCCTACCGGGACAGATTCCCGGCATCACAACGATAGCCCCAATTCCCAGGGAACGCATCAGGCGTGTTGCCGATTTGGTCCCCTTTTGCCCCCGGCGCGTCATAGGCAAAGTTACCGAGGGGCGATCGCGCGCCCCTGCTCGTCGCGCGAGACGAGTCCGTGCTCGAAGGCCCAGATCGAGAGCTCCGTCCGGTTGGCCGACCCGGTCTTGTTGAGCATGTTGCGCATGTGCGCGTTGACGGTGCGCGGGCTGATGAACAGCGCGTCGCTGATGTCGCGGTCGGACTGGCCGCGGGCGACGAGGCGCAGCACATCGACCTCGCGCTCGGTCAACCCGCCGGGGAGCGGGGCGCGCCCGGCCAGCGCGTCGGCTTCGGCCCGCGCCGCCTCCGCCCGCACCAACCACGGCATCATGCCGAGGGCGCTGAAACCGGCGGTCGCCGCGTCGAGGAGTTCCGAAACGCGCGGCAACTGGCTCGGACCGGTGCCGAGCAGGAATACGGCTTCGTCGAGATCGACGATGGCCCGCAGCGGTCGCCGCCCGCTGGCGTCGAGACTGTGCCGTGCCCGCGCGAAATATTCGGTCGCTTCCCCGGCATTGCCGAGGAGCGCCGCCATGCGGGCCACCGAGAGTTCGGTCGAACCGAGTGGATCGTCGCCGATCCCCGCCGCCAGCAGTTCGACGGCGAGGCGCCGGTAGGCGGCCGCGTACTCGCTCGCGCCGAGACGCCAGACCGCGCCGGCGGCATGGGCGACGGTCCCGTTGTCGTTCTGGCTGGCGCTCCTTGGTTCCATCTGCTCGGCGATCGGTGTCAGCGCGTCGAGCAGGCGGCGTGCCTGATCGGCCGCGCCCGCTTCCGCCTGGGCGTAGGCGGCGATCGCGCCGAGAAACGCCCCGCCGAGGGTCGCCGGGTCGTGCGGTCCCAGCGCCGGGTCGTCGGCGGCCCGCGTCAAGAAGTCGGCAATTTGGGGCCAGTCTCCTCCGAGGTAGCCGGCGATGTAGGCCGCCAGCAGCATCGTGAAGAGGTCGTGGGTGAGACCGGGACCGAGGCGGGCGCCGAGCGCGGACGCACGCGCATCCGTCTCTCGCGCTTCCTCGAAGCGGCCGTAGGCAAGATGGAGTGGGGTCAGTTGGCTGATCGCCTGCTGCTGCCACCAGATCGCGCCGGTGCGCTCGCTGAGCTCGCCCAACTCCCGCCAGAGCGCTTCCGCGTCGCGGAACGCCCCGTAGACGTACTGGTATCCGTTGGCGGCGACGGTGATCGCGTACATGATCGCGCTCGGGCGCTGCCAGGTGCGGGAGCGCGCGACGAGTTCGTCGGTCTCCGCCCGCGTCCGCGGGTCCCACGACTCGAAAGAGCGCGCGTAGTCGTCCTCGTCGCCGGTGGCGCGGGCGATCGCGACCGCCTCGGGATCGTAGCCGACCCAGCGGCCGACCCGGATCGTCTCGCGCGAGATCGGCTCGATCGGATCGACGAGGAACCGCAAGCGCGCCCAGACCCGGTCGTGGCGATCGCCGGTCAGGGCAAGACCGCGTTCGACCAGGGGGCGCCAGACGCGGGCGTCGGCGTACGCGCGCTGCTTCAGGGCGCGGGCCACGGTCGCCAGGAACTCGGCGACGTCTTCCGGCTCGCTCCCCGCCTCGTCGAGCAGCGCCAGGGCGTCGGCGGTCGTCTGCTGCGCGTCGTCGATCAGCACCGCCTCGGCCTCGGCGACGGCGAGGCGTGTGAAAATCTCCGCGCGCGTCGCCGCCTCGGCCCCGGCGGCAAGGTCGCGCGCCATCCGCAGGAGGGTGACGAACTGGTCCCGTGCGTTGCGCTGCCTCGCCTCCTCAGCGGCGGCGAGGGCAAACGGCAAACCGGCCTCGGCGCCGGGCAGACTGAGCGAGCGGTGGTATTGGACCGCGAGTTCCGCCGCCCGCTCCCGCTCGCGTCCGGCGTAGGCGCGGGCCAACGCCTCCGCCGCCCGGCGGTGGAGGCGGACGCGGCGCGACGGGCTCCAGGTTTCGGTCAGCGCGTGGCGGACGATGGCGTGGACGAAGTCGTACCGCTCCTGACCGCCTGGGATCGGTTGGATCAGCCGGGCGCCGAGCGCCTCGTCGATCGCGTCGAGGAGCGCGTCCTCCGGCAGATCGGTCAGCGCTTGCAACACCGGAAACTCGAATCCGCCGGTGAAGACCGCCGCGTGCGTCAGCAACCGCTCGGCATCGGTCGACAGTCGCGCCAGGCGCCGGGTGACGACCTGGCGCACCCCCTCGGGGATGCCGATCCCCTCGATCCCGGCCGGAGCCGTCCACCCCTCGCGGCCCGAGACGATCTTGACCTCCTCGACGAGGTGGCGCAGCAACTCTTCGATGAAGAACGGGTTGCCGTTCGTCTCGCCGGAGATCGTCCGCGCCAGCGTCGCGTTCCACCCATCGCCGGCAACACCGAGCAGGAGGGCGACCTCGTCCGCCCCCAATCCCCTCAGCGCGATCGGCGCGGTACCGGCCTCGCGCCGGAGCACGGGCAGGAGCGCGGTCAAGGGGTGATCGGGACCGAGCTCCAGATCGCGATACGTTCCGAGCAGGAGAAGCCGCGAGTGGGCGGCGAAGTAGACGACGTGGCGCAGCAGGTCGAGCGTGGCGCGGTCGGCCCAGTGGAGATCGTCCAAGACGACCACGACCGGTTGCTGCTCGGCCAGACGCAGCAGGAGGCGGGCGACCGCGTCGTAGAGGCGCAACCGTTCCTCGTCCGGTCCCAGGGCGATCAGTGCCGGCAGATCGGCGACGAGTGGCCCCAAATCCGGCACGATCTGGGCGAGCGACGAGGCGCCCTGCGGCGCGGTCAATCCGAGCGCGTCCCGGACCCGCTCCGCCGGTGCGCTCCGCACGAACCCGCCGATCGCCTCGACCCACGGCGCAAACGGCGGCGACCAGTCCCCCTCGTAGCACCGTCCCCAGAGCACGAGCGCCCCTCGGCCCTCGGCCTCGTCGGCAACCGCGTGCGCAAGCCGCGTCTTCCCGATCCCCGGTTCGCCGGCGATCAGGGCCACGCCGCCGCTGCCCGCCGCCGCTTGCTCGAAGCGCGCGACGAGGGCGGCCGTTTCGGCGTCGCGACCGACGAATCGGGTGTCGGTGTGTGGGGTCATGGGGCAGTATCGTTGGCGGTGGTGATGTGGCGCCGCCCCGACGCGGGGGTAAACGCCCCGCGCTCAACCGACAAAGCCCCCTGAAGGGGGCTGCGGTCTTCGCCGAGGGATTCCATCGTGGTGGAGAGGCGTCCCGCGGCGTGACGCGCGGGCTGATTGTTGACGTAATCCATGACGCCAGCAAGATCCTTCTCGTGAAACGAGAGGACACCGTACTCGCCCTGCCAGGCAAATGGCACGCCATCGGTCATAGGTCCGCGGTTGTTGAGCAAATGGCTGGAAGACCCCTTCAGTCGCCCGATCAATGTCGAAACAGCGATACTCGGCGGTATCGAGATCACGACGTGGACATGATCAGGCATGATCCCCACGGCGTGAACTAGTGCATGGTGTTCCTGACCAGTCGCTCGGATCGACCGCTCCAACGCATCGTGCATCCCAGGCACGATCAGCGGCTCTCGTCCCCGCGTCGCCCAAATCAGGTGGTAAAACGTCCGCCGATACGGCACCGCAAAGACTCCGCCCCACCAGCCCCCTTCAGGCGGCTTCGTAGGTTGAGCGCGGGGACTTCAGCCCCGCGCATTCCGGCGCGAACTGACCCACCGATCCTACCACCATCTCAACGCACACAATCAGCCGTTCGTTTTGCGCCCTTACCCCTCGAACATCCCATCCCCATCGAACGCCATCGGCCCCGGCTCCGTCAGCGCCTCCACCCGCCCCGTCGCCATGATCTCCGGCAGGAACGGCTCGGACACCCAGAACTCCTCGACCGACTTGCTGCTCTTGATCCGCGCGATCCGCGCCGTTTCGACCTCGGTCCGCGTGCAACACGCCAACGCGACGTAGAGCGCCTCGCGGTCCGTCTCGACCGTGATCGGGATGCGCGCCCCCTGCGGCCCTTTCGCCGTGATCAGGTTCATGTACGTCGCGACCCGGTCGATCTTGTCGACCAACCGCCGGAGCACGACGTCCGCCATCCCGACGCCGGTCGCGTTCCCCTCCGTCGCCTCCGTCAGATCGCGGAAAATCACCCGCTGGATCGTCGGCCGGAACACCAATTCGCTCTGCGCGATCAACCCGATCACGTCGCGGTTGATCACGTTCGGATCGGCACCGTCGCCCGAGATGTCCTTGCCGATCTCGTCCACGATCAGTACGTCGAGGCGCTCGCCGGGCAGCCGCCCGAGCCACTCGCGTGCGATCCGCAGCAACTCCTTCTCGCGGTCGAGGATCTGGCGGTTGGGGACGGCCTCGATCAGTCCGAGGTGGCTGTAGCCATTCTCGACCAGCCCAATGGCGAACGGGATGTTGACATGGCCGAGGGTGAAGAGACCGACCGCCGGGATCAGCGTGTGGAAGACGGGGAAACCGCGCCAGTGGAAGTTGTCGGCCCCCTTCTGCTTGCCGAGCCCGATCGCGATCATCTTCATCAACCCGGACTCGATCGGCCCGTGGAAGTCGGTGTGCGGTTTGATCCGCCCGACCGGGATCACCGCGTCCGCCTGCTCGTAGGCAGTCCGATCGAAGTAGACCGGGACGTGGTCGCCGTCGTGGTGGACCTCCCCGAGCAGCACCGTCTCCATGCTGCTGCGGATCGGGCAGCCCATCGCCTCCTCGGTCACCCCGTAGTGGTGGATCAGTTCGCGCTGCCCTTCGGCCGTGGCGCCGCCGTGGCTCCCCATCGCCGGGATGATGAACGGCTCGCCCCCGCGCCGCTTCACCTCGGCCACCGCCGCCCTCAACACCTCGGCGATCCGGTCGATGCCCCGGCTGCCGGCCGTCAGGCAGACCCGCGCCCCCGGCTGGATCGTCGCCGCGATCTCTGGCCGGGCGAACTGCTCCGCCACCGCGGCGGCGACGTCGGCGATCTCCGTCGCTTCGAGTTGCTGTCTGACCTTGAGCCAGCGCGGGAAGGTGCCGCGCTCGAACACTTTCAGACCATCGAGTGACATGGCGAACCTCCGCGATAGTCGGTCAGTGCCGTGTTTGGGGCGTCAGGGGGTCTGATTCGTCTGCTGCCGGGGCGGAACCTCTGAGGTTTCCGGGCCCTCAGTCACGATGTCGCCGTCGGGTAGCAGGCCGAACTCGATCGCCGTCACAAACCGGGCCTTCCGCTCGGACATCCCGATCTCATCCATTCGTCGCCGCACGGCACGTACGAACGGGTCATCGGCCCGCTCCGCCACCGCGGTCCTATCCTCGCCAGCCGTTGATTTTGAGAAGTTCATCGAAAGCCTCCGCGATCGGAGCGAAGTCGTCATCCTCCCACTGCTCCGGATAATACGGCATCCCCAGCTTCCGCACACGTTCCCGGTCGAGTCGCGCTCGCATGACCGGATCGTTGCTTCGGGTCGCGACGTACTGTGCGTAGGACCGCGCCCACAACTCGCGGAGCCGAAGGAGATGGTCAACATAGGTGGAGTCGACGAGGTGTACGAATGCGTCCCCGTCCGGCTGAGACACCACGATCGACTTCCTCGATGCCATCTGGCGCAGGGCCGTGATGGCGAGGCTCGCGCTCACGGCTTGGCGCCAATTGACCAACACCGGCGAATCGAGCTCCGATGCAAACTTTGGGGTCGTGCCAAACGCCTGATGATCCAAGAAGTGGCCGATTTCGTGGGCGGTCGTCAGCGCCTGATGATCGCCGTTTCGCTCGATGCGGATGCGAACGGGCTGCCCGCCGGTCGTCCGCCCGTAGGCACCGAATCGGTTCGGGTTGGTCTCTGCCTCGATCGGAATTCTTGGCAGGTGCGTGTTTCCAGTGCCGTGGAGAGCATCGATCGCTCGGAGTACCCGGCGAACCTCTCGCCCGGTCACAGTCGCTTCGTCCGGCAGGGCCGAGAAGAAATCGGACAAAGCGTTGCCCAGAGAGCGGGCCATGAACTTCCCCTCTGAATCGAGCGACACCGGACATGAGCAGCTATGATGCCGCGATAGTCGTGGTCGCGTCTGGAGGGGAGGGGAGAGCGTGAGCGGCGAGCAACTGGCGGCGTTGGCGGAGATCGACGATCTGGTTCGGGAGCAGATGGAAAAGTGGGAGGTGCCGGGGCTGGCGGTCGGTATCCTCCACGACGGGCGGGTCGAGACCGCCGGCTACGGCGTCACCAGCCTGGAGACGAAGCAACCGGTCGTCCCGGAGACCCTCTTCCAGATCGGCTCGATCAGCAAGGTCTTCACCGCCACCCTGGTGATGACGCTCGTCGACGAGGGCAAACTCGACCTCGACGTCCCGGTCGTCGCCTACGTCCCCGATCTCCCTCTCGCCGACGATACGGCGCGCCGCACCATCACCGTCCGCCATCTCCTCACCCACCAGGGCGGTTTCTACGGCGATCGCTTCGACGATCAGGGAATCGGTGACGATGCCCTGGCGAAAGCCGTCGCGGCATTCCACGACCTCGCCCAGCAGACGGCGCCGGGCGACCTCTGGACCTACTGCAACGCCGGGTTCGACCTGGCGGGGCGGGCGGTCGAGTTGATCCTCGGGCAACCCTTCGAGCAGTCGATGCGGGAGCGCGTCTTCAAACCGCTCGGTCTGGAGCGGACCACCTACTTCGCCGCGGAGGCGATCCGCCATTCGGTCGCCGTCGGTCATATCCAGTTGCCGAACCACCCGGCCCGGATCGCCGACCCCTGGCCGATCCCCCGCCGTTCGAACCCCGCCGGCGGCATCTCCTCCAACGTTGCCGAACTGCTCCGGTTCGCCCGCGCCCACATGCAGGACGGCGAACTGGACGACCGGCGCGTCCTCTCGGCCGAGTCGACCAGAGCCATGCGGACCCGTCAGACCGATGCCGATTACCCGCGCATTTGGGGACTCGGTTGGAGTCTGCGCCCTGCCGCCGGTCTCACCATCGCCGAGCACAATGGCGCCACCAACGGTTTCATGGCGCGCCTGACCACCATCCCGGAGCGCGGTTTCGCGCTCGCCATCCTCACCAACGGCGACCACGGCAGCACCGCCCACGGCAAGATCGCCGACGTCGCCCTCGAACGCTTCCTCGGCATCGCGGACGAGAAACCGCCGCGGATCACCCTCGACGCCGCCGCGCTCACCCGCTTCGCCGGCACCTACCGGCACAACCTCGCCGTCGCCACCCTGACCGTCGAGGACGGCGGCTACCGCGTCGAGCGCGTCACCCGCAACGCCTTCACCGGCGAGGAGACCGTCCGCGACCCCTTCCGCCTCGTCCCGGTCGCCGACCGCATCTTCGTCGTCGACGGCGGCGAACTCGACGGCGCCTACGCCGAGCTGATCCTCAATGCCGACGGCGGCGTCCGGTTCCTGCGGTTCGGAGGGCGGTTGGGGTATCCCGCCTGACGCGGCCGCCGATCGGCGACGGAGCGGACGACCGGCCGGCCCGCGTTCGGTGGGCCGGCATGCCACGTCCGCCTCGTTCCCCGTGTCTGGCGCTGGCTTCCGCCGAAAAGAGGGCCGCGGCAGGAGTCAACCCGATCGTGCGTTGGCCCCTTTCCTCCTTGCTGCATCGGTCTTGTGCATTGTTTTAAGGATGGCAAGACCCCTTCGATACCCTATCGTACGCGTTGGGTGAAAAACGAAACCGTATGCTGCGGCGTAGGATCGGCGTGCGTTCCGCCCCCGGGGCTAGGGGCTGCCGGGGGGCGGTCGGTGACACCCCGTGATTGGCTTCGAGCCCGCGCGGCGCTATCCGAACAGGACCCATCACCCAATCATCGTCGACGGCCCCCGGTTGACCGGGGCGGTCCAGTCAGGAGGCAAGAACGATGGCACCCGATGACCAGGGGAACGCACCCAACACCGATCCGGCAAACGTGCCGGCCGCCGGTGGGGGGGCGGTCGCGGTCGCGACCGAGCCGCCCCAGACGGGCGAGCAGTCGCCGCAGACGGCGGGCAACGGAGCGACGGCGACGAACGGGGCCGGTGCAACGGTCGTCACCGTGCCGGTGTCGCCAAACGGGGTCGACACCGTGCTCAAACTGGGACCGGACACGATGAGCAGGGCGGAGCCCGCGAACGGCAAGGGGTTCCGCGCCGCGCTCCTGAACTCGGCGTTGGTCGATCTCAGTCTCGCCGCGATCGTGACGATCGCCGTCTACATCATCGGGATCGGAGAGACGACGGGTACGCAGGCCTACGTCGCCGTCGCCGCGGGTGTCGTCACCGCGATCCTCGTCGGTCTGGTCTATTCCCGCCGGCTCGGTGGCCAGGCCGCCCCCGACCAAACGAACCCGGACCAGTACGGGGAATTGCAGGAACGGTGGACGAGTCTGGCCGCGCATCTCGAAACGCTCTGCCCGGAGGGCAAGGTCGTCACGGCCGATCAGCAGATCGCCTGTACCGAAGCGCGGGATCATCGCGACTACATCGCTTGCGAACTCGGCATCTCCACCGACGACCAACCGAGAAAGAAGAGTACCGGCACGAAGTGGGTGGTCGGCAGCGGCTTCATCGACATCTGGCGTCGCCTCCACGACGCCGAGCAAGGACTCTTCCTCGTCGAGTCGCCCGAGCAATTGGTGGCCAACGGCCTCTACGACGAATTGCGACTCATCAACTCGGGGATCAAGAACGAGACCGATTTGCTCAAGCGGCTGCGCGGCGTCCTCTCGTTGCTCGGTGGCAAGAAGTTGCTCGTGGACGCGACGGACGTACCGGACTTCACCGATGCCGATCCCGGTGTCGCGAAAGCGGGGGCACCCCTGCTTCTGGCCGACGTCCGGCAGGCAATCAACCAGTTCCGCGACGAGAGTCGGGAGGGGGTGATCCGCGCACGGAACCACCTGATCTGGACGGGGATGATCACCGCACTATTGGCCTTTGCGCTGCTGGACCTCGCGGTCCTCTACCAGACACCGGTGACGTCGATCGTCGGGGGAGGGGCCTTCTTTCTGATCGGCGCGGTCGTCGGCCTGTTTGCCCAGTTGCGAAACTCGTCGAGCGAGGAGGTCAGGTCGGGCGACGAGGACTTCGGTCTGCGGCGGGCGCGTCTCATCTATGCGCCGGTCCTCTCCGGTCTCGCCGCGCTCGGCGGCGTGCTGGTGATGGCGACGCTCTATCCGGTGCTCAACCAGCCGCTCCAGGTTGCGGCCGACCAGGCATCGTTCAAGGATATCCCCATCCCGGCACTGCAGGACATCTTCAACATCGAAAAGAACCAGTTTGGGGTGCTCGTGGCGGCGGTGTTTGGCCTGACGCCGGACCTGTTGATCAACCGCCTGCAAGGCGAGGCCGACCGCTACAAGGTGGACCTCCAAAACTCCAGCGTGCAGACGCGCACCACGTAGGCCGCGGCCCCCTTGGGGGTGTACTGCGCGCGGTCGGTCGCCGGGCAATCCGTTTTGGCCCGGCGGCCGGCGCTCAGCGCGCCACCGCCGCCTGTTCCCCCGCTTCGTCTCTCCGCCTGGCCTTCGCCTCCGCCTGCGCCATCGACGCGGCGGCATCTTCGTCGTGGATGAGGAACGTTGCTGCCAGCCCGATCAGCGCAAAGACGACCCCGGCGAAATACGCATCGTGGTACCCATGGAGTGTCGCCTGATCGAGGACGGCACTGGGCAGTTGGAAGGGATTCGCGACGTGGGCTTGGGCCATCGCCGACTCGACGTGGTGCTTGGTGCGGTCCGTCAGCACCGTCGCCAGGATCGCGACGCCGAACGAGGACGCGACCTGGCGATTGGTGCTGAACAGCGACGAGGCGCGTCCCTGGTCGCGCGGCGTGATCGTCGAAAACGTCGCCGCCTGGAGCGGGATCAACGTCAGGCCGAAGAAGATCCCCCGCAGGAACATGATGCCGCGGATCCACCACTGACTCGTTTCCAACCCGACGAAGAGGAAGAGGGCGGTGCTGATCGCCATCCCCGCCATGCCGACCATCAGCATCCGGCGCGGCCCGTACGTCGGGTACGACCGGCTGGCGAACCGCGAGATGGCGATGATCCCGAGCGCCTGGGGGAAGGTCGTCAACCCCGACTGGGTCGCCGACAGATCGCGCAATTGCTGGAGGAAGAGCGGCAGCAAGAAGATGACGCCGACCAACCCGGCCGCCGTCGCGAAGTAGACGGTGTTGGCGCTCCGAAACATCCGGTCGCGGAAGAGGCGCAGCGCCAGCATCGGTTGCTCGACCCGCAATTCGACGACGACCATCAACGCCATCAACGCGATGCCGCCGAGCCCGGTGACCAGCACCGAGGTCGCGGTCCAACCGTGCTCCGGCGCCTGCGAGAGGGCGTAGAGGACGAGCGGCAGACTGCTACCGGCGAGGAGGAACCCCGGCAGATCGAACCGCCCGACGTCGGGCTCGGTGTGCTCCTTGAGCACCTTGAGGGCGAAGAAGAAGCCGAAAATACCGATCGGGATGTTGACGCGGAAGATCCACCGCCAGCTCGCCTGGTCGACCAGGATGCCGCCGAGGATCGGGCCGATCGTCGGCGCGATCGCCACCGGTATCGCCAGCACCGACGACGCCTGCGCCCGCTCGTTGGCCGGGAAGGCGCGGAAGAGCATCGCCGTCCCCACCGGCGTCAGCATGCCGCCCCCGACCCCCTGCAAGACGCGAAACGCGATCAGCGAACCGATACTCCACGCCTCGCCGCAGAGCGCCGACCCGAGCGTGAAGAGGAAGAGTGCCAGCAAGAAGATCTTCTTCGTCCCGAACCGGTCGCCGAGCCAACCCGACGCCGGTATCCAGACCGCCAGACTGAGCAGATACCCGGTCACCACCCATTCGAGGGTCGTGTTGGCCGCGTTGAATTCCTTGCCGAGGGTCGGCAGGGCGACGTTGACGATCGTCGTGTCGAGGAGGTCCATGAACAACCCCGACACGAACACCGCCGCCACGAGCCACTTGTAGTCGAGGGAGTGCAGACGCGACATAACGACATCCTCCCGGATCGGGCGCGATTCCGGGTGAGGATGATACCCCTCCCCGTCGGGGGAGCGTTCGTGCAGAACGCCTCACCCCGACGGGTTACCGCTCCGCATCACCGGGTCGTCGCGGCAAGGTAGCGGCGGATACCCAACGGCAGGAAGACGGCCATGAACGCCAGCGACCAGGCGATCGAGATCGCGACGGCGTGCTGCAACGGCCACGGCGAGGCGGCGGTCGGGGCACCGGGGTTGCCGAAGAGATCGCGGCAGGCGGCGGTGACGGCGCTGATCGGACTCCAGTCCGCGATGTCGCGCAGCACCCGCGGCATCCCGTCGGTCGGCACGAAGTTGTTGGAGAGGAAGATCAGCGGGAAGAAGACGATGAACCCGAGCGATTGCGCCGACTCCGGCGACCGCACCGTCAAGCCGATGAAGATGCCGGCGCAACTCATCGCCAATCCGAAGAGGAGGATGAGGAGGAAGGCGGCGAGGGTGTGCCACGGCCCCTCGTGGGGTCGCCACCCCACCGCCAACCCGGTCAGCGCCAGCAGGGTAACACCGAGGCAAGCCTCGAGCAGATCGGACATCGTCCGCCCGATCAGCACCGCCGATCGCGCCATCGGCAGCGCCCGGAAGCGATCGATCAGCCCCTTCGACATGTCGTCGGCCATCCCGATCGCCGTGCTGTTGATCGTGCCGAACAGCGTCATCGCGAACATCCCGGCCATCAGGAACTCGCGGTAGTTGCCGCCGGGCACGGCGATGGCGCTGCCGAAGACGTACCCGAAGAGGACGACGAAGAGGATCGGTTGGATCGTGACGTCGCTCAGTTTTTCCGGGATGTGGCGGATGTGCGCAAGATTGCGCCGGGCCACGACCAGGCTGTCGGCGAGCACCCAGCGCAGCCGTCCGAACGGTGTCGTCGGCGGTGCGGGAATCGCGATCGCGTCCATCAGGCGGCTACCTTTCCGACCGGCGTCAACTCGGCCACGTCGTCTGCCTCAGCGGTGTGACCGGTGAGGTTGAGGAAAACCTCGTCGAGCGTCGGCCGCCGCAGCGCGATGTCGTCGACCGCGATCCCGGCGGTGTCGAACTCGCGAACCACACGGATGAGCGCCGCCGCCCCGTCCGGCACCGGCGCGGTGATCCGATGGGCCTCGCGATCGATCCGCGGTTCGGCCTCGGCCGCCCGCGCCACCGCGGCGATGGCCTCGCCCAACCGGCTCCCGTCTCGCACGACGACGTCGACTTGTTCGCCGCCGGTCGACGCCTTCAGTTCGTCCGGCGATCCCTCGGCGATGACGGTCCCGTGGTCGATCACGGCGATCTGGTCGGCGAGGCGGTCGGCCTCGTCGAGGTACTGCGTCGTCAAGAGCACGGTCGTGCCATCGGCGACGAGCTCGCCGATCATGTCCCAGACGGCCTGGCGGCTGGCGGGATCAAGCCCCGTCGTCGGTTCGTCGAGGAAGAGCACCGGCGGTGCAACGACCAGACTCGCCGCCAGGTCGAGGCGCCGCCGCATCCCGCCGGAGTAGGTTTTGGCGATCCGACCGGCGGCGTCGGTCAGCGCGAACCGTTCGAGCAGTTCCTCGGCCCGTTGCTTGGCAGCTTTCTTCGGCAGGTGGTAGAGGCGGCCGATCATCTCCAGGTTGGCGCGGCCCGTCAGCAGTTCGTCGACCGTCGCGTACTGCCCGGCCAGCCCGATCCGGCAGCGGACCTGCTCGCCGTCGCGGACGACGTCGAATCCTGCCACTTGGGCGTCGCCGCCATCCGGTTTGAGGAGGGTTGTCAGGATGCGGACAATCGTCGTCTTGCCGGCGCCGTTCGGCCCAAGCAGACCGAAGATCGAGCCGCGCTCGACGGCGAGATCGACGCCCCGCAGGGCTTGCGTCTCGCCGAACCGCTTGCGAAGGCCGCGCGCCACGATCGCCCGATCGCTCCCGGGCGCGGCGGTCAGATGGATGGACACTGGTGAAGACCTCCCGGCTCTGAGACCATAGGCATCTATCTCCTTGCGGCATCGTCGTACATCGTACGACGATGGTACAATGTACGATAATGGTACGTTGTACGATTGTCAACCCCCGGAGCGACCACGATGCCCAGATGGACCGGCGACCACCCCCCACGCTTCGAATCGATCTGGCTCCGTCCCGAGCGACCGCCCCGCCGCTCCCACGCGGCCCTCAGCCGCGGCCAGATCGTGCGCGCCGCGATCGCCATCGCCGACGCCGAGGGGTTGGACGCCGTCACGATGCGCCGGCTCGCCTCCCACCTCGGCGTCGGCACGATGTCGCTCTACTGGCACGTCCCGAACAAGGAGAACCTGCTGGAGTTGATGCGGGACGAGTTGATGGGCGAGGTCCAGATGCCCGACCCCCCCTCTGCCGATTGGCGCGCCAATCTTCGCCAGATCGCCCATCAGTCGCGCGCGACCATGAAACGCCACCCCTGGATGGCGACGATCTTCGCCAGCCTGCCGAGTTTCGGTCCGAACATGATGCGCCACGCCGACCTCTCGCTCGCCGCCGTCGACGGGCTCGGTCTCGACGCGCGGACGATGTTCGGCATCACCGGCGTGGTCGACGACTACACGCTCGGGTTCACGCTGGGCGAATTGAACCAGGAGGCAGCTCGCCGCCAACTCGGTCTCACCGAAGAAGAAATGCGCCAGCAGTGGTTGCTGGCGATCGAACCGTTCGCCCAGCAAGCCCTGGCCACCGGCAACTATCCGCGCTTGGCCCGCGTCCAGGTCGATCCCCTCGAGTTCCTCGACATGGACCGTACCTTCGCCTGGGGTCTCGAGTGCGTCCTCGACGGGATCGCGGCGCGGATCGCGGAACAGAAGGCGGAAGGCGGAAGGCGGAAGGCGGAAGAGATCGTGGACGAGTCTCAGTCCATCGCCTGACCTCGTTCTCCCCGCCTTCCGCCTTCCGCCCTACGTCGGTCGTGGCCGTTCCATCACCCGCTCCCCGGCCGGCTCAAAGCCGGCGCGGCGATAGAGGTCGTGGGCGTCGCGGGTATGGAGGAGCCAGCGAACGCCGGCGAGGTCGGGGTGGGCAACGAGGGTCTCGACGAGCCAGAGACCGAGACCGTGCCCCCGATGCTCCGGCAAAATGAAGACGTCGGCGAGGTAGGCGGTGGTGGCGAGATCGGTGACGACGCGGGCGCAACCGACCTGCGTGGAGCCGTTGTAAAGCCCGATCACGACCGCGGCGTTGTCCCAGGAGCGGCGGATCGTCGGTTCCGGGCGTCCCGTTGCCCAATAGCTGGCCTGGATCCAGCCGATCATCCGTGGCACGTCGAGTCGGGCGCGGTCGTCGTCCAGCGTGTAGCCGTCGCGGGTCCAACGCATTCGGGGTTCCCTCTCGCCGGTATCGATTCGCGACAGCCGAGGTCACACGGTTCGCGGCGCCAGGATACTATCCCGGTGCCGACGACCGACGGCGAAAGGGGGATCGATGAGCGAGCGACCGACGCCGACGTGGTACGACGACGCGAAATTGGGCATCTTCGTCCACTGGGGACTCTACTCGGTGCCCGGTTGGGCGGTGACGACCGGCACGCTCGCCGATGCGCCGCAACGCCTCGGATGGCGCGTCTGGTTCCGGGACAACCCGTACGCCGAGTGGTACGCCAATTCGCTCAAGATCCCCGGTAGCCCCACCGCCGACTACCACCGGCGGACGTACGGCACCACCGGCTACGCCGACTTCGTTCCGATGTTCGACGAGGCGATCCGGTCCTGGGACCCCGCCGAATGGGCCGACCTTTTCCGTGAGGCAGGTGCGCGCTACGTCGTCCTCACCACCAAACACCACGACGGGTTCCGGCTCTGGCCGAGCCGGGTGCCCCACCCGACGCTGGGCGACTTTCACCCGAGCCGCGATCTCGTCGGCGAACTCGCGGGGGCGGTCCGGGACGTGGGGTTGCGCTTCGGCACCTACTACTCCGGCGGGCTCGATTGGAGTGTCAACCCGCGACCGATCGAGGATCGCGAGGATCTCGGCAAGACCGTGATCCAGGACCCGACTTACGTCGCCTACGCCGATGCCCACTGGCGGGAATTGATCGAACGGTACGACACGCAGATCCTTTGGAACGACATCGCCTATCCGCGCCGGTCGGAGCTACGCGCGATCGTCGACGCTTTCTACCGGCGGACACCGGAGGGTCTGGTCAACGACCGCTTCAAGGACATCGCGCCCGACGGCACCTCGACGCACCTCGTACCGCCCGATCTCCTGACGCCGGAATACACCAGTTTCGCCACCATCCGCGCCGATAAGTGGGAAGCCAACCGGGGGATCGGCTACTCCTTCGGGTACAACCGGGCCGAGGACGAGGCGACCTTCATCCCGGTCGACACCTTGGTCCGGTTTTTCGTGGACGTCGTCAGCAAGAACGGCAACATGCTCCTCAACGTCGGTCCGCGCGCCGACGGCAGCATCCAGGACGGACAACTGGACCGGGTGCGGGCACTCGGACGGTGGTTGGCGGTCAACGGCGAAGCGATCTACGGCACCCGGCCCTGGGTCGTCGCCGAGGGCACGACCGACACCGGACTGCCCGTCCGGTTCACGCGCACCGAGCGGGCGCTCTACGCGATCCTCCTCGACCGGCCCGGTGCGGGACCACACGTCCTGCCGGGTCTCCGCGGTCAGCCAGGGATCACCGCCTCGCTGCTGGGCCACGAACAGGGCTTGCCGGCCGAACCGCGCGGCGACGGGCTGGTGGTCACGCTGCCGGAGGCGCCGCCGGATTCGCCCGCCTACGCGATCCGCCTGGAACCCCCGCCGGATTGGGCCGGGTGATGCCGCCTCTCACGGGCGACGACGGGTTCGGTGAGGCTCGCGCGTGCGCAAAATCTTGACAAATCTCTCATCCGCTGCTAGCGTGGCCTTCGTTGGTGATCCTCCGGTGGCGATAGGCGGCAATGCGCGATGGCGAATGCGACGGGTTCCAGGGTTTTCACGCGACGGGGCATTGTCGGTCGCGCGCTCGCGGCAGTGGCCGGCGCGGCACTGGTCCGTGGTCGAAGCGCACGGGCGTCTGCCGCCAACGGCGGAGCCAACGTGCGGACGGTCTGGGTGTTCGACCCGACGGCCGAGGGAACACCCGGAACGGCCGGGTGCGCCGCGTGTGCCGCCTGCCGGCGTCACGCCGCACACAAGATCTTTGCGAGCCGGGAGGCGGCGGAGGCGCGGCGGGCGCATCCGCATTGTCGCTGCGCGATCGTGGCCGTTGCCGTCCCGGCGGCGGAATTCGTGCGGCTGTTTGGCGAGCCGGATCGTCCGGGGTTTCGCGGCGAGTTCGATCGCCGCTGGTCGGGGGTGATGGGCGGGCTGGAGATGCCGGCAGTTCGGGTAAGGTGAGGTACGTGCCTCGTTTTTCGAGGAGCTCGTTAGGGTGCGCTTAACCGCCTTCCCGTTTTCGGGATCGCGAGCGGCACACACCGAAAAGCATCAAGTCGGACCTCAACGCTCACGGCCTGCCGGCTCCTCCAGCCCGGTCGTCGGCCCCCCCGGCCCCCCCGGCCCCCCAATCCTGGGGGGAGACGAGGAGAGGGGGGTCTTCAGGACGGTCCTGAAGGAGACGGCCCGTTCACCCCCCAGGATTGGGGGGCCGGGGGGGCCGAACCCTCAAAATCCGACCTTGTCCGCCCCCTTCAGGCCGAGCATCTGCCGCGCCTCGTCCGGCGTCGCGATGTCCAGCGACAACTCCTTGAGAATTCGGACGATCTTGGCGACCTGGTCGGCGTTCGATTTCGCCAGCTCGCCTTTGCCGAGGTAGACGTTGTCTTCCATGCCGACGCGGACGTTGCCGCCCATGATCGCGCCCATCGTGACGAGGTTGAACTGATGGCGGCCGGCACCGAGGATCGACCAGCGGTAGGCGTCGCCGAGGAGGCGATCGGCGGTGCGTTTCATGTGGAGGAGGTCTTCGGGATCGGTGCCGATACCGCCGAGGATGCCGAAGATGGTCTGGACGAAGAGGGGCGGTTTGACCAGACCGCGGTCGAGGAAGTGGGCCAGGTTGTAGAGGTGGCCGACGTCGTAGCACTCGAATTCGAAGCGGACGCCGTGGGTCTCGCCGAGCTCGCGCAGGATGTACTCGATGTCGGCGTAGGTGTTGCGGAAGATGAAGTCGCGGGAGCTCTCCAGGTCGGCCTTCTCCCAGTCAAATCGCCACTCTTTGATCCGGTTGGCGATCGGGAAGCGCCCGAAATTCATCGACCCCATGTTGAGCGAGCACATCTCTGGTTGGGCGCGCATCGGCGGGGCGAGCCGCTCCTGGAGACTCATCCCCTGACCGCCGCCGGTCGTGATGTTGACGACGGCGTTGGTGCGCGACTTGATGACCGGCAGGAACTCCATGAAGACATCGGGGTCCGGCGTCGGCCGCCCGTTCTCCCGGCGGCGGGCGTGCAGGTGGAGGATGGCGGCGCCGGCCTCGGCGGCACCGACCGCCCCATCGGCGATCTCCTCCGGCGTCAGCGGCAGATAGGGCGACTGCGACGGGACGTGCACCGAACCGGTGACGGCGCAGGTGACGATGACTTTGCGGGTACCGGTCGAGGTTGCCATGCATCCCCCTTGGTTAAGCGCGATCAACGAAGCGAGGACCGTTCGGGAACTCGCCGCGTTGGTTCAGGTTGGCTCGACGCGTGTGATCCCCGGTACACGTCCGATTTTGCGGTCAAACGTGAGCATGTCGGACAGGCGGAGCCGTTTCATCAGCGCCAGGTGGAAGCAGTCACCGAAGGAGAGTCCAGGTTGGTTGGCGTAGAGATCGAAGGCGTACCGGTATGATGCCTTACCGGGCAGTTTGATGCCGGGCAATGCGAGGAGCGGGAGGACTGCGTCGCGGATGCCCTGCCGCGGCATCCGGTAGACGCGTTGAAGCGCGTAGACCGTCTCGAAGACGACGGTGTCGGCGGTGCGCACCGTGACGTCGCCTTGCTCGATTCGCCGAAGGAACGCGGTCGCCCGGGGGCTGTGGTTCGGCTCGTCGCCCGTGATGTGACGGAGCAGAATGTTCGTGTCGAGGAATGGCAGCGGCATCATTCGCCGTCACCGAGTTCCAGCGCATCCTCCGCGATCGCTTGCTCCACGAGAGCGTCGATCTCTTCCAACGTCGGGGCGGGTGTGAGCGCATACCGGCGCGCGATCCCCGCCGTCCGCTCCGTCACGCTTCGGGCGCGTTCGACCTCGACGTGACCATTTCTCTGCACCCAGGCGATCTTGTCACCGCGTCGCAGACCGAGTGTCTGGCGGATCTCGACCGGAACGGTTGCCTGACCCTTGCGGGTGAGGACGCTGGTGTACTCGCTCACGATACGATTCCTCCGACGGGCTACACGCCTCGAGAGAGCACTACCTTCATATCATCCTTAGTGCGTCATTGCAACCGAACCCTCAGCCGTTCAGCAGTCACGCACATCGCCTGCCTGATCCGCGATGAGCTGGCGGCGTCGGGTTGCACACGACGTGTGGTAACGGCCCTTCCCGGCACTTCCAGTGACGGGTCCACCGGCTCTGCGCCACCCGCCTATCATGAAGTCTAGCCGGGACGCCGGTTTCAGGTCGCGGGTGTCCCGGCGTCGCTGGACGACGAGTCGTCGGCCGGATCGGTCTCGGGTGAGGGAACGTCGGTGGGGATCTCAGTCGGGACTTCGGTCGGTTCTTCCGTCGGCACGTCGGTCGGCGTCGCGGTCGGTTCCTCGGTCGGTTCCTCGGTCGGTTCGTCGGTGGGGGCGGACGTCGGTTCATCGGTCGCACCCGCGGTCGGAGTCCCGGTCGGCTCGGGCGTGGGCGATTGGTCGACCGGCGTGCCCTCGGTCGTCGGGGTCGCGGTCGGTGTCGGCGAGTCCGGGACGTCGGGGATGCGGCTCACGTCGTACCAGAAGGGATCGCCGAGTAACTGGGCATAGGCGTTGGCCCACCCGAGGACGGCGACCGCGTAGCCGTAGGTGCAGGTGCCGTAGTAGTCGCAGCCGATGCCGAAGTAGTAAGCGGCGGCGGCTTCCCAGCCGCCGCCGGAGCGCTGGGCAAGGATCACCGCGCCGGCCATGACGTTGGTCGGCGGGTCGAGCCACTGCTTGCTCTCGATTCCCTGGGCGAGGAGTTCGTCGGGCATCACCTGCATCAGCCCCTGTGCACCCTGGGGCGAGGTGATGGAGGGATCGCCGCCGGACTCGATGCGCATGATCCCGGCGATCAGGCTGATCGGCGTGCCGGTTTTGTTCGAGGCGTCGGTGATTTCGGGCAACCACTGGAGGACCGGGTCGTCGAGCCGGGGCGGGCCCGCCTCTTCGGTCGTCTCCAGTGCGCGGCTGCCGCGAACGCTGCCGCCGGCACCGGGTTCGGCACCGGGCTCGGCACCGGGTTGGGCGTTGGGATTGTCGTAGGGGCGCGGACTTGGGCGGGCGCGGAGCGAACCGACCTCGGAATCGCTGTCACCGTCGGCGGTGGCGGTCGGGGTGACGGCGGCGGCGCCCGTCGCGGCGACCAACCGCAGCGCGAGGAGGGCGACGAGGAGGACGAGCAGGGAGGAATGGAGGGGGCGTGGCATCGACGATCCTCGCTCGCGGCGCACAGGCGGTACCCTGTACGGATATCGGGTGCCGCGATTATAGATGACCGAGCGAGTCTCCGTCGATTTGGCCACTCCGGCTCAATCGTACCGGTATTTCCGATCACGCATGAGAAAAGCGGCCAGCGCCAAGCATCCCTTGCGCCTTGTCGGATGTCGAGGGCCGACAGCGGTCGCCAAGGCAACATCGTTTCGTGCGATGCTACCGGCTGTCGAACATCGGAATTGGTTGAGAGTGGGGGCACGATGATCCTCGACGTGACGCCCGTGGAGAAGATCGATTGGGAGTCGCCGGGGGGGCGGCGCTACAGCGTGCCGTTCACGATGGACGGGACCTGGGGGCGGGTGCGGTTGCCCCTGTACGTCGCGTGCGCGACGCGGCCGGGGACGACCGTCGTCGCGATCGGCGGGACGCACGGCGACGAGTACGAAGGACCGGTCGGGTTGAAGAACCTGATCCGGGAACTCGATCCCGGCAAACTCGTCGCCGGGCGGGTGATCGTGATCCCGGTGCTGAACGTCCCGGCGTTCCAGGCCGGGCAGCGCCAGTCGCCGCTCGACGGGATGAACATGAACCGCGCCTTCCCCGGCGATCCGCAGGGGTCGATCACGAGCCGGATCGCCCGGTTCGTCACCGACGAGGTGCTCGCGCGCGCAGACGTCGTGATCGACATCCACTCGGGCGGGAAACCGATGGAAATCATCCGCACGATGTCGTTCCATCAGGTCCACGATCCGGCGCTGTACGCGAAGTTCAAGGAGACGGCCCTCCTCTTCGGCACCCCCTTCGCGATGGTCTACACGAGCGGGATGGGGACCGGCCTCCTCACCGAAGAGGCGGAGGCGATGGGCAAGATCACGATCGGCAGCGAGTTGGGGTTCGGCGCCGCGACCGATCTCGCCGGTGTCCGCTGGGCGCACCAGGGCGTGCTCAACGTGATGCGGCACAACGGGTTGCTCACTGAACCGGTGGTCGACCTGACGCCGCCGGGGCTCGACCGGCAACGGGTGGTGTCGGCGATCGACGTCGACCGCTGGATTCCGGCACCGGTGAGCGGGATCAGCGAACCGCTGGTGCCGCTCGGCGCGTTCGTCCGCGCCGGCACACCGGTGACCCGCATCCACGACTTCGAGCGCTGGGACGAACCGCCGGTCGAGATCGTCGCCGACGGCGACGGCTACGTGATGCAGCGCAAGTTCCGGGCGGTGACCGAGCAGGGCGAGGTGGTGATGGTGATCGCGGAGGAGGTTGACTGACGGAGCTTCGAGCTTCGAGCTTCGAGCTTCGAGTGCACGCTTGCGACACCTGCCGAGATCGTGCCTCGTTCTGCTGTGTGTATGGTCCCGACGTTGCGCCCCAGCGCAGGTGAAGGGGGAAGATCCTGGTGAGACGAGTGCATCGCGCGGCGATCGTGCCGCTCGTCGTGCTGGCTCTCCTGTTCGGCGCGCCGCTGGCTCCGACCACGGCGCGGCAGACCGCGACACCAGCGACATCGGCGGGAGTGGAGGGGCTGTACCGCGATCCGGCCGGGCGGTTCACGGTGCCGATTCCGACGAATTGGACGGTGGACGAGCGGAGTGGTTACGTCGTCTTCAGCGATCCCGACGGCGACATTACGATTTCGGCGGTCGTGGTCGCGGGGACGGATGCCAAGACCGGGATCGTCGATGGCTGGGCGGTCGTCGATCCGTCGTTCGATCCGAACAACCAACCGCAGGCGATCGAGCAAGAGGTGCCGTCGAGTCCGGGCGTCGAGAAGACGCTGGTGATCACGTACGATCTCGGGCAGGTAAGCGGGCAGGTGGTCCAAGCGGCCGGGCAGGTGGTCGGTGGGCACGTCTACGTCTTGATCTTCGAGGGGACGCTGGAGGCGGTTACCAGGCGGGTGTCGCAGATCCAGATCATCTCCAGCGGTTTCAAAATCACCGGTGTCGCGGAGACGGACCTGACCGGGGTGACGCCGAAGCGGTTCGACGGCGAGTTGGTGAGGGAGTTCGAATCGTACGTCGAAGACTTGATGGCGCGGTTGCAGGTGCCGGGGGCGGCGGTCGCCGTCGTCCAGAACGGCAAGATGGTCTATGCCAAGGGGTTCGGGGTCAAGGAGAAGGGCGGCAACGAACCGGTGACGCCGAATACCTTGATGATGATCGGGTCGACGACAAAGTCGATGACGACGATGATGATGGCGAGCGAGGTCGACGACGGGGTGATGCGCTGGGACGAACCGGTGGTCGACGTCCTGCCGTCGTTTGCAGTCGCCGATCCCGACCTGACGAAGAAGATCACCGTCCGCAACCTGGTCTGCGCCTGCACGGGAGTGCCGCGGCGCGACCTGGAGTTGGTGTTCAACGCCGGCCAGTTGACACCGGAGGGCGTGATCGAATCGCTCAAGGGGTTTCAGTTCTCCACGAAGATCGGCGAGGCGTTTCAGTACAGCAATCAGATGGTGGCGACGGGCGGGTACGTGGCGGCGGCCGCGGCGGGAGGGCGCTTCGGCGAGTTGGGCGAGGCGTATGCGACCCAACTGCGGCAGCGGGTGCTCGATCCGATCGGGATGGAACGGACCACACTCTCGTTCGCGGACGTTGAGGCGGACGGGGACTACGCGACACCGCACGGGTTGCGGCTGGACAACATG
>DATBFX010000605.1:0-11508 GCA_036558305.1 Thermomicrobiales bacterium | reverse complement strand
CGTGGGCTACTACCGACCGTTGTACATTCTGCCGTTCGACCATCGCGCCACCTTCCAAACCGGGCTCTTCGGCTGGCGCGGCCCGATCGATGAGCAGCAGACGGCGCGAGTACGAGAGGCAAAACAGGTTGTTTACGCGGGCTTCAAGGCCGCCATCGCCCGCGGCCTGCCACGTCAACGCGCCGGCATCCTGGTCGACGAGCAGTTCGGCGCGGGCATCCTGGCCGATGCGACACAAGCTGGGTTCATCACCTCCACCCCCGCGGAAAAGAGCGGGCTGGACGAGTTCGAGTTTGAGTACGGCGCCGAGTTCGAGCGCCACATTGAGACCGTGGATCCGACCTTCTGCAAGGTGCTGGTCCGCTACAACCCCGAGGGCGATGCGGCCATGAACGCGCGCCAGGCCGCGCGCCTGCGCCAACTCTCCGACTACGTGCACGGCCACGACCGGCGCTTCATGTTCGAACTCCTCGTTCCGCCTGAAGCGGCCCAACTCGAACGCCTCGGTGGCAATCACCATGCCTACGACCGCGAGCTCCGCCCAGGGCTCATGGTCGACGCCATTCGTGCGCTCCAAGACGCAGGGATCGAGCCGGACGTCTGGAAGATCGAGGGGCTGGACCGAAAGACGGATTGCGAAAACGTCGTCGCCGCGGTGCGGCGCGATGGACGGGCGGACGTCGGCTGCATCGTCCTGGGCCGCGGCGAGAACGAGCAGAAAGTCGTCGAATGGCTCACGACCGCGGCGACCGTGCCGGGTTTCATCGGCTTCGCCGTAGGCCGGACGAGTTTCTGGGATCCGCTCGTGTCCTGGCGCGACGAACGGCTGTCCGTCAAGGAAGCGGCCACCGAGATCGCGGATCGGTACCGCAAGTGGGTCACCATTTTCGAAGCGGCCCGGGGCTGACACGGTTCCCGCTATGAGGCCGCCCGGCCCGGCTTCGAGGGAGAACGGCATGTCGCTGCGCATCGAGGACTACGCGATCATCGGCGATACGGAGACCGTTGCCCTGGTCGGGAACAACGGCTCGATCGATTGGCTCTGCCTGCATCGCTTCGACTCGGCCGCCTGCTTCGCGGCGCTGCTCGGCGACGAGCGCAACGGGCGCTGGCAGATCGCCCCCGCCGCGAATGGTGGACGTGCGGATCGCCGCTACCGACCGGGTACCCTGGTCCTGGAAACCGAGTTCGAGACGGCGGACGGCGCGGTTCGCGTCGTCGACTGCATGCCGCCGCGCGAAGGGTGTCCCGACGTGGTCCGCGTCGTCCAGGGCCTGCGCGGGCGGGTGCCGATGCGGCTGGACTTGAACCCGCGGTTCGACTACGGCCGGCGGATTCCGCTCGTCAACGAGGTGGACGGGGGTGCCGTCGCGGTGGCCGGACCGGAGGCGCTCTGCCTGCGGGCGTCGGTCGATCTCGATGTCGGCGACGCCTCGGTCACGTCGGCGTTCACGATCGCGGAGGGAGACGAGGCGTGGTTCCGGCTGGTCTGGTTCCCTTCGTACGAAGGGGTGCCCGACCAGGCCGACGCGAAAGCGGCGGTGGCCCGGACCGAAGACTGGTGGCGAGCCTGGTCGGGCCGCTGTGCCTACGAGGGGCCGCACCGCGAGACCGTTTTGCGGTCGCTGATCACGCTGAAGGCGCTCACCTACGCACCGACCGGCGGTATCGTGGCGGCTGCCACCACCTCGCTGCCCGAAGAGATCGGCGGCGTGCGGAACTGGGACTACCGGTTCTGCTGGCTGCGCGACGGCTCCTTCACCATCGCCGCCCTCGCCCGGCTCGGCTACACGGAAGAGGCGGTCGCGCTCGGCGCCTGGTTGCGGCGGGCGGTGGCGGGCGACCCGGCGCAATTGCAGATCATGTACGGGATCGGCGGCGAGCACCGGTTGACGGAGTTCGAGCTGCCGTGGCTGGACGGTTACGAAGGCTCGCGGCCGGTCCGGGTCGGCAACGCCGCCAGCGACCAGTTTCAACTCGACATCTACGGCGAGGTGATCGCGGGGGCGTACCACGCGGTGCAGGCCGGGGTGCGACCCAGGGAAGACGCCGCGAGGTCGCCGGGATTGAATCTCCAGGCGATCATCGACGCCGTCGAGCGTCGCTGGCGCGAGCCGGACGACGGAATCTGGGAAGTCCGTGGTCAGCGCCAGCATTTCACCTACTCGAAGTTCTCGGCCTGGTACGCCGTCGACCGCGCGCTGAAGCTCGCGGAGCTGACCGGTCGCGAGGTGCCCGTCGCGCGCTGGCGAGCACTCAAAGACGCGATCCACGAGGACATTTGCGAGCACGGCTACGACGCCGAGCGCAACACGTTCGTCCAGTCCTACGGCGGCCAGGCGGTCGACGCGAGTCTGTTGTTCATCCCGGGCAGCGGCTTCCTCCCGGACGACGATCCGCGCGTCGCCGGCACGGTCGACGCGATCACGCGGGAACTGGCATCCGGGCCGTTCGTCTCCCGCTACTCGACAGAGGAAGGGGTGGACGGTCTCGCCGGTAGCGAGGGGGCGTTCCTGATCTGCTCGTTCTGGCTCGTCAACGCGCTCGCCGCGGTGGGACGCGAGGAGGAGGCGCAGCGCAATCTCGATGCCTTGATCGCCCTGCAGAACGACGTGGGTCTCTTGAGCGAGGAGTACGACCCGGTCGCGAAGCGGTTGCTGGGCAACTTCCCCCAAGCCTTTTCGCACATCGGGCTCGTGTCGTCGATTCTGGCGCTGCATGAGGGCTTCAAGGGATTCAAGGGACGTTAGCCGCGCGTCGATCGAGGCGATCCGTCGAGGCCGACCCACGACCTCGCCAACCAAGGAGGTGCCATGGACTGAGCACGACGGAGACGATGCGAGCGATGGTCGCTCGCGCTCGATGCAGAGGAGCAGAAGGAGTAACTCAAATGGCCGCCACGATTCCGGCCCACGCGGTAGTCGCACGCTTCCGCTCCGAGGAGGCGGCGGGCAACGCACTCGACAAGCTCAAGCAGATCGGCAAGGAGGATCAGGGACTCGGCATCCAGAACGCGGCCGTGCTCAAGATGAGCGACGATCGAAAGTTGCGGATCAAGGAGACCGCCGACATGAGCGGCGGCAAGGGCATGGTCGTCGGCGGGGTGGTCGGCGGCGTGATTGGGCTCTTCGGTAGCACGGTCCTCTGGCCGCTCGGGATTGGCGCCGCCGTCGGCGGGTTGGCCTCCAAGCTCCGCGATTCCGGCTTCCCGAATCAGAAACTCCAGGAGGTCGGCGCCAAGCTGGAGCCGGGAAACACGCTCTTGATCGTCGCCGTCGACGACGCGGCCGTCGACCAGGTGTCGTCGATCCTGAAGGACGCCGGCGCCGACGTGGTGCGGGAGGCGGTCGACGGCAAGGTGGCGGAGGAACTGGAAACGGCAGCGACGGAGACGGAGGCACCGGCGGAGACGGCTTCCGCGGGGACGGCTCCCGTGGAAATGGCTCCTCCTGAGGCGCCTCCCGCGGAGTCCTCTCCCGCCAGCTAGAACGCGGCAGGTTCGCGCTCGAGCACGCCCACGTCCACCGGGGCGACAAACGTGTCGCCCCGGGGAGCTCGAGCGCTTTCGCCACGCCCGCGCTCGCATGTTCGTGGTCGCGGCATGGGCACGGGTCTGACCTGCCGCGTTGGTTGATCACGCCTGCAAGGTGCTGCGAGGCGTCCGGTCTCGCTCGCGGGCAAGGTATGCCCGTGCAATCACGCGTTTTAGGAGGCACTCAGTGGCAACGCTCCTCGCGATCACCTATCCCGATCCGGATCGTGCCAAGCAGGCGATGGAGTCGGTCGACTGGTCCGATTTCGATCGATTGATCCACGTCGAGGCGGCGTGCTGGATCAGCAAAGAGAACGGCGAACTCGCGGTCCATCCGCGGGGGCATCCAGGCGCCGGCAAGGCGGCCGTCGGTGGGGCGCTGGGGTTGATGGTCGGGGCGCTCTTCGCGATCCCGGTCGTCGGTCTTGCCGCCGGCGCCGCGGTCGGTCTCCACAAGGGCCGGCACAAAGACGACGGGCTCGACGACGAGTTCGTCTCGTCGATCGGGGCCCAACTCGAATCGGGCGGGTCGGCGATCGTCGTCCTCTTCGAGGAAGGCGCGGACACCGGCAAGGCGGCCGCCGATCTCGCGCAGTTCGGCGGCTCGGTCCACAGTACGGATCTTGCCCCGGAGCGACTCGCTCGTTTCCAGGCGGCGCTCGATCAGGCCGAACAGGCAACGCCACCTTCCGGCGACGCGACCACGACGGGGTCTTGACTGGTGGGGCGAAGGATCGGGGATCGCACGACCGTGTGGCTCGCGCGCCGGATCGTCGCGCTCGCGAATCGGCAACCCCCCCGGTAGGGCCGCGATGGACTTCGAGTCGATCACCGCGACGACCGTTTTTGACGCCTTCCTGTTGCTCCTGATCGGGATCGGTCCCAAATTGGCGCTGGTGCCGTTCCTCGACGTCACGGCTGGGATGCCGCTCGCGACCAAGCGTCTCGTCTTGCGGAAAATGATGACCACGGCCGGCGTGGTTGCGGTGATCCTTCTCGGCCTCGGCGGACTGTTGACGCACCTGCTGCACTTCTCGACCGGAGCCCTCTCCGTCGCCAGCGGGATCATCCTCCTCGTCATCGCGGTCAGGATGGTGCTCGGGCGCGATGACCTGGACGCCGGAAGGCTCTCCGTTCAAGGTAAGGATCCGCTGCAACTTGCCGTCGTTCCGTTGGGGGTGCCGTACCTCTTGAATCCGGCCGGGATCGTGGTCCTGGTGACCGCGTCGGCGGAGTCCGCGTCCTTCGGTGTGTTCGCCGTGTTCGTCGCGATGCTCGTGGCCGTACTCGCGCTCGACGTCGTCGTGTTCCGGTGGGCCACCCGGGTCAGCGAACGCCTGGTCGAGAACCGCATGCTCGTGACCGAAATGGTGTTCGGATTCCTACTCGCCGCCCTCGCCGTCCAACTCGCGCTCAACGGACTCGCCGACGTCGGCGTGATCTCGCTGACCCACCAGTAGGGCCGGATCGATGGGAGCACATCGACCGCCGACGTTCGGTGGTTCTGTGGCAGCCGAATCGACCGACGGGATGGCGACGCGGGAAGCGGCCGAGGTGTCCGCGCAACCGGACGCATCCGGCGACGGTGCCGAGGGCCGGTCGGCGAGCGCACCGATGGCGGAGCGAGAAGTCCATGAAGGTTCGCCGGAAAGGGCCGGCATCGCCACTCACTTCGCCATCGCGCGGTCCGTCTACGGACTGGTGTTCGTCATGTCGGTGCTGGAGGCGATGGAAATCCACCCGCCCCACGCGGGGTGGGCGGGTCCGGAACTGCTCGTCGGCACCGTGCTGACCGTCGCCCTCGCCGAGGTCGACGCCGACGCGATCGCCGGCATGTTCGTCCACCACAAACGGCTCTCGCGGTCCGAAGCCGGCCACCTCGGCTGGGAGGCCGTCCCCCTCCTGGTCGGCGCACTGCTGCCGGTGGCCGTGTTGGTCCTCTCGGCGCTCGGTCTGGTCGAGATCCACCACGCGATCGACGGCGCCCAGATCGTCGCCTACACCACCCTGCTTCTCTTCGGCTGGTGGATGGCCCGGAACCTGGGGACCAGACCGGCGGCACGCGTGGCCGGCGGCGTCACGTTGGTCGCGATCGCGTTCCTCCTCGTCGCGCTCAAGGCGGCGTTTCACGAACCGGCTCGGAGTAGACGAGCGCGATCGATCGCATGAAGGGGATGAGGAATACACCCTTCGGCCCACGCGGGTGAGACCTCCACTCCGCTAGCCTTGGCATCGGTTACCGAACCATGCGGTGCCGATCGTGTCATCTGGTGGGGAAGTCACGATGTCGACGATGCGGGCGTTGGGCGTCGCGCACGCCGGCGCGACGGAATGGACGGGGCAGATCCGGGTCGAAATGGCGGTCGAGGACGCGTCCGGGGAACGGTTTGGTCGGGTGATCGACTTCCGCATCGATCCCGCGTCCGTCGTCGCCGGCGGGGTCGGACCGGCATCGGGCGTCCAACACGCGCCGGACCTGCCGACGGAACTCTCCGGGCGGCTGCGCAAGACCGGCTACATCAAGATCGCGGACACCAGGTACTTTCGCCGCGACTTTCGCTATTACGCCACGATCGACCAGGTTGCGTCGATCGACGCCTCGGTCGTTCGCCTCGATCGGTATTGCCGTGACCTCATCACGGCGTTCGACTAACGGCCGGCCCATGCGTCGCGCGCGGTCCGACTCCCGCCCCATGCCCCGGTCGACCGGTGGAGGCCAAGCGGCCGGGTTGGGCGGGCGCCCCGCGCATGTCGACCTTGGCGTGCGTCACCCTCTCCCGGCGGCACGCCAACGACGGCCCCCGGCAGGCGGCGCGATGCGGGGGAGCGGGCGCCAGGGCGAAGGAGTGCCGCGCCGGCTCCCGGGACAAAACGCCATCGGCGGGCATCGGAAGTCGTGGCTCCGCCGTGGCGTCGTCGTCGGGTGCGCCCTGACGGCTGTCCTCTTCTCGGTCGGGGTGGCAACCCGTTCGACCTCGTCGGACCGGGTTGGGCCGTAGGAGTGCGCGAATGGTCCTCGGAATCCGTGCGGACGAGCACGAGTCTGCGCGAGCGAACGTGAGCACCCGCGTCGCTCGCGTGGTGCCGATCCTGGGCTGGATCCGACGGTACGACCGGTCCTACCTCCGATCCGACCTCATCGCGGGGGTGACCGTCACCGCGCTGGTCGTCCCCAAGAACCTCGGTTACGCCGAGATCGCGCGGGTCCCCATCGAGAACGGCCTGTACGCCGCGGCCGCCGGAGCGATCCTCTACGGGATCTTCGGCACCTCGCGACAGATTTCGACCGGTCCGAGTTCCGCGCTCGCGGCGGTCGCGGGAAGCGCCGTGCTCGGGGCCGGTATCTCGAACGAGCCGGACGCGGCGGCGATCGTGGCCGCGATTGCCCTCGGCGCCGGGCTGATCTTCGTCCTGTTGTCCGTCCTGAGGATGGGCTGGATCTCCCAGTTCATCTCCCGCGCCGTCATCACCGGCTTCCTCTTCGGCGCGGCGATCGACGTCACCACCGGAGAACTGCCGAAGATCACCGGCAGCGACGGGAGCGGCGACAACGCCTGGCAGAAGTTCTGGTCCTGGATCAAAGGACTCGACGGGATCGACGGCACCACGCTCCTCGTCGGGGCGCTCTCGCTGGCGGTCCTGTTTGGTCTGCGTGCCGTTGCGCCACAGGTGCCCGGAGCACTCGTGGTGGTGATCGGCGGGCTCGTGGCGTCCGCGGCGTTGAATCTGGGCGACAGCGGCGTCGCGCTCGTCGGCGATGTGCCGCGCGGGCTGCCGTCGCTCGTGGTCCCGGATATCCACCTGGTGGCGGATCACGCGCTGCTGGTGCTGCTTGCTTCGGTCGCGATCGTCATGATCGGCTTCTCGCAGAGCGCCGGCGATGCCCGGTACTTCGCCGCCAAGAACGGTTACCGGGTCGACGTCAACCAGGAATCCCTCGCCCAAGGGGCGGCGAACGTGGGTGCCGGACTGTTCCAGGGCATTCCGGTGTCGACGAGCCTCTCCGCCAGTTCGCTGAACGACGGCGCGGGGGCGAAATCCCAGGTCGCCTCACTCACGACGGGCGCGGCGGTCATTCTGACGTTGATCCTCTTCGCGCCGCTCTTCTCCGATCTCCCCAAGGCCGTCCTCGGGGCCGTGATCATCGAGGCCGTCACCACCGGTATGATGGATGTCCCCGAGTTGCGCCGCCTCTACGCCGTCAAGCGGTCCGATTTTTGGATCGCGATGGCCGCGATTGCCGGGGTCGTCCTCGCCGGTGTGCTCGCCGGGGTCGTCATCGGCGTGGTGCTCTCGCTTGGGTGGCTCCTGCGCGTGGTGACCTCGCCGGCGATGCCCCATCTCGGCCGCGTCAAAGGCACCCACGTGTTCCGGGAGATCGAGGACCATCCCGACGACGAGCGGATTCCCGGCGTCGTCGCCCTTCGCCTCGACGGCGCGCTCTTTTTCGTCACGGCGGATTCGCTCGAAGACCGCATCGACGAACTGGTCGGCACGGCCGAGCCTCCGCCGAGCGCGGTCGTGTTCGATCTCCAGAGTGTGAACTTCATCGACTCGCAAGGCGCCGGCAAGCTCGGAGAGATCGCCGGCAACCTGCACGCGAAGGGGCTGTCGTTCCGTCTGGCGAGGGTCAAGCCTCGCGTCATGGCCGTCCTGGAGCGCGACGGATTGGTCCAGCGAATCGGAGCGGCGAACTTCCATCTCGACGTCGAAGAGGCGGTCGAGGCGCACCTGGAGCAGCCGCGGCTCGATTCGACGTGATCGTTTGGTGCGGAGCAACGGCCGCGCTCCATCGCCGGTCTTCTGAGGACGACGTCACCCGGCGTCCTCAGGCATCACCGATCCGGGCGGCGGCCGGTCCGTCCGACCCCGCGGGGTAGTCCAGCAGGGGGACGTCGTCGGCAGCCCAGGCGGCGAGGACCGGCTCGACGATGCGCCACATCTCCTCGGTCTCGTCGTCGCGGATCGCCACCATCTGTCGGCCATGG
This sequence comes from Thermomicrobiales bacterium, assembly GCA_036558305.1. Classification (GTDB taxonomy): domain Bacteria; phylum Chloroflexota; class Chloroflexia; order Thermomicrobiales; family UBA6265; genus DATBFX01. Next base: position 2,988 of record DATBFX010000605.1, on the reverse strand, counting down.
AGCATCGCCAACAGGAGGTTGGCGTAGGCCGGGCGGGTGGGCGGGGCGGTGTCCAGCGCGAGCGTCCGCTCGGCGAGCCGGTGCTCCGATCCGAGGTTGTTCACGGAGAGGCGGACGGACGGTTCCAGGAGTCCGATGCGGAGCACGTTGCCCGTGACGCCTTGTCCCTCGAACAGCAGGCCCGGAACCGGGCGGAAGTGGACCGCGACCTCGGCACGGTCCTGCGCCAGCGCCTTGCCGGAGCGGATCGTGAACTGCGTCCCCTTCCACCGCCAATTCTCCACCTCCAGGGTCACCTGCGCGAACGTCTCCGTCTGGCGGTGCGGGTCGATCCCCGGCTCGTCGACGTAGGCGGGCACGTTGCGGTCGCCGATGGTGCCGGCCGCGTACCGGCCGCGCACCGAGTGGCGGCGGACCCGCTCGGGCGTCGGACTGGGGATGGCGCGCAGAACGGCGACCCGGGCGTCGCGGACCGATTGCTCGTCGAACCGCGACGGCGGTTCCATGGCGACCAGGCAGAGCACCTGCAACAGGTGGTTCTGCAACATGTCGCGCAGCGCGCCGGCTCCGTCGTAGTACGTCGCGCGTCCTTCCAGCGTGAGCGTCTCGTCCCACGCGATCTCGACACGTTCGACGTGCTGGTTGTTCCAGATCGGCTCGAAAATGCGGTTCGCGAACCGCATCGTGGCGATGCGGTTGATGAGCTGGTTGGACAGGAAATGGTCGACCCGGAAGACCGTCGTGCCGGGCAGTTCGGTGCGCAGCACGTCGTTGAGGTGCCGGGCGGAGGCGACGCCGTCGCCGAACGGCTTCTCGATCGCGATCGTGCTGCCGGGCGGGAGGCGGGCCGCGGCGAGGGCACTCACCGTCGGCTCGAACAGCGAGGGCGGCAGCGCCAGATAGGCGAGGAGCGGGCGCTCGGTGCTGCCCAGGACCGCATCCATCTCCGCCGCGGCCGTCACGTCGGCCCGGCGATAGTCCAGCCGCGCGATCAGATCCTCCCGCGCCGGTACCGCGACGTGCGGCGCGTGCTCGGACAGCGCCTGCTCCATGCGCCGTCGAAAGTCGTCCGCCGACCAGGCGAGGCGGCCGACGCCGAGCACCTGGAGACCGTCGGGCAGCTCCCGCTCCTGCGTCAGCTCGGCCAGTGCCGGCATCAGCAATCGCGCCGTGAGATCTCCCGTGGCCCCGAAAATGACGACGCGGTCGATCATCGTTCCGCTCCTTTCCGGCCACCACGCCCGCGCGGAGGGATCTGGCGGACGGGATGCCGCGGCTGGCTCATAGCTCCCCTCCGTGTCCGAACCGTGCCGGCCTCCCCTCGTCCGCCCCGTCGGTCGGGCGCGGCTGCCACGGCCACCGTCCTTCGATTTCGACGACCAGCGACCAGCTCAGGAAGGTGCGGATCAACACCAGGATGCCGAGCACCACCACGCTCTCCAGCGTCGCGTCCAGCGCGACCGTCCGGATGATGTCGGCCGCGACCAGGATCTCCAACCCGAGCAGCAATGCGCTTCCGAGGCGGGCGCGGTAGGACCTGGCCGCTTGCGGGTCGATCCGAGGGCCAAGTTTGGCGGCCACGAACGACCTGGTCGCGGCGACGATCCCGGCCACGATGATCGTGACGGCGAGGATCTCGATCCCGACCGCGACGTACTCGACCACGTCGAGGATGTGCTCGATGACCGCGCCGTTGCTCGCGTGTTCCACCCGCCTCCTCCCCTATGCCGACTCCCGGTGTGTACGCGTCCCCCGCGCTCAGCGCACCCCGACGCGGTGGGCCCGGGCGACGGTCTCGGTGTCGCTGCCGGTCTCCGGATTCTCAAGTCACTCGGGGCGTCCTGGCAATGGACCAGATGGGTTCGGCCACGAAGATGAGGAAGACCAGGCCCATCTGGGCCAGCTCGTTGAGGACCTCGTGGAGGTGGGCCCAGCCGAGCACGCGGGGCCCGATGACGATGCCGAGCCCGATCTCGACCACCACGCCGGGCAGGCGGACCCAGCGCGCGGCCACGTCGGAGATGAACGGACTCATCGCCGCGATGCCGGCGATGAGCACCAGCGTGTGGAGTTCCTCCGGCGTCATCTCACCCTCGCCGGTCCGGCCGGGCACTCGTGGGCGTCGGTGGGGGAACGACGAGCGAGTCGCGGCCGAGTGGGATCGTGATCGGCAGCGGCGGCAACTCCCGTCATGCCGGCACCGTACCGGCTAGTTTCTTAGTGTCCGGTGCCCCTCGTGGGGACGCTTGAAGAAGAACTGGGTCACGTAGTGGCTGTCGGCCCGCCAGGAGGCGGTCACCGACACCAGTTCCCACTCCTTGCCCCCCATTTCCCCCAGCGTGAACTGGAGCGCCCCCTTCGGCACGTCGTGGTGCGCCACCTGCTCGGGACCGGCGTACTGGATCCCGATCATGTCCTTCTCGCCGTCCTGGGTGACGATGGCATACTCCCATCCTCTCGCCATCTCGCCTCGTCCTTCTTGCTGTGCCGCATCGCTGCGTCGGTGCGCCCGCCCGGTTTCGCGTCGGAGGGCGCGGCCGTGCCGCGTCGACGGCGAACCGGTGACCCCGGAATGGTGCCGGGGCACGGGTCGTATCGGCATCAGCCGAAAGGCGCAATCGCTGGGCGGCGGTCCGCGCGTGGCGCACGGGTGGGCCGGACAGCGGAGCCACGTGAGACGACGAGAACCGGCTGCGACCGATCATCCCGCGAACGCTGCGGCGTCGACCGAATAGTGTACGCGTGCATGATGACGACCCGACTCAGCCGGTTGGACCGTGTTTCTGCTCGGTCTGGGAAGCTGTCGCAGGGGACGTTATGTTAGGATGTCGCCCCGGTCAAACGGAATCTTGTCGCGGCCGTTGGCTCGCAAGCCGCGGCTCTCGGTCGAGTCGCCGATGCCGTCGCCCCTCCCAAGGACCACCGACTGATGGGTGTTCCTGCACCCTCGTTCCCTCTCGTCGACGACCCGGCACCGGAGCGGCCCCG